>CAXMNC010000207.1:0-84091 GCA_964194625.1 Acidiferrobacterales bacterium
GTGAGTCCGAGCGTACTGCCGCCGTTGAACCCGAACCAACCGAACCACAACAGAAATACGCCCAGGGTCACTATCGGTATATCGTGACCGTGAATGGGGATCGCGTTTTTGCCAAAACGCCCGATGCGCGGACCGATAATGATGATCGCGGCGAGCGCGATCCAGCCGCCGACCGAATGGACCACGGTACAACCGGCAAAGTCGATAAACCCCATGCCCTCAAGCCACCCGCCCGGGGTAGCACCCCCGGCGCTTCCCCATACCCAATGGCCAATAACCGGGTAGATCACAGCGGAGAGAACGGTCGCAATCACGAGGTAGCCGGTGAACTGCATGCGCTCGGCAACCGCGCCCGAGACGATGGTCGTCGCCGTGCCGCAGAACCCCAGTTGAAAAATAAAGAACGCCATCAACCAGGGATTGGCGGTCTCATCGAAGAAAAAGCCGGAGGTGCCAAATACCCCGCCGTAGGTGGCACCGAACATGAACGCGAACCCGAAGAGCCAGAATATGGCAGAAGAAACACAGAAGTCGGCGAAGTTCTTCGCCGCTACGTTGATGCTGTTCTTGCTACGTACGAGGCCACTTTCAAGGCAGGAGAAACCCGCCTGCATCAGCATCACCAGCGCTGCACACACGAGAATCCAGGCAACATCAAGAAACTGCTGGGTAGTCTCCATCAGCAACCGCTCTCTAGCGAATTACTCAAGGCATACCCTCGATGCGAAATTGGCCGTTGTGCAGGGTTTCACCCGTGATATCGTACGCGAGCAGCGCCCAATTACCAAGGCACCGTGCAAGTGTTTACCACCAGCCTCGCGCGGCCCAAAAGCACAGTGCTACGCAGTGCTCGCGGTGAAGCCGCGAAATTGACTGGGCCCTTCAGCTCAGTGTAATCGGTGATGCCAGCTCAGCCAGATGCGAGCTTATGGGCGTGGCGCGTCGTCTCCGGCAATCGATACTTGGTGGTACACAACAATACGTACTTAATCGCCGTCCTCAAGCTTATTCGGTGACCAATGGAAATATAGAGGGAGTGCACACCCGTACGGGTTCGTAGGACGGCACCGATGCGTTCGCCGTCATCGACAAGCGGTACCCACGACCCCTTGTCCTGCGCCAATGCATTGTGCTCGCCGATAAGCCGCGACTTCGCAACCCCGATGCTCGGGGTATCCACGAGCAGGCCTAGGTGACAGGCAAGCCCGAAGCGCCGCGGATGTGCGAGCCCTTGCCCGTCGCACAGTATCAAACCGGGTTTGGTCCGTAATTTCCCCCAGGCGGCAATCACCGCCGGTGCCTCCCGGAATGACAAGTATCCCGGTACATACGGAAAGCGTGTCTTTCGCCGTGCAATCACATGCTCGTGCAGTGCGAGACTCGGGAAATCGAGCACGGCGATAGCGGCCCGGGTTATCTTTCCGTCTTGCTCGAACCCGACATCAATTCCAGCCACGTAACTGAGTTTTGTCAACTTGCCTTTGGTAATGACCTTCCCGCGCAATGCCTGCTGGATTGCTTTTGCTTCAGCAACGGTTTTCGGCCAACGATGGGTATGCACTGTGGCCTGTGCCTAACGTACCTTCAATTGGATGTCAGCAGCCCTTAGGAACTCTGCTTCCTCTTCTAAATCGGCTCGCGTCAACGCATGCCCTCTCAACCAATGTTTCGAGAACTGTACTACCAGGGAACCTGGCTTTCCCTTTAGTTCGATCGGCGGCAATGGGTCGGGCGAGCGACTTCGGTGCAGCACGACGGCCAAACGCAGTAGGACAATCAACCGCTGCATGATCGGCACCCAATTTGCTGGCAATGCCCTAACCACGCTTATGGGATACTTCCGGCGGTGGGCACGCACGAGCACGGCAAGCAGATGCTGTTCTTGTCGGGAAAAGCCGAGGAGGTCTGCGTTCTCTAAAATATATGCGCCGTGTTTATGGTACTGGTTATGTGCAATGTCGAGCCCAAGCTCGTGGAGCTGGGCAGCCCAGCGTAACAATTGCTGTGGTAAATCACCGCCTAATGACCAATCTTCCACGACCTGCGCGAAACATCGTAGCACCGTTCGCTCCACCCGCACGGCCTGGTCTGGATCTACGTCGTGTCGTTTGGCAAGCGCGGTCACCGTGCGGCTACGCACATCTTCATGGCGAATACGTCCCATCAAATCGTAGAGCAGCCCTTCGCGTAGTGCGCCGTCAGAGAGCAGCATACGTTCAATGCCAAGCGCTTCGAACGCAGCATGCAATACCACTACCCCGCCCGGAAAAACCGGCGCCCGATCAGCACTAAGCCCGGGCAACTTTAGGTGTTCCACCTGCTCCGCCTTAACCAACTCGGCAAGCAAACGTTTTAGCGCTGGCCACGTGATACCTTCGTTACTCCAACCTGCCTCGGTCACAATACGCTCGACGGCCCGGATAGTGCCGGATGTACCAATCGCCTCTTCCCAACCCAACCGTCGGAATCTCGCCTCGTGTGGCTCGAGCTCGATACGTGCCGCAATACCTGCGCGACGAAGCCGTTTGCCTGAGATTTTTCCGTCAGGAAAATACGCCTCACTCATGTTGACGCAACCCATGTAAAGGCTTTCCATGTAGGTCGGTTGTAGGCCCTCACCGATAATTAACTCGGTGCTACCACCACCAATATCGATGACCAATCGGCGTTGGCCATCGTTGGCGACACTTTGAACAACGCCGAGGTAAACCAAGCGCGCTTCTTCTACGCCGGATATCACCTCGATAGGATGTCCAAGGGCTGCCTCAGCCGCAGCGATGAACTCAGCGCTGTTGTGTGCGCGCCGCAAGGTATTGGTTCCGACGACGCGGACACTGCCGGCTGGCATGTGACGCACGCGTTCGCCGAAACGTTTCAGGCAAGCTAAGGCAGGCGCTGTCGCCGCCGGAACCAAACGATTGTCTTCATCCAGGGCACCCGCCAGACGCACCATCTCGCGTAACCGGTCGAGCACGCTCAACTCGCCATCGCGCAGGCGTGCCACTTTCATATGAAAGCTGTTGGAACCGAGGTCTATAGCCGCGATGGTATAGTCGGCTTCTGCCAACGTGGGGGAGGTACTGGCTGCTTTCGCTCGCATTCCTCTGCTGCTAGCGAGACCGTGGTCTGGCAGCGCGCGATCGGCGAGCTCTTGTAGTTACCTTTCTACGAGTTTGGCGTCGCGGAATCTTCTTAGCTTGTGTTCTCGACGGTCGGTTTGTGTGGTCGCCCAATCGGGTTGCCACTTGGCGGACGCGGTCTATGATCGTAGCACGTGCTAGTACGTGGTCTTCCATTACTTTAAGCAAGGCCTGTTGCCTGCGAATTTTTGCACGACGCGCTAGTGCCAACAACCCCGGCAGGGCGTCATCGCGCATCTCACTGTGTATCCGAGCACGGTTGGGATTGTCCTTAGTAGCCAGGTCCAGTAGCCGCTGCACACGTTTTGCCGAAAAAACCTCGGCCGCCTCCGAAAGCTGTTCAAGCAACACACTTAAGTCATTAAGCAAACCTAGGTCGTCCTGTAACCGCTTTAGCGCTGTCAATGCACCTTGGACACCTGGTACGGTGCGACGCATCGGTTCTAGTAGGTAGCGCAGACGTTTACCACGGATCCGAGCTCGATGCGCCATCTTTTGATTTTGCTGCCGCTCTAGCCGGCTCAGGCCCATCTCTAGCTCGTAACTGTATTCGCTTGCGAGCTCCGCACTTGCCTGCGCGAAGGTGTGGATCACAGGCTGATCTTTGAACCTACCGCTAAGGAACTTCGTTAGTTCCCCTTCTATGGGCCTCCATTCTTTCAACACGCGATCACGGATACTTTCATAGGCCTTGTCGCGATGACGTTCCAGATTTTCCAACAGCAAATCTAGGCCAATCCGCTCGCGGGCGTTAAGGGCCGGGCGTTGCTCTTTCAGCCACGATATCGATACCTCGAGATCACGTGCCGCGTTCGTGCATTTAGCCAACCGCCGTAGGATGCTTCGTATTTTCTTCGTTACCGATAGGTGGGAAGCGAAGCCACGAAGAAATGTGCGCAATCTACGTAGTGCGACGCGAAACTGGTGTAATGCGTCTTCATTTTTTCCATCAGCAAGCAGTCGACCGGCCTTGTTTGTTTGGTCGACGAGTTGCAGAGCCTGGTTGCGCGCACCCCTGACGGCCGACATTCTTGCGAGTCGGGCTGGAGTGACCGCAGATCTCGGGATTTTGGAGGCGCCCATGACCCTCAGTAATGGACTACGACCTGTAGTCGGTAAGATTAGCGTGTACTAATCGATTAAACCCGAAATATATTAGTATGACAATGCCCCATAGAACGGCGCGAGATAAGTATAATGTGAATTTCAGCAGGAGCCCGACAAACGTGTATGAATATCTCCGTCATCGTCCCAACCTATAATCGCGCCCAATTGTTGGCGCGGGCGTTGCAGTCCGTTGTAACGCAGGCAACACCACCTATGGAGGTCATCGTCGTCGATGATGGGTCGAATGATGGTACCGAAGAAGTTGTGTGTACGCGTTTTCCGCAGGTTCAATATATCCGGCAGAATAATCAGGGTGTGAGCAATACACGAAACCGCGGCATCGAAGCCGCGCGCGGAGACTGGCTAGCGTTTCTGGACTCTGACGACGAGTGGTTGCCACAAAAATTGGCCAGCCAAAAGGAAATGTTGGCAGCTAACTCGCAGTACAAAATCTGCCACACGGACGAAATTTGGATCCGAAATAGCACCCGCGTGAACGCGATGAAGAAACATACTAAGGCTGGCGGCTTCATCTTTGAACGCTGCTTGCCGTTATGCGTTGTCTCACCATCATCGGTTCTGATTCACCGTTCGGTATTCGACGAAGTTGGGTTATTCAACGAAGATCTGCCTGCCTGCGAGGATTATGATCTGTGGCTACGTATCTGTGCGCGTTTTCCTGTGCTTTATATCGACCGGCCGTTGATCATCAAGCACGGCGGCCATGCCGATCAGTTGTCCCATCGATACCCAGCCATGGATCGATTTCGCATCATCGCGCTAGAGAACATTTTGCAAGAGAACCTGTCGCCTCAACATTACCGAGCGGCACTAGACATGCT
Organism: Acidiferrobacterales bacterium; assembly: GCA_964194625.1. Classification (GTDB taxonomy): domain Bacteria; phylum Pseudomonadota; class Gammaproteobacteria; order Acidiferrobacterales; family SPGG2; genus SPGG2. The sequence goes on from CAXMNC010000207.1 coordinate 5,090, forward strand.
GATAAAGAAGATCGATATCTATCTGCAGGGCACGATCAAACGTGACAAGCAGGAAGAGATCACCAAATATCGGCAGAAGCAGCGTTATTACCTAGGCCTTCGTGACGGTGTTAGCCGTAACAAATCAAGCCCGTTACGGGTAATCTAGCATGCTTCATCTTGTCACTGCCTTACAAGCTGAAGCCAAGCCACTTATCGAGCACTACGGTTTAGTGCGGCGTAACGCCGACGCGTTTCCCATCTATGACAATCAAGACATTGCATTGATCGTCTCCGGAATAGGCAAGGTCGCGGCGGCGGCGGCGACCGGTTACGTGCATGCTCAAACTGGCAATCATTTCTGCACGGCTTGGCTCAACATCGGTATTGCCGGACACAGCCGGCGCGCGATCGGGGATGGCGTGCTTGTTCATAAGATCACCGATCAAATCACAGGACGAAGCTGGTATCCGCCACTAACGTTCGAACTCCCTTGTGCTAGCGATGGCCTCATTACTGTCGATGAACCCGAGACCAGATACCGCGAAAACGGACTCTATGACATGGAGGCAGCCGGCTTTTATGCGACTGCATGTCGATTCACCACTGCCGAGCTTGTGCATTGTTACAAGATCGTTTCAGACAACCTTGTCACACCTACCGAAGAGGTCAGCGGCAAGACCGTACAGGCGTTGATCGAACAACGGCTGGATACGATTGACGTATTAACACAAACACTCAAAGCGCTTGCGGCCCGCCTAGCCGAGTTTCAGTCGGATCCGGGTGAACTGGCTCGGATTCTCGAACACTGGCGGTTTACGGTCTCAGAACAACACCAGCTTAGGCGCCTGCTGTTGAACTGGCAGGCCCGTTCACCGAAGACGGTGTGGAGCGATGAGCTCGCCGCCTTGCCCAGCGCCAACGATGCACTGCGTTACCTGCGGCAAGAACTCGACAGCTTGCCCATCGAGTTCTCTAAATCATGATCAATACGATCTATATCGAGCGAGAGATTGCGGATCACCCTCGCGTCCGGCAGATCTGCGAGAACTTTAGCGATGCGGTAACAATTATCTGTGAGCGCTATGGCGAGGTATTCAACCCCAAGGCACAGAATTTCAGGCTACAGAAGCAACGTCCGGCCCTCATCCTGGCGCGAAAACACGACGGCATGGTCCTCAAGACGCCCGAGGGTTACGGCATCGGCGCCAATCACAACTATTACTTCTCACACATGCTGAACTGTATCTATGATTGCCGCTATTGCTTCCTGCAAGGCATGTATCGCTCAGCGCACTACGTGCTTTTCGTCAATTACGAAGACTTCGAGACCGCAATTGTATCCAAGATTAGCGAAGCCAACGGCGAAACCATCTGGTTTTTCTCTGGCTATGACTGCGATAGCCTGGCGTTGGAACCGGTCACAGGTTTTGTCAAGCATGTGTTACCGCTTTTTGCACGCCACCCCAACGCCTTTATCGAACTCCGTACCAAGAGTACACAGGTACGGTCGCTGCTCAGAACAAAACCCTTACCAAACTGTGTCGTCGCCTTCAGCTTTACACCAAAAGAAATATCGGCCGCGCTCGAAAATGGCGTACCCTCGGTGGAGAAACGCATAGACGCCATGGTGCGATTGCAACGCCAGGGATGGCGGCTGGGTCTGCGGTTCGATCCTGTAATTTACCACCAAGACTACCAGGCGCACTATCGACGATTGTTCAGCGACCTGTTCCAACAACTCGATAGCGAACGCCTGCACTCGGTAACCCTAGGCGCCTTCCGTTTGCCGGCGCCCTACCACCGTAACATTCTACGGTTGTACCCCGATGAGCCGTTGTTCGCGACGACGCTCGAACCGAGCAGTGGTATGGTGTCTTACCAAGCACCGATTAGAGACGAGATGATTGCTTTCTGCGAAGAACAGTTGCAACGCTATGTTACGCCGGATATCTGCTTCTCCTGCTCAACGTTATGAAATACCGTAGGCTGGGCCGTACTGAGCTCGAGATCTCCGAGATTGGTTTCGGTGGTTGGGCGCTGGGTGGCGGCGCCTGGCGTAATCAGAAAGACCGGGAGTCACTAGCGGCGTTGGACAGGGCCATCGATCTTGGCATTAACTTTATCGACACCGCCGCAGGTTATGGCAAGGGTCGAAGCGAGCGTGTCATAGCGCGGGCGCTCAAGGCGCACACCGAAAGAGTCTACGTCGCAACAAAAATCCACCCACTACCTGGGCCATGGCCACCATCGCCTTACTGCGATATCGATGCGCGTTATCCCGCCGATTATCTGCGACAGAAGGTTGAGGAACGACTGGAGAACCTAGACACCGCTTGTGTGGATATCCTACAGCTACACACGTGGACGCGGGCCTGGAACAAAAACCCGCGGGCCTTGGAGACGCTGAAGGAACTACAGGCCCAGGGCAAGATCCGCTACATCGGTGTGTCTACACCCGAGCACGATCAGAACTGTGTGATCGATCTTATGCGACAAGGCTATGTCGATGTCGTGCAGCTTATCTACAACATCTTCGAACAAGAGCCAGCGGCCGAACTGCTACCAGCGGCTGAAGAACACAACATCGGGGTGATCGTGCGCGTACCGTTTGATGAAGGCGCCCTCACCGGCAAGTTCAGCAACGACACCACATTCCCGGAAGGCGACTTTCGGGCCAACTACTTCGCCGGTGATCGACTCGCGCGCACGGTCGACAGGGTGGAAAAGATCAAGTCCGAAAGCGATACCAATGAGCAAACCATGGTGCAAGTTGCACTCAAATTCATCCTTGCTCAAGGCGCCGTCAGTAGCGTCATCCCTGGCATTCGCAATGTCGCACAGGCCAAGATGAATGCCGGTGTGTCTGATTCGCCCGATCTGTCCAGCGATCTTATCGACAGACTGAGAAAACACGCTTGGCGGCGCAGTTTTTGGTACGCGGGAAAATAAAACGGTTAGTCACTTACATCCAAAGCAGAGTTAAAATGCATCCTTGCGCTCTTAGACAAGAAACCACAAGAGATTATTAGGTTTGGTGAGAACGTGGCCAAGGGAAAAGGCCTGTCTGCCAATAATTCGCGAACCGAGGATGAGTGGTTGGAAATGATGGTAGATAACCCCATCCTGATAGCGCGCCCTATCGTGGTAACCGATCATAAGGTTGTTATCGGTCGGCCGCCGGAAACTATATTGTCGATCATTTAGCTGCCTGAAACATACTGGAGAATGCGATGGCCGCTTATGTCCTAGTCGATGTTATGGTCAACGATCCGGACCGATATGAGGAATACAAAAAGCTTGCGCCGCCCGCCATTGCTGCCTACGGCGGCAAATACCTGGCGCGCGGCGGGCGAACCGAGGTGCTTGAGGGAGACTGGCCGCTAAATAGGTTCGTAATATTGGAATTCGAAAGTGTTGAGAGGGCCAAGCAATGGCACGAATCGCCGGAGTATCGCGAAGCCCGCACATTGCGCCACGAAACCGCCTCCTCGAAGATGGTGGTGGTTGAGGGTCTCTAGGCTAGTTCACAACGCCGAGCCACCGATAACTCTTAACCCTGTCACCTCTAACGGGCGCTCGATGTAGGCAAATATACTGTCATCCAAATTACCTACTCTGGCCATCTTTAGTATTACCTTGTTTTTCTCGGACTCGGCCGCGCGCAAATAGGTCAATAGTTCTTCGAGCGTTTGTACTGGTTGATTGTCTACTGCCAACAACAGATCCATGGCTAGCAGTTTTTCGCCATCGCCGATGGACCCGGGTTCCACGTAATGCACCATCAGGGCTGGGCGCCCATCGACAAAGTCACGTGAATCGCGCCATGGGTTCCCTGAAAACAAGACGCCCGAAACAAGCACGCCGGTTCGCTCAGCCACGGGTATTGCTGATGCAAGCCGCCCGTGAACTACGATATCTTCATCGCCCCTGGTCACTTCTAGCTCGATATCATCCAAGCGACCACGCAACGCATGGATGAGTTGTCCACGGTTCTGGATCTCAGCATCGGTACCGCCGACCCGCCGCACGATATCGCCTTCTTGAAGGCCAAGCCCATGGTGTTTCCCGAAGACCTTGGCAACAGCAAGTTCGTTATTCTCGTCAAGGTCCAAATAGAAAAAGAATGGTAACTCGGGCGGAGAAGGATTACGGCCTTGTCGCAGCAAAGTAAGAATACGACAAGCGTGACCCATAGGCACGGCGAAGTTGGTGTTTTGACTACTTCGTCGCGAAGCGGTGTTCACGCCTACGACTTTGCCGGTCCTTAGGCTGATGAGTGGACCACCGGAATTGCCAGGATTGATCGGCGCATCGGTTTGCAACATTTCTGCCATGCCAGTGAACTTGGATGTGATCCCGGAGATAATGCCGCGCGTACCGGTAAACGATAGATCCCAGGGATGGCCGAAGGCGCCCACCGTATGGCCAACTGCGGGCGTCTCCTCGCAATCTAACTTCGCGGCGACGATGTCTTCCTTTGCCGGCCTATCCACCATTTCCAAAATTGCGATGTCTATGTAGGGATCGACATAGAGCTTGCGTGCTACATAGTAGTCACCATCGAGAAGCGCGACTTTCACCTGTGAAGGCGAACGCGCCACCACATGGGCATTGGTCATGACCCAGCCATGATCGGCATCGACAACAAAACCGGCACCGATGGTGGTGCCTTTCCTATCGCCGTAGAAAGGCAGCTCGACCCTCGTAACAACCTTGGCCGTGTATCGCCTGGCTTGCTCAAACGCCTGCTCATCCTGGCCGGCGTAGGCGTAGGTCATGAGCGACACGCAAACCAAAGGCACAATAATTCTGTATTTCGACCGACCTTGTTCTATGTGGCTAGCTTGCATAGTTCGTCTCGGGACCAAGTGACTGAAAATCCAATGCAAAATATACGCCATATACCGCAGCTATTCACCGATGTGCAACAGAACACGACGCCTGGTCGCACCATGGCGGTGCTCCCAAAGATAGACGCCCTGCCAAGCGCCTAGCCCCAAGCGTCCGTCGCTAATCGGCACCGATAAGCTGGTTACAGTCAGCGCGGATTTGATGTGCGCTGGCATATCGTCTGGCCCTTCCGCATTGTGCGTGTATAGTGAGTCATCCTCCGGCACCAATCGATTGAGCCAGCGCTCGAGGTCGTGCTTGGCAGAAGCATCGGCGTTTTCCTGAATCATCAGACTGGCGGACGTATGTTGGATGAACAACGTGCACAATCCATCTGTCACGCCCGAGTCGCGTACCGCTGCCTGCACCTCAGACGTGAACTCGTGCAGACCCTGGCCGCTGACCGCTATTGTGAGTTGTTTAATCATTGCGCCTTAACAGCCCCGTCTCATATGGGCGACTTTACCTGGGCCAGGTCAGGTTCACCGCAGCGACGTAGTATCTCGCTACGGGCGGCATCACGTAAGGCTACAGCCGCGGACCAGTCGTGTCCCTGGGGACTGATGGGTTCACCGATAATTACACTGACACCGCCGCGACGCGCAAACCACTGATCACAACGGAGCTTGTTGCGCGTACCGCGTAAGGTTACTGGGACGATCGGTACGCCGGCTTCTGCCGCCGCCACGAACGCACCCATGCGAAACGGGAGCAAGCCGGGTGTACGTACAAACGTACCTTCCGCAAAGAAGATAAGCGAATGCCCTTGCCGTGAGACTTGCGCAGTTCGACGTGCGTCGTCTATCCCACGTTGCTTATCGAAACGCTCGACATATTCCACGCCGAGGCGACGAAGAAACATTCGCGAAACAAAATTATCGTCTAGTTCATGTTTGGCAACGTACTTAAACGCACGCGGCAAGGCCGTGCTCAAAACCAGACCATCTAGATAACTAGCATGATTAGCGACGATCACGCATGGAGATGATGGTAGGTTCTCCAGGCCTTCAATTCGGAACGATGTTCCCGAAAGTCGCAGCAATAAACGACCGGTAGTCCGCAATACAGCCCAACACCACGCAGGTCGTGGTAACACCACGATAGAGAGCCAAGCTATGAGTGCCACGACCGCAAACAATGCCCACGTGTAAACCATGTACAGGAGATCTGTAAGGAGGCGACCCGATCGGTACAACTGTGGCCGCAGGCCAGCTGCGGCAAATCGTACGAACTGCCACCATGGGGCATATCGGCGTACGCCGAGTTTGCCGCTTTGATAGAGATCACGACTCGCGGCCCGACGCAGCTTTCCGCTTGATGTCTTTAGGACGGTATGCGGTGCCGCCAGCACAATGTCATCCGGCGGTGTGCCCACCAGGTCAACCGCAGTGCTAGTAATGTGCGCCTCCAATTCAGCACGTGCGCTGGCATCCGTTTGCTGGGTTTCTGCCAACACCACCAGGTTTTCAGTACCCGCGACGGCATCGGTCGCCGCGAATACTGCGACACAGCCACGTCGTATGCCGGGGATGTGGCCGATGGCCTCTTCCAATTCTTGAGGATAGATATTGCGTCCGGCACGAATAATGACGTCCTTGACACGCCCGCTGATAAAGACCTCACCGTCCGCCACATAGGCGAGGTCGCCAGATTCCAACCAGTCACCGTCGAACAAGCGATTGCTCGCTTCCGGGTTGCGATAGTAACCGCTTGTGGCGGAGGGCCCACGAAACTGTAATCGCCCCTCTTGTCGGTCCACCACTTCGAGACCGGCTACATCGACAATGCGTATCTCGTGCCCGGGAAGTGTGTGACCGCAGCCGACGAATCGTAACGTTTGTGTTTCGGCATTGTCGGCGGGAATCGCCTTACCCTCACGCCTAAACGTCTCGCGATCGACGCGGTCGATAATCGGTCCACGCCCCACTGGTGGAAAGGTCAGGCCGACCGACCCCTCGGCCAACCCATAAACCGGGCACAGCGCCTCCTCACGAAAACCATAGCGAGCAAAACGTTTCGCGAAAGCAATTAGCGTGTCGGGGCTGACAGGTTCAGCACCGTTAGCAGCCATCCGCCATGAACTCAGATCAAGACCCTCGATGTCTTGCTCATCGATTTTTCCCAGACATAGTTCATAGGCAAAGTTTGGTGCCGCAGATAGGGTGGCTCGATGTCGATGTATCGCCCACAGCCAGCGGGCCGGGCGCGCGAGGAAACTCAGTGGTGACATCAACACGAATGGCATCGCGTGATAGAGGCTACCGAGCCAGGCGCCGATCAATCCCATATCATGGTACATCGGCAACCAGCTCACGAACACGTCGGTGGAATCCACTTCGAGCACATTGCCCATGGCGCGGACGTTGGTGAGGAGGTTAGCATGCGTAAGCACCACACCTTTTGGGTCGGCAGTACTGCCTGACGTGTATTGCAAGAATGCGATGTCGTCCGGCTTCAAAGTTGGTCTTGCCAACGTTTGTGCGGACGATGACAACTCCTCGACGGTGAAAACGCGCCGCAGTGACACAATGTGTGATTTGAGCAAACGTGCCAACACACTCGCTTCGGGCACCGTAACCAGCTTGGCTACCCCGGCATTGGAGAGAATACCCACATGACGACGCAGGTGGTCCTCAATTTGCGTCAAGCGCGCAGGCGGATAGATGGGAACCGGGATACCGCCAGCAAGCAGGATGCCAAAAAAAGTAAACAAGTATTCCTCGCTGGTCGGTAGCATGATGGCCACTGTCTCACCCGGGCCGAGACCGGCATGTTGCAGGCCAGCGGCGACGGCCTCGGCGCCACGCCATAGCGCCTGATAACTGATCGCTTGTTCTTGTTCGTCATCGACACATAGATATACATGTGACCGTTCAGGATGGCTGTGCACATGCCATTCGAGTGCATCGACCAGTGTGCGTGCTTCTTGTGGTACAGCGTGTACTTCACCCAGGGTGTCCGCTTTGCTTTGCGGCAAAGTCATTCGCGGTTGTGAGGCAGCGGCGCCGGATATAAGTCTAAGGAGATCGGCTGGGGTCTCCGCTAAAGTAAACATCTGGTCAGACAGGCGTACGCTAAACGCTTTTTCTATTCGAGTGAGGAGTTCCACGCGACTAAGGCTGTCAAAACCGAGTTCGCGCTCTAACGCGCTGTTTAACCTGGCCACCGGCAGGCGTCGACCGTGCGGGCGTATCTCACCGGCCAACACCGAGATGATCTGTAGCAACCTTTCAGCTTTATCATCAGCAACAGTTGGTGTGCTCACGGCCTGTTGCGCATCTATGGGCATTCGGATTCCCCTAGACGAGTCATATTCGCATCATGTCTAATGTAGGGATGATTGCAAGCCCAATAACTAGGACCTGCCATGGGCGCGGCTGTATTGCACCCGTGCAGGGCTGCCGAAAGGACCTATGAATAGGCTGGTACTACTACGTCATGGCGAAAGCGAGTGGAACCGGTTGAATCTATTTAGCGGTTGGATCGACGTGGATCTATCCGAAACCGGACGGGAAGAGGCGCGCCAAGCCGGCAGCACTCTGAAAGCACTTGGCTATGTGTTTAATGTCGCCTTCACCTCGCCACTGAAACGGGCAACCGAAACGTTGCGGATCGTGTTAGCGGAGATGGACCAGACCGATGTGCCGGTTCATAAGGATTGGCATCTTAATGAGCGCCACTATGGCGCTTTGCAGGGGCTAAATAAGGCCGAAACTGCCGAACAATATGGTGCGGAACAGGTTCATATCTGGCGTCGAAGCTATGACGTGCGGCCACCGGCATTGACCCTAAAAGATCCACGGCATCCGCGATTCGATACACAATATGCCGACATGGACAGTTCGCAACTACCCACGACCGAATCACTGAAGGACACAATGGACCGTGTCATACCCTACTGGAACGATGCCATCGAACCTATCTTACGTACGGGGCACAAAGTAATCATCTCGGCGCACGGCAACTCTTTACGTGCGCTGGTAAAACATCTAGATGCCATTTCCGATGACGACATTTCTAAACTAAACATTCCAACCGGCATCCCTCTCATCTATGAGCTCGATGACGATGCCAACGCCATCAAACATTACTATCTGGAAACGCCAGAGATCCCTAAGCAAGACGGTAAGTCGGTGTGACCATCGGCGCGGGAGTTTAGTCACCATTTCTAACGCCGACTTTGCTAATTTGCCTGCGCAACCAGCCGTTGATAGGAACCAGGATCGGTTGCGCCTTCAGTCGAAAACAACAGTATCTTAGAGTTCGGGCCAATGCCGATGCCGTTAGCGATATCTCGATATCGGGTATCCTCACACAGGCAAGCAATTAGACCCATCGTTACTGCCCCCGCCTCCCCAGAGACAATTGAACGATCGTCACCAACTGGATGGGCCAAAAGTCGCATGCCCTTTACGGCGACCGAATCGGAACAGGAAAAAAAATAATCACTATAATCTCGAATAATGGGCCAAGCGAGATCGCTTGGCCTGCCCGCCGCAAGCCCAGCCATAATAGTTTCCAGTTCACCCGGTACAGTTTCGGGCTTCCTGCTCGCCGCTTTCACTGAATGGTAGAAACAAGCCGCGTTCGTCGGCTCGACCACAGCAACAAGCGGGCAGTCATCGCCATAACATTCGCGCAAGTAAGCCTGTAACGCCGACGCTAACGATCCGACACCAGCTTGAACGAAAACATGGGTCGGTTTGTCTCCGTCGAGCTGCTCGAGCGCTTCGGCGTACATGGTCAGATACCCCTGCATGATCCACAAAGGTATCTGCTCGTAACCTGGCCATGCGGCGTCCTGCAGCAAGATCCAATCATGCTGTTTTGCCATGGCTGCCGCATGGCGAACGCTGTCGTCATAATTGACGTCGGTCACACTAGCTTCGGCACCCAACGACTGGATGGCAGTTACCCGCGCGGCGGCAGAGCCACTGGGCAGATAAACCACTGCCCGTTGATCGAGCTGCCGCGCCGCCCACGCCACTGCGCGCCCGTGGTTGCCGTCGGTAGCGGTGACAAACGTACATTCGCCGAGCTTCGCTTTTAGCTTCGATAGACTAGCAGCATCAAACGAAAGTTGATCCAATGTTGTATCGAGCTTATCTGCTATGAATTTCCCTGTCGCATGGGATGCACCCAGTACTTTGAACGCACCGAGGCCAAGGCGGTTTGATTCGTCTTTGATCGATATCGCCGCAACGCCTAAGGAGTGGGCCAGGTCTTTCAGAAACACGAGCGGGCTCGGTTCGTAACCCTCCAAGCGGCGGTGGAAATTCTGAACCGACGTGGCAACGTCAGTACTGAAGTTGACAGTGCCAGCCTTATCCTGGTGCCGGTCTCGTGCCTGGGGGTTAGCGATATAACTTATTGTTGTGGCTTTGTCAGCCTGCATTTCTCACCAGCTCTCTACTCCCAGGCATAGGCGGCCATTGATAAAACGCCGTAGGTAAAGGCGCTATGGATCTTGCTTGCCTTGGCGTCCATACCGGCAGCGCCCAGAGCGACAAACACGGGCGTGAAGTGCTCTACCGTAGGGTGGTTACGTCTCGCACTGGGCGCTTCTTGCTCGTAGTTGACCAATAACTCCGTGTTGCCGCTGGTTAAGGCCTCCTCCAGCCAGACATCGAATGCCTGCACATAGGCAGGCGGGGCGGCATCAATCGACTGCCCGCGGAATTCACTTAGGTTATGCGTTGCACCGCCACTACCCAGGATCAATACACCATCGTCCCTCAATGGTCTCAACGCCCGGCCCAGCCGAATGTGGTGGCGCGGTCCCAATGCCGGCTGTAACGACAATTGCAGCACCGGGATATCCGCGGCTGGGTATGCCAATTTCAAAGGCACCCACGCGCCGTGATCAAGGCCACGGTCTGGATCCGTATCAGCGTCTAACCCAGCCTCGCGCAGCATACCGACTACGCGATCGGCCAACGCCGGGTCTCCAGGGGCCGGGTAACTGGCTTGGTACAATGAGTCTGGAAATCCATAGAAATCATGAATGGTGCCCGGCTTTTCGGTGCCGCTAACTTTCGGCGTCGTGGTTTCCCAGTGGGCGGAGATACAAAGTACCGCCCTGGGGGGCGCAAATAGCTCGGCGAGACTGGCAAGGAACGTGTGGGTTGGCCCCTCGTCGATCAACAGCGTCGGGGCACCGTGGGAAATAAAGACAGCAGGCAGGCTATTCACGCGAGTACCAATGTTTAGGCGATAGGTACGCCATTGGTCACCGGGAACGTAGGCTCGAGCAACACCGTACCTTTTTTCGGACAAAGCGCGCCCAAAACCAGGACTTCAGATTTTATACCCGCAATCCGCTTCACTGGGAAATTCATCACCGCGACAATTTGCTTACCAAGAAGATCTTTCTCGGTGTAGTTTTCAGTAAGCTGCGCGGAACTTATACGACTCCCTTTTTCACCAAAATCAATTGTCAGAATGTAGGCCGGTACCCTTGCCCGGTTGTTTATCTCTACGTCGGTAATCGTACCGGTACACATCTCCACCTTTAGAAAATCATCGAATTCGATTGTCGTCATTTTTTTTAAGCCAATACCGGAAGATAATCGTTAAGCGCTAGGATCCCCTTCTCCTGTGCCGTCCCAGCCAACGCTATAAAAATCTACGCGCCCATGGGGATCAAAATGCACGCCCTCATCCTCTAGTCGATGACGCTGGCGGATACTACCATCCCCTCCTCGGCGGTCGCTGACCTTACCTTGACTGTTTAGTACCCGATGCCACGGTATATCAGTGCCCCCCGGCACCGCCGCCATCGCAAAGCCAACACTGCGTGCGGTGCAGTTGCCAACAATCGCCGCGATTTGTCCGTAGGTGGCTACCTGACTGTGCGGAATTTGTCGGACCACGGCATAAATACGATCGTAAAGCGAATTAGTCGCGGTTGTTTCCATGAATGTGCGGCCAATGGCTGGCCTTGCCAGCTTGTGTCAAGGTCAATAGGACGGTAGGTTTATGTACGACTGGTCACTTCGTCAACAGCCACATCTTCGCATGACTGATACTATGGGTGAACTAATTCTCGCGACAGCGCTTTTTGTCGGCAGTCATTTCTTGCTGTCGAGCACAGCAATTCGGCGCCCCATTACCGCACGGACTGGGCTTTGGCCTTTTCTGGGCACGTACTCGGTTATTGCGATTGCGTCCCTGATTTGGATGATCTGGGCGTATGTGAACGCGCCTTATATCGAGCTTTGGGCACAAACGCGCTGGACACGCTGGTTGCCATCCCTGGTTATGCCGTTGGCACTGATCTTAATGGCCCACGGCTACGCCGCCCCAAATCCGACAATGGTAGGACAGCAAACACGTGCTTCTGCACGCGATCCCGCGCCAGGGATTCTCAAGATCACCCGCCACCCGATCATGTGGGGCATCGCCCTTTGGGCCTTGTCGCATATTCCGGTAAATGGTGATGTGGCTGCGCTCATCCTATTCGGTGGGATGGCGTTACTGGCATTAGGGGGCGCAGCCCACCTCGATCATCGTCGACGCGAAACCCAGCCCGACGGGTGGCAGCGCTTCGCCGATGTCACATCGTACACCCCGTTCGTCGCGATCATCGGGGCTCGCGCCCGATTTTCACTTGCCGATTATGATTGGACAAGACTTCTGATAGCGCTCGTCGCGTTCGGGGTCCTACTCTTCCTGCACGGGTGGTTAACCGGCGTACCGGCGTGGGCCGGCTAGCGACGTTGCCGATAACCAAAATAATTTCAGGTGGTCAAACCGGTGTCGACCGGGCTGCGCTCGATGTGGCAATTGAGCTAGAGCTACCATGTGGGGGTTGGTGCCCGCGCGGGCGGCTCGCCGAAGACGGAACGGTTCCAGACAGATATCCGCTACAAGAGACCCGCTCAGCGGAATATGCCGAGCGCACGGAGCGAAACGTTATCGACTCCGATGGCACGCTCATCATCGCCACGCGTCCGCTCACGGGGGGCACGGCGTTGACGGTTGAGTTAGCACATCGCCGGGATAAACCCTGCTTTATTGTTGACCTACAGGACACGCCCGACGTGGGCACAATAGTCACGTGGCTCCAACACCAGCAAATCGAAACTCTGAATATCGCAGGCCCGCGCGAAAGCAAGCATCCAGGGACCTATGAGGAGGCGCGGTACTTCCTACGCAGGTTGTTTAGAAAACCTAACGCTGGCGGGCTCGGGCGCTAGTGTAAATTCACCCTGATAGTCGAACGGCACCCGAAACGCGCGATCGCGTAGACTCACCTTGCCGGTTACGCGATATTTGAGCGAGGTTGGTGCGCCTTTTTCTAGCTCCATAAGCTGGCGCATGATGCCAGCCAAGGTACTGACAGCCTCGACCTCCAGTACGTCCACCCCATAACGGGGTATGCTAAGCGCTTGGTTACTGACACCGCGGGCAAATTCCTTATCGTTGATCTCAACCCTATAGTCCAAACCATCGATATTTAGGCTGAAGGGGTTAGGATTCTGAATGCGTAACCGTATGCGGTAACGCTGCTCCAGCAAATTTATATCGACCAGCCACACCCCAGCCAAGGTTATATATGGAGTATCCACCGGTGTCCCAAGACTTGCACAGCCGCCACTTAGCATAAGCGTCGAAGCGAGTACAAAAGAGGCTACAACGAATTTCATGGCGCCCATACCTATCCTTACTTGATAAGCATCCATTTTCGAAAGCATAAGCGATATGCAACCGTGTGACTAGAAGCCCACATTCGATCGCAGGTCCTCTTGCGTTCTAAACTAGATCTTGCAACATTGCGAATACGATCATGACACAAAAAGGCATTATCGCCGCTGGCCACCCGAGTACGGTCGAAGCGGCCGAGACTATCCTACAGGCAGGCGGCAACGCGTTTGATGCGGTTCTTGCCGCACAGTGTGCGGCGTGCGTGGTAGAGCCTGTTTTCACGTCACTCGGTGGTGGTGGTTTTTTGTTGGCACACACCAACACTGATCGCGATTTTCTCTACGACTTCTTTACCCAAATACCTCTTCATCGTCGCAATAGTGAGATGATGGATTTTTATCCCATCAATGCCGATTTTGGTACCACTACACAAGAATTTCACATCGGCATGAGTTCTATCGCTACACCCGGGATCGTTAAAGGTTTATTCAAAATTCATCGGGAGCTTTGCACACTACCGATAAAGGAGATTATTGAACCTGCGGTTGCTTTTGCGCGCCACGGTGTGAAAATGAATCAACTACAGGCATATTCTTTCGTAGTGCTTGAAAAGATTCTGAGATCTACACCGGCAGCACTAGCTATCTACCGCAATCCAAATAGTGATCAACTACTTACCGAAGGTGAACTCCTTAAGCAACCGGACCTAGCCGACGCACTTGACAGCCTTGCCAATGAAGGTGATTCGCTTTTCTATCGGGGTGATCTTGCTAAACAGATCATCAAGGATTCCCGTGAGCACGGCGGCAGTATCACCGAAAACGACCTTCACAAGTACCGTGTTATGAGGAGGAAGCCGCTGACATTTAGCTATCACAACTCACGCGTGCTCACAAATCCACCACCTTCCTCCGGCGGTGTGTTAATCGCCTTCACACTCAAACTGCTTGAACAGCTCAATGTGTCCACGCTTGGGTTTGGCACAACCGCTTACCTGCGACTACTCGCACGTACGATGGAGTCAGCCCAACGGGTAAGAAAAAGCATTGTCGATGGCCATACGGTTGAGGAATACCCGAAAGCTCGCAAACTGCTGGGTAGCCGACTTCTACATGCCTATCGCACTGCGGTCTTAGAACATACCAGTAGTACGCGCGGCACCACACATATTAGCGTGATCGATGACAAAGGAAACATGGCTAGCATGACAACTTCCAATGGAGAAGGCTCCGGATACATCATCCCCAATACGGGCATAATGCTCAATAACATGCTGGGGGAGGAAGACATTAACCCACGCGGATTCCACCGCGGCGCGCCAGGCCGCCGACTCTCATCCATGTTGTCGCCAACGCTGATGTTCGGTGCCGATGGGTCTAGCGTCGCAATGGGTTCAGGCGGATCGAATCGAATTCGAACCGCCATGCTACAGGTCCTTCTGAATTTGATCGATTTCGGCATGCCTGTCAGAACTGCAGTTGATAGTCCACGTATACATTTCGAGAACGGTCTGCTTAGCATCGAAGGTGGGTTCGAATTGGATGGGCTAGCCGAACTTACGGCAGAATTTCCTAATCACAAGCTGTGGCGGGATCGTAATTTGTTCTTCGGGGGGGTTCACGTAGCGCAACGCAATGCCGCCGATAAATCGTTTACTGGTGCTGGTGACCCGCGCCGGGGCGGCACGTCGCTAAGGGTAGGCTAAGCACCGTCTCCCGTCATGGCGCGTATCTTGACCAAGAGGCGGATAATCACTGCCCTTGTTCTGTCAGCAACAGCTTTATTGCTGCTGTTAGTTGGTCCCCCTTTTCGCGCCTACGAAACTACGCGATTGTTACTCGGGCTAGCCAATCTCACGTCTTCCGTCGACAAGGGTGAGACGGGATCGTTAACGCGCGAGACGGTGACTTATCGGGTAGGGCAACAACGCCGCCTCGGTGATGTATATCACCCTGCCGGTCGCCCACTAGGCGGCATTGTGCTGCTCCATGGTGCGGCGCCATTGGGCAAGGACAACCCACGCCTGGTGGCGTTTGCCGCTACCCTCGCGCGTGCTCGTTTTATCGTCTTAGTGCCGGACATCGTGGGGCTGCGCGAGCTACAGCTACGAGCCGACAACACACTCTATGTTGTCGATGCGGTTTCCTATATGAAGGCGTCGCTCGAACTCACTAGTGAGCAAAACATAGGCATTGTAGCGCTTAGTGTCGCCAGTGCGCCCGCCTTCATGGCCGCCCTAAACCCGGAGATTCGAGACGATGTACGCTTTATCCTCGCCGTTGGTGGCTATTACGATCTGTCAACAACGCTTAGGTTCGCCACAACTGGCTACTATCACGACGGACACGCGTGGCAATACCACGAACCCAATGACTATGCAAAATGGGTATTTCTGCTGAGCAATGTCGAAAAACTCGGCAGTCGCACAGACCGAGCAATTTTGTCGCAAGTTGCCAAGCGTATGTTAAAAAAACAAGGCGCTGATGCAGCGGAACTTGTATCGCAACTCACTCCTGAAGGTCACGCAGTTTACGAGCTCATAAACAATACTGATGTAGATAATACTAATGCCTTGCTTGCACAGCTACCGTCTGAGGTGAGGTCTGAGATACACGCCCTAAGCTTGAACAGTTACGAATTGACACATTTATCAGCGCGCGTGATCCTTGTTCATGGCTTCGACGATCCCATCATTCCCTACACTGAAAGTGTCGCCCTAGCTCGGGCGTTACCGGCAGCACAAACAAAGCTATTCCTAATCAATGGCCTTGTTCACGTGGATCTGGATCGGAATATCATTGATTATTGGCGTTTGTGGCGTGCCGTCCGTGCGCTGCTTATCGAGCGCGACCGCCAATGGGCACATTCGAACTGATACGATACGAAAAATAGATAGGGCGTTACGCCTAAGAACGTAACCAAGAAAGAAAGGGCTTGATGATAATGTTCTGGTATTGTTCGGCTACTTCACTATTCCGGTCGAGCTCGCGACGGCAACGGATATTGCACACCTTGTTTATATATTGTTGCGCACGAAATGCATCAACTTCACCCTCGACAGCCGCAAAGTCGATCTGCTCTAGATATAGCCAAAAGTCAGGATCGCGGGACAACGTTGAGGCACTGCGGGAAAGTGGCTGAGCCTTAAGCGCGTTTTCAAGCCGCTCGCGTCTAACCGGATTTATGCGTCTGCAGTGCTCATTTATCTTGTGTAGATTCAGCAAGTAACGGGGGTCAGCGTCGTTCGCGTGTCGAGCGAAAGCCGCCCTCAGTATACTCACGCTTTCGGCGTCGGGTACGTGCAGGGTAAGCGTACAACCACTGCTGGTAGTTTCATTCCAATCCGCCAGTTCTACCTTGCACTGTAGAGCGAGCACATCGTCACGTCGACTCATTAGTGCAGCATCGTCGGCGCCTCGATCTGTGCCAGCGCCATTTGTACAACTTGCTCCAGTGTTGCCTTCTTGGGAATCGACTGGATGTTTGTGAACCAAACCTGCTCTACCGTGCAGTCCTCGTCCATAAACTGATTCGAGGTTATCGGCGTGCCGATAAACACCCCGCGGCTGCCATCCTCAAGATCAATAATGACCATCTGTACTTGTTGCATACTCATCGGTTACTCCTTCGCTAGTGGCCCCGGGACGATAGTTGGGTTGTTGCCCGGTGGCCTATCGGTATCGCAGTAGACTGCATACGCGTGTGATCTTGCATATCTCATGCCAGCCGTCATTTCGCCGCCTAAGCTGCGGTTATCGGCCTGTTTTCAAGGGCAGGGCGACCACAGGCAAATATTGGCCCGAGGGCGCTGCATCAACCGTCCGGGGTTGCCACCGGCAGCTAAAATGATACGCCTAAACCAGAAAACACTTATTCATTAAGGGTTTGAAACAACGCCAACCGCCCAAAACGGCAGTTGTCGATGAAGCCACGTTTGGTTAGGGGCCAAAATCGGCCATGGTTTGCCCATTAGGGGCACACCCGCGCCGGGCGTTAATGTAGGGTGGAGGCTTGGCCTTGCAGCTCAATAATGCGCGCTCGAATATCCACGGCATCGGCCGCGTCCGGTTCGAGGTCGAAATAATTGCGCAGATCTTCTAGCGCGGCGTGAACACATTCCAACCGTTGATATATCAACCCCCGGTCTCGTAAATCCTCGGCGCTATCCGGCACAATCGAGAGAACCCGTTCGACAACCGACAGTGCCTTGTCGAATTCATCAGTGCGCAAGTAGCTAGTTTTAAGATTTCGCAATACACGCGCAAGAATCTCTTTCTTGTTGGCACTGTCGAGCAGCGGATTCAACGACATCTCCGTGTGGGCCTCACCGTAAACTCGCTTGAGACGCTCGTGTAAATCTTCCTCGCTAAGCGATATTCCACCTAGGTATGGATCCAAGATGACGTTACCACGTTTTAAAGGCAGCTTAACCAAAAAATGTCCAGGAAATGCGATGCCCTCTAATCGCAGATCGAGGCGACGGCCAACTTCCATATAGACGATAGACAAGCTGATCGGGATACCTAATTTGCGCTCCAGCACCTCGTTCAGAAAACTGTTTCGAGGATCGTGGTAATCCTCACTATTACCGGCGAACCCCTGTTCCTTGAAGAGATAATGGTTCATGGTAGCAACAATATGCTCCGGTGTTGCATCCAGCGTCACACGCGCACGAACGGCATCTGCTAGCTCGTCAAGCCGCTTCATGTAACTAGCGATGTTTAGGTGTGGGTATTCCTGTTGGGCGATGATCAACGCCGCTTCGACTAGATCCAACGCTTCGTCTGACATACCGACGAGTTGTTGCCAACGCTCTCTCGGGTTCATCATACCGCTGCCTTGCCTCGATCCGAGTGGTGCGCGTTCAAGGCAAGCCACCTACCGAGGTGATGTCGGCAAACTGCGTTTGCTGTTGAGCCATTTTATTAGGGGCTCCCATAGCTCCATGTCGTAGGCTACTTGCGATGGAGCAAGCTCGCATAATCCCAGCCCACGTTCCGCCGCCTGAATGTAATTCTGCGTATCACGTAATGAGGTAAGAAATGGTACTTTCAGTCGATCAAGAAAATCGTACAGGGCATCATACGATATCGTATTTTCCCGTACGCGATTTGCTATTACACCCAACTTTGGTTTCAAACGTCTGCCGCCACCGAACATTCGCTTAAAGAAATCTGCAAGAGGCGCGTCTTGAATATCCCTACGAACCACTTCCTCCGCTTGGCGTAACTCTTGAATGAAAATAGTGGCAGCCCGAATGTCTATCGGAGAAGGGAGCACGGGTACGACAATGGTTTGGGCGTAACGAATTAAGGTATGGAGCTGCTTTCCATGGCGTCCCGATGCGACATCCATGATGACATAGTCGGTATCGCGTGCTACACGCGGGGTATCCCGCCACGCTGCAATCCCCTCGATCGGCGGACGGCCTCCCGGTCGTACCTTCAGCCACTGCAGGCTTGAACCTTGAGGATCGAAATCCGCCAGCACCACAGACTTGCCCTGGCTTGCATAGTACGCGGCGAGGTTGGTCGCCAGGGTGCTCTTACCTGACCCACCCTTCGCATTGAGCATCATTATTGTGCGCATCAGCACTCCTTACCCCTAAGGAGAATGTGCTTATTATATGTTAGGTACTTTACTCGCCGCAAAAATCGCAGAAAGCCCGCTATTTAGCACCCCTTTGCCATCATCTGTCGGCGGCAAAAGATTCACCGCGCTGTTGAAGAAGGTAGGCCTTCCGGGCTGACGGATTTGTCGCTGTGGGCTTGAAAATAATCCTTAACCGCAATCATTGCTCGGCAGTCGTCTTCGTTGTAACTCAAGATGCGCTGAAGCATCTCTTCTCGAGAAGGATCCTTCAGGTGCTCGTTGTACCAGGCAATGGAGTTGGCGCCACTCGGATCACGATCGCGCCACTTGAACCCGACCAGATTTGCGATCTGCTTGATCCCGTAGGAATAGGTCGGCCAGTCTGAGTATTTCACGACCAGATCGGTATAAAGATCATATTCCTGCTCCACATACCGTTCGAAAACCGACGCATCCAGCCCGTATCGCTCCATCAGCCGCTTAAGCGTCGTACGTTCCTTTGAAGAATAAACGTAGAACACGGCGTCCCTCGTCTGCGCCAGAAGCCGCCAGAAATCCCGTGCCACCTTTTCTTCCTCATCCGGCGTTCGGGCGAGAAAATATTGAAAGCGCTCTACCCCTGGCCGCTCGCGCACGACAAGACCGAACAGGTAGGTAAGATTGCGCGTGGGGTCGTCTTCAATATCAAAATAGATCTCGCGATCAGAATCGGGAAACGTGTAACCCGGGCGAATAGAGGGTGTGGCCCGCAACATGACACGTGCGCGTTCTTTCATGCGCACAAGACTAGCCTGACCCATACGTGCGATCTTCTTCGGCCCGCTGACGTAATCCTCGACCTCCATTTCGGCAATATCGTAGATATTGGCAAGTCCGACCTTCTTAAGGTCAAACTTCACCTTGCCGACAAAATATAGGCCGCTTGGGTCGCGCGTACCTTCAACCCAACGCCGGCATTTCGCATACCAATGGCATTGATGGCACCCGCTGCCAAGAACCGGCTCTGAAGTTTCACGGCCCGAGATCAACTCTTCTACTTCTCGCAAGGCAGTTTGGAACGATAGCGAGAACTCCTGGGGATCGAATTCTTCTATCTCTTTGTTAACATTAATTATGCGTGCGATCGGTGACACATAACCCTGGATTCGCTTCAGAATTTCGCGATAGAACATGACCTGAAAGGCGTAGTGCGATTTGAACCGACGACGGTCGCGCCTACGTTCTTCCCAACCCTTGCCCGCCTTAATATCAATGGGCTCGTAATAGAATTCGCCGAGCTGCGAACTGTGATCCGCATGCTTAACTAGAAGGTCGGGCCGACCAACCCAATTATCTGCCTTGATTCCGCCCTGGAAGATGATGTCGGTGCCGGTCGCCATCAATTCGGTCGAACGCTTGCACGCCGCATCTATATCCATAGACTGAAGATCTACATAGGCGTCGTTGTGCATGGCTTCCATATACTCGCGTTCATTCTGCAGACCCATCTCCCAAAGGAGTTGGACAAAGGAACTGGCCTCGCTCCTTTCAGCACGGTCGCCATGTGCGTCCAGGTAGACGCGATGGGCGCATTTCGTGTAGTTATACAGATCTTGTGCGGTGATCTTCATAGTGGGTGATATCGGTATCTTATCCCGGAATTGACATTACGATACATCGGTTGAGAATCCGCCACGGGACACCCCGAGAAACTAATAGGTGACGATGACGTTCTAAACCAAAGTGGGCAGGAAAATGAAATCAGGCGTCCAGATCGCATGTTGTTTCTTCTTGCTGTGGTGTACCGCCAGTGCTGAGCCCGGGTCGTTCATTTACCCGACTAATCCCGCGATCGTCGACGATGCAGTGTATGTATCGGGCCACGGCGTCAGCCGGTTTCAGCGTCGCACTTTAACGCCGATTTGGCATGTGCTAGTTGGATTAAACACACTAGAACCAGTAGCCACACCCACGGCGATACTAGTTGGTAGTACAACCGGTTTGTACGCGCTTGACCCCGCCACCGGTCGCAATCTATGGCGCATTGCGTCCAAGAGCACGTTGTTTTCACCGGCAGCCGCCAACAACATTGCCTACATAGGTGGGATTGATGGGTCGGTGCGGGCAGTTTCTATCGACACCGGTCACGTGGTCTGGCGTCGTGACTATGGCGGTTGGATCTACACGCCCGCGATTTTCCAAGATCGACTGGTGGTGGGTGGCAAGGAGGGAGTGCTTAGAGGGATTGACGCCAAAACGGGTGATCAGCTGTGGAAAAAGGTGTTAGCCCAGGAGTTGGTGTATCGCCCGGTAGCCGCGCCTGGTGGAAGGGCTGTCGCCACATTATTCAGTGGCGAAGTGCTGATGATCGATGCGAGTGACGGCAAGATTCGTTGGCGCGTTAAGAGTGAAACGCCCAGCTTTCCGCCCGCAATATCTAACGGACGACTCTATTTTGGGACGTTCGACGGTCGCGTTCAAGCAAGAGCTCTGAGCAATGGTCACCTCATCTGGGAGCAACAGCTTAACGGTCGATTGCATTACTTGCCGCATATCGTAAACGGCATCGTTTTGGTTGGTACCAATCAAGCGGAACTTGCCGCGTACGATGCTACAACAGGAAAACGATTATGGCATCACAAAGATATGCACGAGCTAATTACCGGGCCGGTAGTGATAAACAACAAGGTAGTCAGTTTCACCGAAGAAAAGCATGTGCTGTCTTGGCCCGCATCCTTCTTGGGCGGCTTGAGCCCCTGATCTCAATTCTTTCGACCTAACACACAACCCTGCTCTTCGAATCCCACTGAATGGGGAACCTTCAAAGGCGCTTCGTCTGACCAGCGCCATCGGGTTTGCGAAAACAACCGTCGCATTTCTGACAAATCGCAGTGAAATGGCGGACCGCCCGGTCGCTCCGTTTGCATAAAGAGTATGAATAGCTGGCCATCCGAGTGAAGCCAGCGGTGCAAGCGCCGCTCGTAGTCCGGCCATTGCGACAGCACCATCGCACACAAACTGGTTTGATCATAGATCGCATCGTAGGCGCCATCAGGTTCCCATGCGAACACGTCAACCTGTTGAACGTCCGCGTGCAATCGCTGCTCGCCTAGACGTTGCTGCAGAGTAGCGATCGCCGTCGGCGCGACGTCCAGAGCGGTAACATCGAAACCACAACGTGTTAACTCTATTACTTCGTGGCCACGCCCACAGCCGGGTACTAGAATGCGTCCGGGGATCAGCGTACCCGTCTCGAGCCAATGATATAGCGCCGGACTTACACCTTGCCTGTCCCAGGGTATGTGACCATCGGCGTAACGGTTATCCCACCATTCTCGACTTAGGTCCTTGTCTTCGCTCACGCCAAGCCCCGCGTGCAATCGACACTAGGTCTCGACAACGATAAGAGGGACATACATCTCCTCTTCGCTAACACCGCCATGGACACTGGTGTGCTCATAACGGCGTTCGCCGAAAGTCCAATCCTTGATGACATAGCGGCCCTTCATTACCAACGCATAGTGTCCAATCCTATCCCATAGTCGTGGATTCGGCTCGCCAAGCCCGAAGAAACCCTGCTCCACTAATTGCCTGCTTTCGTAGATCTCAGCACAGTAACCAAATCGGTCTTGGGCGTATTCTTTAAACCGCTCGTGCCGATCAGGATGCACATAGCAGAACGCAACACGCGGTTCGCCACATAACGGCAATGCAAGTGTGCTTGCCAGCTCTGGATGTGACTTTAGTTGAACTAGTCTGTCTGGCCCAGTGTCGATAAAGCCATGATCAGCGGTCACAATTACAGTTGTACCACTACCCTCAATACGATCAAGGAAACGTGCAAATGCCGCGTCCAGTTGATCGAAATGTTTTGTTACCTCCTTGCTTTGCGTTCCGTGGGTGTGTGACAGGGTGTCAAATTCTGGCCAGTAGGCATAGATGTATTGGCGTGAACCAGTGCGACGGATAATTTTCTCGATAACTCGAAAACACTGCTTCAACGATGTATACGCCCATCTTTCGGCCGGTCCACTGTGGGCAGTCGTGTATTCAGATTCGACGATATGAGCAGGTAAGACGATATGAGAAGGGGTGTCGATGCCTTCGAACATAGACGGCTGATCGAATAACTTACGGGCATCGACACCGGCGTTTGTTAACGACGTCTCACTTGAGCGTCGCCTAAACAGCAGTGGCGCCACAACAGCACCGAGTTCCTTAAAATAGGTGAACCAACCAGTAAGGGCGTGTTGTTGTGGCGCCGTGCCGGTAAAAAAGCTGGTAATAGCGGACGCCGTGGTCGATGGAAATACCGACGTTATACGATCTACCAGGTGTCCATAGAGGACACCTCGACCACGCTGTTTCAAGTAAGTATGACCAAGGCCGTCAATAACAATAAGCACGATGCTACCGGCAGTATTGGGCTTCGATAGAGTCAGCTGCGACAAAGTGCCATAACTTGGCTGGCGGCCGCCCAATGCGACCTGAATTGAGCTTACTAGATTAACAATACTTCCGTTTTTGTAGTCTGGTAAGTGCACCCGCTACCCGTGGGACGAAGTTAATGTTTTCACTATTCTTGTCTCTCTAGGGCAAGTCAAACATTAGTACTTCTGCTGATTCGTCCGTAGACAAGTTGATCACTTCTTCGTCGTTAATCGTTGCGCTATCACCAGCCACAATGATGTGTCCACTGAGAACGGCTTCCCCGCGGGCGACATGTAGCAAGGTCTGTCGACCTGCCGCAAGAGTGTGATTCATCGTTTCCCCCCGCTTTAACCTTGCCATATACATAAACGCATTCTGGTTCAACGTCAGCGATCCCTCACGCCCATCGGGGGAGACCAATAGTTGCCATTGGCCGCTGTCGTTTCTGTCGTCGAATCGCCGCTGTTCGTAACTCGGTACAATCCCTGTTACCGCTGGCAGTATCCATATCTGCAGAAAATGCGCTGGTTCTGTCTTGGACGCATTGTACTCGCTGTGGGTGATACCGGTTCCCGCGCTCATGCGCTGGACCTCACCCGGTCGGATGACCGAACCATTACCTAGGCTATCCTTGTGTTCCAACCCGCCGTCGAGCACATAGCTGATAATCTCCATGTCGCGATGAGAATGACTGCCAAACCCAGCCGCCGGCACTATGCGGTCTTCATTAATAACTCTGAGCACGGAATAGCCCATGTGATCGGGGTCATGGTAGTTCGAAAATGAGAACGTGTGGCGGCTATCTAGCCAATCAAGCTGGCTGCGACCGCGATCTTGAGAGCGCCTCAGGCGGATCATCCTGTTTCTTGTTCGTGTAATAGGTTCAACGCTCTAAAGATCCAAAAACTTAAGCTTGGTGATGGCCGGGACTTTTTTAAGCGCATCCAGTGCTGCCGGTGGCGGCTCGCTGTCGAGATTAATGAAAGATAACGCCTCTTCACCGGGTTTGTTGCGACCCATGCGCCACTCGCCAATGTTTACTTCATAGGCACCAAGAATCGTGCCTACTTGCCCGATCACACCGGGCACATCTTTATTTAGCATAATGAGCAGCGGTCCCGTGGGATCGGCATCCAGATGGTGGTGACTGACCTGGACGATGCGCGGCTGTCGGCCACCAAACAACACGCCGGCTATGACACGATTTCCGTCGTCCCAATGCGCCCGGCAATAAATGACGTTAGCATAATCCGCCGCACTAAGGCCCTTGGACTGCGAGATGGCAATACCGTGTTCCTCAGCAAGCACTGGTGCATTGACATAGTTGACTGCATCGGCGAGGAAACTTTCGAGCAGCCCTTTCAGCAGCGCGGCTGCCACTGGTCGTGTCATGTCCTCGATCGCGTCGCCACGCAGCTCCACCTCGACTCGGCGAATCGGTGCGGGTGCCATGTGAAAATGCAATGCACCAATCTTCTCTGCCAGCGTCATATACGGCAGCACTGTGGCGTAATCCGGGCCTGCCTGAAAGGGCACGTTGATGCTGTTACGAAAGTCATTGCCGCGCAATGCGTCTAGCACTTGATCGACGATTTTTATCGACACGTCGCGTTGTGCTTCTACCGTGCTCGCACCGATATGCGGCGTGTGTACAACATTGGGCAGTCCGATGAGCGGATTGTCAGATGTCGGCGGTTCCTGCGAGTAGACATCGGTACCGACGGCGCGCACCTTGCCGCTTTTGAGAGCGCTGGCCAATGCTGCCTCATCGACTAGCGCACCCCGGGCTGTGTTAACTAGTATCACGCCGTCCTTTACTCGACTGAGGGTGTCAGCGTTGACAATCCGTTCCGTCTCCGGGGATTTACTGGCGTGCAGTGAAATATAATCGGCCTGCTCGAACAGTTCGTCCAGATCGACAAGCGTAACCCCGACTTCTTGACCTATTTCTTCCGACACATAAGGATCGAAGGCAACCACCTCCATCCCGAATGCTTGCGCCCGCGTGGCCACCAGCCGCGCTATGCGGCCGAACCCAATGAGTCCGAGCTTCTTCCGATAAAGCTGAATCCCTGTAAACGCTGATCGACCCCACTTGCCTTCTTTCACTAGCGAATGTGACTGAACCGTGTAGCGACTGGCGGCGAGCATTAGAGCCATAGTTTGTTCTGCCGCCGCGATAGCGTTGGCTTCTGGGGTGTTCATCACTATCACACCACGAGCGGTGGCCGCTTTAACATCGACGTTATCGACACCGACACCGGCCCGACCGACGACCTTTAGTTGCCGAGCCGCTGCTAACAAATCGGCATCCAGTTTCGTGGTACTACGAATGATGATGGCATCGTAATCGCCGATAATCTTAAGCAGCTCGGCCTTATTCTGGCCGGTCTTGACATCAGCCTGCACATCGCCTGCAGATTGGATCCGATCCAACCCTGCCTTTCCTAACTTGTCTGCTACCAGAACTCGAAACATCGAAATTCGGTCAACCTAAGATTTGTGTTACCGGATCATTCATCTAGGAACCGTGGTTAGCCGCCCATGCGCTTTCAAACTTGGTTCGCAACGGTTCATCCCGAAACTCAAGCGCTCCAGACGTCACTAGCTCGACCGCCTTACGTACCAATTCAGGGTTGGCGTGATCGCGCTTACAAAGCATCGCCGGCCCCGCCGCCAGCGCCAGTACCGGTGCCAGGCTGGGGCAGCGTATAAAGACCGGCGCATCACGCTCAACAGCAGCCCGAACTACAACCCCGCCATAACCGAGAAACAGGTCGACGGCACGAGCGGCTTGCAAATCACTGGTGCCATCACCAACGAGCAGGCTGCGACCAGAACACCCACTAAGAAGTTTTTTTATTATATCGGCCTTACCATCGCTGACGGCCAGCGCCCCTTTGCGATAATCGAGGTAACGGTCTTCTTTGTTATCGATACCGGTTTCTCGTCCACGCCACCACTCACCTGCCAACTTATCATAGTCCACGTCCACTGCCTGAATGTGTTCCGGCGGGACGCCCAGGGACACGCCGAACTCCCTTACCGGTTCATAAAGACCGCCGCTAATGATATAGACCTGATGCCCGAGCGCCATGAGCATATTGACCACGGCAGCTGCATCCTCAACCGTATGGCGCTTGTATACTTCTCGCAGTGCACGTATGTCGCCTCGAGTGGCGTTGATCGCTTGCAGACGCTCGCCATAGATCTCGTCGAGATCGATAAGCCCATCCATCGCCGCCTGTGTGAGTTCCTTAACGCGTTCGCCTAGACCTGCGTTTACCGCTAGCACATCAATGCCCTCGACGGTTGTCAGCGTCGAGTCACAGTCGAAAAACACGTGCGTGTAGCGCAACCAACGCATGTTATTTGTCAGTAGCGTTTCGGATTATTCTCGAATCCACATTTGTTTACTAAACAGCAAAGCAACAAGCGTCACGACCACTGGCGGTGGGCATGCTTTGATTCCACTTGTGTGGTGGAAACAGCTCTAGGTAGGCGAAGTCCTTACGATACCTGGGACCCCCGAAACAGCGACGAGAAAGGTCCAAGTCTGGCTTGGTCGCCTTGCACGCACCTACCTTCAACAGATCGGCAAGTTCCGCCCAAACGGATGTCGTAGACCAATTATCACACATCGCCAAATCGAGGGCGACAAACTACGAGCAGTCATGAAGATTATTCGGCTAGAAGATCAACGATTCGCTTCTCAATCGCTTTAGCCCGCTTATCAGCTTTGTGGGTTTCGCCGATATAGGCGGCGCGTACTCTCCCCTGTTTGTCGATCAAATAAAACGTTGGCCAATAGCGATTATTCATAGCCCGCCAATAGGAAAAATCGTTGTCGATCATAACGGGGTGATCGAGCTCGAATTCCTTAACCTTTTTGACGATGTTCGCACGTATCCGTTCATGTTCAAATTCCGGGGTATGTACCCCGATGGCCGTGAACGCTTGATCCGCAAACCGCTTTTCCACAGACTTTAACCACGGAAAGGAGCGGTAACAGTTCCAGCAATCGAAGGTCCAAAAGTCCAAGAGTACGACCTGACCTCGGAGATCTGTGAGGGTCAGCGGCGCTGAATTAATCCACTCGTTGGGTTTGTGATGGGTAAAATTGGGTGCCGCCGGGGCATCATTGATGTCAATGGCCTTGACCCGGGGCGCAAATACCATGGTCAGCGCCAGCCCGAAGACCCCGATCACCAACAAACCTATCAGTAATTTCTGTTTATACGTCAATACTTAAGTCCTCCCACTAGATGGCATTAGTGGTCTGACCCATCGAGCACTTACAGGTTCCGTACCCTACCGCGGTTGCAGATAATGTGATAACGCGGGATTATGCTACCGGAAGATGCTGGGGATGGTAGATGGTTTGGCGTGACTTGAATATTGTTGTGGTGTTGCTCGTGGTGCTTGCGCCCTGGGCCAGCCTTAATGCCGACACGAACTTGTCGGCGATCCCTAAGGACCGAAATACGGTACCCGATCGAATCGTGGCCCCAGACAAGGGTGTATTTTTGGTGGCCAAACCGGCGATGCGTGATCCGCGTTTCCAGCGTACGGTGGTATTGCTACTCGAACACGACGACAACGGGACGCTGGGCGTGATTATCAACCGCGCAACCGAAATGCTATTGTCACACGCGCTGCCCGATCTCAAGGGCAGCGAAAATGGAAAACATGCCGTATTCTTTGGTGGTCCCGTGGGATTGAACACGTTCGTTTTCTTGCTTCGCAGCAGCAAGCCGCCGCGGGCATCGTCGCACGTGATGGCGGATGTCTATTACAGCGCCGATCGAAACACCCTCGAGACCGCACTCAATCAACACAAGAAGACAAACGAATTGCGTATGTTTTTGGGTCACTCCGGCTGGGCGCCAGGCCAGCTTGCCGGGGAACTCTTGCGCGGTGACTGGCTGCTCGTGCGGGCTGATTCTCACAGCGTGTTTGAAAAGAACCTCGATGCGCTGTGGCGAGAACTAATAGACCGCGGGCCCAGGCGTGAACTGATCGTCAACGCTATGTACTAATGGTATAAAATTCATCAATTCATCGATCATTTCTTATCTACCTTTAACATCTTCTTAAGATCAGCAAAAGGCTTATGGGTAACCGTCCCGTCTCCGTCCGGCGTGATCACACGGCCATCAGCAGCAAGTTCGTCAATATAGCGAGAATGTTCGTTATCGTGACAATAACGGCATAAAAGCTCCCAATTGCTGCCGTCGGCAGGGTTGTTGTCGTGGTTGTGGTCTTTGTGGTGCACCGTAAGCTCGAATAAGTTACTGCGATCGAACTGCCGGCCACATCGGGTACACACCCAAGGGTAGATCTTCAGCGCTTGCTCGCGATAACCCTGTGCACGCGCCGCGCGCTCTTTTGTTGCCTCAGCTACGAGTCGGTCGAGCTTGGCGCGATCGGGCTTGCTACCCACTTTCTTCCGTGGGGCAGATTTTTTCTCCACCGTATAGTGTCCTTGGTGTGGTCTAGGTGGTGCTTACAGTTATTTTAGTATTAAAGCCGCCCGCGGTCGTCTTTCAATTACACCCGTGATAGCGCTAGCTTTCACGCGTCTGCGTCAGAAACAGCTCGCCGCAACTGCTTGGCCCCGCCTCGGTGACGTTTGTCACTGAGTCGCCGCTGCTTGACGGCCTTCGACAATCTCGTCTTGCGGCGAGTTTTGGGCCGATGCGTGGCCCTACGTATTAGGGCAACTAGGCGATCGATCGCATCCTGACGATTTCGTTCTTGCGTCCGAAATCGCCGAGCATCTATGACGAGAATACCGGCGCTAGTGATCCGCCTGCCCGCCAATTTAATTAGTCGCTGGCGAACATCCTCGGGCAGTGAGGGCGATTTGGCAACGTCAAAACGTAGTTGAGCCGCTGTCGCTACTTTGTTCACTTTCTGTCCACCTGGACCAGAAGCGCGGACAAATCGCAACCGAATTTCACCCTCATGGAGCGCTAAGGTGCGCGTAACTTGAATCATGGCGTTTTCTACTGGCCGAAACAGAAAGCCCGACAGATGCCGGGCTTTAGTACAAATCGGTGACAGATCTCGAACATTTAGAGATTCGGATAATTCGCCTTTCGGCCATCACACCGCTTGGAAATAAGCGTAACCCCCGGCGCGCGCGACGCCTTTACCGGGAACTTTTTATGACATTCCGGACAATAATAGGTTTCTGGGCCTTCGTAACCGATGCGCCCGGGTACCCTGACGCTAAACACGCACCCACAAAACCCGCACGTCTGCTGAAAGGTCCCGCGGACATAGGGAGGCGTACCTTCTACTAATATACTCATCGATATCTCCTTGCAACTACAAAACGGGCCATCAGTGAAGCGGATATGCCCTGCGATGAGTCGGGCACGACCCCTGGTCACGGCAAGAGCCATGGTTCTGCAAAGGCGCGGATTATACCACAATCGTGTTTGTTAGGCGTACGGCATTAGGCAAAGTCCGGCACCGGCAAGGCCTTCCGGCAAATACATTTCGTTCACACGATTGGCGCTTGGTCCATCGGCCAGGCGCGTATTTTGCGGTTCTATTGCCTTGGAGTCTCGGGCTCAGTACTGATCGGTGATCAGACCGCTCGGTTCGACGCTGGCCAATGATGCGGTTATGATACTGCGAGGTGCACAGTTAAGGTCTCAGTTATGGTGTATGACGACACCAAAGCACTGGAAGCAAGGATCAAGGAACTACAGATCGAGCACCGGGACCTTCACGATGTGATCACGCGACTGTCACAAGATGTATACGTGGATCAACTACAACTGAGACGCCTGAAGAAGCGCAAACTGCAGTTGAAGGATCACATCGAGAGGTTGAGAAGCAAACTTATCCCTGACATGAACGCTTAGCCTGCATTCCTTGGCGGCTAAACGCGGGCTAGCGCATGGCGCGCTCAAAATCTTCAATAAGGTCTTCGGTACTTTCTATACCTACCGACACTCGAATCAGGTTATCGGAAATCTCGAGCTGTCGCCGTTCGTCGGCCGATAGGCCGGCGTGCGAGGTGGTAGCCGGGCGCGTAATCAGAGTCTCTACCCCGCCCAAACTCGGAGCAACAATGGGTAGTGTTGTGCTCCGCATAAAGCGATCCGCAGCCGCCACATCACCCTCTAGTTCGAAACTCAACATACCACTGAACCCATCAAATAGTTCTCGTGCACGTCCGTGCTGAGGATGGCTGGCAAGACCAGGATAGTTGACTTTCTTAACGGCTGAACTCGCCGCAAGAAAATTCGCGATGGCAAGCGCACTCTCATTTTGATGCTTCATCCTTACCGCCAAGGTCTTGATACCGCGATGAAGCAGGAAACACGTATGCGGATCGAGGGTACCGCCCATATGATCAAGCCTATGTTTAATTTTTTCGACCAGATAAGCTCGGCCGATGACGCCTCCAGCGACAATATCATTGTGCCCATTCAGGTATTTTGTACAACTGTGCAAGGAGAGATCGAAACCCCACTCAGACGGCCGGAAATTTATAGGGCTAGCGAAAGTATTGTCTACCAGTGAAACGAGGTTGTGCTCCTTTGCGAAACGAACAACTGCTTTCAAGTCCGTAACCTGCAACAGTGGATTGGATATTGTCTCAATATAAAACGCTTTGGTATTCGGCCGGAGCCTTTTTCGCCAACTGTCGGGGTCATCACCGTCGACGAAATCCACCTCTATTCCGAAAGAGGGAAAATCTTTTGTTATCAGGTCGTGTGTACCCCCATAGAGACAGTCCTGTGCGAGCAAATGATCGCCGGACGAAAGAATCGACAAAAGGGTTGTCGAGATCGCTGCCATACCACTAGCCGTGACCAGGGCGGCCTCGCCGTTTTCTAACCCCGCCAGTTTTTCGTGGAGCGCAAGGTGGTTAGGGGTGTTATTAAGTCGTATGTACCTGATGTCGTGATAACCTTCCTCCCCGGCATGCTCAAACGTAGAAGATTGAAATATCGGCATACTTACCGCTCCAGCTATTCTTGGCTTCGGTTCACCATCGTGGATCAGCTTCGTTTCGATACGCTTACTCATAGAATTTACTCTCCACTCCTCTTCTCAAACTCAAGGCCGCTTATGGATTTGGAATAACGGTGTAGTGAAACGTCATTACCCGAATTCCCCCATCCCTAATGAGAAATGAGTCCGCGCCATCGTCGACCCGAGCCCCATCGGCGATAGCGGTCCACTGCAAAAACGCCATTTCGTCATGGACTAGTCGTGTACGATACTCATAGCGAGCATTTGGTAACTCTTGGCGCAACAAATCGGCCGCTTCATGTACGCCTTTATGGCCGTGAAATACACCAATACTGGTGAGCAATACACAATCATGAGCGAAATTACGGCTGACGTCAGTATCGACATCACCGATATGGGCAAGCTCGAGGTGATCGTTAAACACCTCCTCGGTAGAGCGGAAGCGTGCCTCCAACAGATTCCTCCTTGAGTTCCTGTGACATCGATCGTAGGTCAATCTAAAGTTAATTCTAAGTACTCAGTACCTTCGATAGGATTGTGGTAGTAAGGTGCTATTGGCCTAAAGCCCAAGTCCTCATAGAGACGCTGCGCCGTTTTCATGGCCGGAAGCGTATCCAAACGCAGGCGTACATAGCCTATCTTCTTTGACTCTGTAATCGTGGCTTCGATCATGCGCCTGCCGATCCCATGGCCACGATGCGCCTGAACAACATACAACCGCTTAATCTCACCAATATCCCTATCGATGGGCCGCAACCCGATACATCCTGCCACAAGGTTCTGATGTTCGGCTAGCAGGATAAAACCCAGGGGTCGACTATAAGGCACGGGCAGGCTTGCGAGCTCTTCATCAAACGACTGAAAGCTTAAATCAATACCCAGCCACTCGGCGTACTGCCTAAATAGCCGTCGCGCGGTTGCTACATCTTTCTCGCTAACTACCTCCCGCAACGTTACTGTTTGGCTTTTTTCTGCCATCGATAACCTGGATTACGGTGAGGATTTCCAGTATATCACCAGGGCCTATTCGCTCGGTGGGTAACTGCTTTGCATGCGCCCGGGTCGGTAGCTTACTATGCACAAATGCCTCTAGAGCATTTCCATCCAGCCGTCGAACGTTGGTTTAACAACACATTCGCAGCGCCCACTGACTGTCAAATCCATGCGTGGCCAGCAATTCGAGCTCGGCAGCACGCACTCATTGCGGCGCCGACAGGTTCTGGCAAGACCTTGGCTGCCTTTCTGTCCGCCATCGATGATCTTGTACGCCAGGCAGAAGTCGGCCCGCTACCCGATGAAACTCAGGTGGTCTATGTATCGCCACTCAAGGCATTGAGTAATGACATTCAACGCAACCTGGAACAGCCGTTAGCGGCCATCAGGGAAGAATTTAAGGCGCTTTCCGGCGGGGACATCGACATCCGTACCGTAGTACGCACCGGCGATACGCCGGCATCGGTACGCCAGGCAATGCGTCGACGGCCGCCACATATCATTGTGACTACCCCCGAGTCCTTGTACATCTTGCTAACGAGTAAGGGTGGACGCAACATTCTGCGCTCAACCCGCAGCGTCATCGTCGACGAAATCCATGCGATGGCAGGCAGCAAACGCGGTTCTCACCTGGCTCTGTCACTAGAACGGCTTGAGGCGCTGGCCGGCTCAGAACTCGTGCGAATAGGTTTGTCGGCGACGCAGCGGCCCATCGAAGAGGTCGCACGTTTCTTGGTTGGCAATCACACATCTACCTCTGATGGCAAACCATCGTGCAACATTATCGATATCGGCCACGTACGCGAGCGAGATCTGGCGATAGAAATCCCCCGCTCGCCGCTCGAGGCGGTCATGTCGCAGGAAGTATGGGGAGAAGTCTATGATCGCCTTGCAGGCCTGATCGCCGAACATCGCACGACACTGATATTCGTTAACACGCGCCGAATGGCCGAGCGTGTCACGCGCCACCTAAGCGAGCGAATCGGCGAACAGAACATCACATCCCATCACGGTAGCCTTGCTCGTGAACAACGATTTGCGGCTGAACGGCGCTTGAAGTCGGGTGAGCTACAGGCACTGGTGGCTACGGCCTCGCTCGAGCTTGGTATTGATATTGGTGATGTCGACCTTGTTTGCCAGCTTGGGTCCACGAGATCCATCGCAACTTTCCTACAGCGGGTCGGGCGTTCGGGTCACTCGTTGACACGCGTGCCAAAGGGCAGACTATTTGCGCTTAGTCGTGATGAACTGGTTGAGAGCGCGGCACTGCTCGATGCAGTTCGTCGTGGCGAGCTTGACCATTTGAAGATTCCACAGAAACCGCTCGACGTGCTCGCGCAACAAATCGTCGCCGCTGTCGCCTGCGAGGAATGGTCTGAAACCGAACTATACAATCGTCTGCGCCGTGCCTACCCGTATCGCGAACTCACCCTTGATGAATTCACGACCGTCGTTCGCACCATTACCGATGGTTATGCGACGGCGCGGGGTCGACGCGGTGCTTATCTACACCGAGATCCTGTAAACAAGCAGCTACGTCCGCGGCGCGGTGCTCGCCTGACCGCGATTACCTGCGGTGGGGCGATTCCCGATAACGCCGATTACAGCGTGGTACTCGAACCAAGCGGCCATATCATAGGTACCCTGAACGAAGACTTCGCGATCGAAAGTCTGCCCGGCGATATATTTCAGCTTGGCAACGCTTCCTGGCGCATCATACGGATCGAGACAGGACGCGTGCGGGTGGAAGATGCCAAAGGACAACCACCTAGTATTCCGTTCTGGTTGGGGGAAGCGCCGGGACGAACCGACGAGTTATCTCGCGCTGTATCCCGGCTACGCCAAGAAGTAGGCGAAAGGCTTGTTGTCCCGCCTGCCAGTCCCTGTCCCACAGGGGGGGAGGAATCAACCCCACCTCAGCCCTCCACCCCCTCCCGGTCCCTCCCCCAAGATGGGGGAGGGCCAGGTTGGGGAGGCGATAAAGCCTTGCACTGGCTTGTCCAGGAGTTAGGAGTAAGCGAGGCGGCGGCGATGCAGATTGTTGATTACTTGGCGGCGGCCCAAGCAGCACTCGGCGTCATGCCCAGTCATGAATCGTTGGTACTGGAGCGTTTTTTCGACGAAACGGGTGGCATGCAGTTGGTCATTCACTCACCATTCGGTAGTCGGCTAAACCGTGCCTGGGGGCTCGCTTTGCGAAAGCGCTTTTGTCGAAAGTTCAACTTCGAGTTGCAGGCGGCCGCGACGGAAGACGCTATCGTGTTGTCATTGGGACAAACCCATAGCTTTCCGCTAGAAGACGTTGGCGGCTATTTGCACTCTGCCAGCGTACGCCGCGTATTGACACAGGCCTTGCTTGATGCGCCCATGTTCGCGGTGCGTTGGCGTTGGAACGCCGCCTGTGCCCTCGCAGTACCTCGGTTTCGCGGCGGCAAGAAGGTTCCGCCGCAGCTCCAACGAATTCAGGCTGAGGATCTATTGTCGGTAGTATTTCCCGATCAGCTGGCATGCTTAGAAAATATCAAGGGAGACCGCGAAATACCAAACCACCCTTTGGTTTCTCAAACAATATCCGATTGCCTGCACGATGCTATGGCCATCGATGATCTGGAGAAGTTGTTGGTGGACCTTGAGGCCGGACGCATACATGTGCATGCACGTGACCTAACCGAACCCTCACCGCTGGCCCAGGAAATCCTTAACGCAAGGCCATACGCATTTCTTGATGATGCCCCATTAGAAGAGCGGCGCACGCAAGCGGTGATAAGCCGACGCTGGCTAGATCCAGCAACCGCCGCTGATCTGGGCAACCTCGACCTGCAGGCGATCGAACGCGTAAAACAAGAAGCGGCACCAGAAGTGGAGAATGCCGATGAAATGCATGACGCGCTTGTATTGCTTGGAACGCTGACGGACGCCGAAGTCCAACCGGCGTGGCAGTCTTTGCTCGAAGCGTTGATGCAGGGCTCACGCATTACGTGCATGAAATTAACTGAGCAGCCACGCACCTTATGGGTCGCGGCCGAACGCTTACCTCAGCTGCAGGCGGTATTTCCTGATGCCGAGGCGGCACCACCTATCAAGGTGCCAGCAGAATTCGTCGGCTCATGGTCACGCGAGAAAGCATTGGTGGAACTCGTACGCGGCAAACTCGAGGGCCTGGGTCCAACCACGTCGCAATCGCTGGCGGGGTACCTCGGTGTTGCGGTCGCAGATATCGACAGCGCTTTGACGACACTGGAATCCGAAGGCTTTGCCTTGCGCGGTCGCTTTACGCCCGATGCTGGCGTTGAGGAATGGTGCGAACGGCGCCTACTCGCACGTATCCATCGTTACACGATTAACCGCCTGCGGAAAGAAATCGAGCCAGTATCGAGCGCGGATTACATGCGCTTTCTGCTTAGTTGGCAAAATCTTGGTTTCGACGAGCAACTGCAAGGACCACAAGCCTTGCTTTCTGTTATCGAGCAACTCGAAGGATTTGAAGCACCAGCAGCAGCGTGGGAAGGCGACATCCTGCCGGCGCGGCTCACCGACTATGACCCGGCATGGCTCGATACGCTTTGCCTTGCGGGTAAGGTGACATGGGTACGACTGACACCACCCAAAAATGGACAAGCCAGGGAACGCACGACGGGACCGCTACGAACGACACCCATAACACTGCTAGTACGAAAGAACCTCGACCCGTGGTACTCGCTAACATCTAACGTGAGAATAGAACAGACCAAGCTTAGTGCATCGGCCAAACGTATCGCGGTCCATCTGGTCGAACGCGGCGCCTCATTTTTCGATGAACTGGTGGACAACACCGGGCTGTTGCGAGCTCAAGCGGAAGAAGCGCTGGCTGAGCTCGTGGCATGGGGATTAGTAAGCGCCGACAGTTTCAGCGGCCTAAGAGCTCTGTTAGTACCTTCCAACCGACGCCGTCCGCTATCAGGGGCAAAGCGTCGACGCAAAGTGGTCGCGTTTGGTATTGAAGACGCAGGTCGCTGGTCGCTTCTCACCCGCCGCCAGGCCTCCTCCCGCGAGGGACGGGGGGGACGGGGGTTAGAGGATAGGAACACTCGCCCTACGCATGAGGCCCTAGAGATCATTGCCCGTACGCTGTTACAGCGTTACGGCGTGGTCTGTAAGCGTGTACTCGAGCGGGAAGCCGTCTTACTGCCATGGCGTGAGCTCTTGTATGTTTACCGACGCTTGGAGGCCCGCGGTGAAATTCGCGGTGGTCGCTTTGTCGCAGGGCTATCAGGCGAACAATTCGCACTGCCGGAGGCGGTCGGTACGCTACGAGAGATACGCCGTAAGCCTGGATTAGGTACGTTTGTGTCACTGAGTGCGGCCGATCCGTTAAATCTGGTCGGCATCATCACCCCGGGCCAGCGCCTAGCGGCACTGGCGTCTAACCGGGTGCTATACCGAGACGGCTTGCCGGTGGCGTTACAGGCCGGGGGTGACATCCAATTCCTGGCCGAACTCGACCGCGCCGATGCCTGGGAAGCCAAAAATGCTCTATTACGCCGCAGCATTGCACCCCCATTGCGCGCCTATCTCGGCTAGGCCACGTCCGGCGTTTCACGCCAGAATGTTGAGGATGAACGTAACTGGTTGTTTGTTGGACGTGTTCCAATGCCAAAACTGCTGACTGTCCACGACAGAGACGGGTAAAAAACGCTTCATTAGTTCTGCGTTCTTTCGGGGCACTGTGGCGATCAGGCATATGAAATCAGGGTGCGCACCTCGATGCTCTCGCGCGGCGGCGCATCGTCGGGCGCCGTCGGATCATCGAAGGCAGTGTGGGCCGCGAACCGCGCCCGTCCGTCGGTCACCGAGTCGTAGCACTTGAGCAGCAACGCCTCGTCGCGATGCATCTTTGGGAAGTAGAACCAACGATGGTTCGGGCTATAGGCGACTTGGTAGATCTCGCCGGTGCGATCGGGATAGACGAGATCGGTCGCCACCAAATCCGCGGGCGCGATGCTCTGCGCGTCAGCGATCGCGAGCGGCGTCGTCTCTACCGGGGCACCGATTGAGCGCCACACGTTGACGACGGCAAAGCGATGCTGGAGGAAGGTCTCGGCATCGTCCGCCTCGAGGAGATCGCGCACGCGTTGTCGCCCCGAGCGCACCGTGTAGTCGTTATGAACGCTATGCACGGGGGCTCGCACGGCCCGCTCATCGCGTTGCGCCGCGTCTTCGATGCGCACGGTGTGATCAAAGATGACCACACGCGATG
Source organism: Acidiferrobacterales bacterium (assembly GCA_964194625.1). Lineage (GTDB taxonomy): Bacteria > Pseudomonadota > Gammaproteobacteria > Acidiferrobacterales > SPGG2 > SPGG2. The sequence goes on from CAXMNC010000207.1 coordinate 42,837, forward strand.
CCCCGGTCGCCGCTTTCACAAGCTGCTCGACCTCCGGGTAGTAGATCGTCCGCACCTCTTCGTCGTCGTAGAAACTCGAGACCGCGGTGGCGTGCGGGCGCAGCTCAAAGCCCACCCCATCCAGCGACAACCGGTCGACAACGGGTCGGCCATCGGCGATCGAGACGGTTTGCCATTCGAAGGTGCCACTGCGTGCCGATGCAGCGGCGGAGGGCGTGGCCGTATCGACCACCGGCTTCTCGTCGGCCTTCACCAGGTAATTCAATGGTGCCTGTACCACGCTCGGCACTGGCCATGCTTCAATGGGAACTGCCATTTTCCGGATCTCCGCTAGATGTATTGGCGTATCGGTGTAAAAGCGTCGTCGTCGCCCGGACCCATCAATTCATCCAGCTCTAGATGTGTTGGCGCTTGAACCCGAGGTTCTCGACGGCGCGTCGTTGGATTAGTCCTTTCAAGTCGCCACCCGCCCCAGACCGTGGTCTCGGGCGGTTGGCCTTAGGCCGCGAGGTCTGGCCTGTCGTCGTTGGCAGCATCTGACTGACGCCCCGCTACGGTGGCCACATACGCCTGCGGCTTGGCAACAGGGTTTGACTCATGCCGCCATAACCCGTCGACCGCAGCCGGGATCTGGGCACGGTGCAACCCGATGTCGTGTAACAGGTGATCGTTGAGCGCCATGAGCGCGCGGTAGGCCACCCGGCGGCGGTGCCAACGCCGCAGGGCCTCGGCGCCCTGCGCGATGATTCCAACGATACCCCGCACCAGACGGCGCAAGGCCTGTTGTACGGCCTGCGCGCGCAGCGCGCGCCCAGTCTTGGCGTGGTGCTCGAAGACGTCGTGGAATAGCGACCCTCGATAGGTTTGATTTGTAAGCCTGTTCATTTTAGAATTCCTCTTCCTTAGGTTAATCGGTTTCTGTTGTGACGAACGGAAAATAAAGCAAAAATAGCACTATGACAAACGAGTATTCATACAGATCGGGTTAGAAAAGCTAAGTTGAAATTTCATCGAGCGTCGCCTCCCACCCCTCAACGCCCTGCGCGCCTTCGAGGCCGCCGGCAGCTTTACCAAGGCCGTCGACGAGCTCCATGTGACACCGGCGGCGATTAGCCACCTGGTCAAGGCGCTCGAGGATTATCTCGGCGTGCAGCTGTTTCGGCGGCTAACAAGGCGCTGTTGCTCACCGATGCAGGCCCTAAGCCTGTCTTAGTCAAGTCTCGTTGGTTCCACTTTCTTCGGAAGTGCACCCGTGGCCATCGGGTAGTGCTTTGTTCTCTCTCGGCCTTTTTCACATTATCCAGCTACGCGGGTTCCTTGTTTTACATTCCGCCGAGTGACGGTCATGTTCAGTTTAGTGCTGATGTTTTCCGCGACAGTGAACCAACCGTTGTTCGCGCCTACGGGGCTCGGCAAAACCAGGAATATCTGCTGCTCCAGGGGCAAGGAGCACAAGCCGAGCTGATCTATAGCGCTATGAACAATGCCGGGGAGTCTTTCTACCATGAAGCGGACGCACTAGAGTTTTTCCGTTTTAAGTTCCTCGCGAGAAACGAGACATGGAAAATTAACCGCAATCAACCGAAAGACTGGGGCGTAGAGATGACATACCGAAGCAAAGTGGGCCCCCTGTATGAAACACAGACGTTTACTTACGCGCCCTATCGACTCGTCAATAGCGAACGTCATTGTTTTAACTTCGAAACGAAGTGGGATGAACCCGGGTACGATCCCGATTTTAGTCCACGTCAGGTCTTGTTTGGTTATTACTGCGCGCCGCCAGGCCGCACCCTTTCGAAAGAACAGATCCAGGAGCTAATACGTAGCCTTCACGTGCGCAGTGATCCCGCCCCGCTCGGAATGGCGAGCCTGCCTAAGCGGAGCCCCAACGGTATAGATCCGGCACGCGTAGCCCGGGGCACTACACCGGATACTGGAAATCCTGAATTCCCCATACTGTTCCATATTATTGAGGGACAGATCGGACAAGGCGACGATAACAATGGTATGAATTAAGGCGCGCTACTTGTTCGCTATCTTAAACACTCGCAGTTCCTCCCCAGAACCGAAACGGATTATCGCCCAAGTGACAAGGCAAGAAGGTGGCTCGCTGCGGTGCTTTCCCGGAAGAACGAGAAGGAATGCGATTCGGGGGTAATCAGCAACAGCCGCGAGTGGTCAAACGCCAGTCCTTGCATGGGAACGGTCAGCTCCGGTCCGAGTTTGCCCATGACAAATGCGCCGTCGCGAAATTCAAACACGGCCAGCCAGCTCTTCTTGATGCCGGGGTCGAGGCCGGGTGCGGCGGCCGACCGTCTTTCGCTAGCGACCACGATGAGCTCTGCCACGCCGTCACCATTGAGGTCAGCCGCGACCGGCGCAAGTTCGAAGGGAACGGTATTCACAGGGCTAAATTCCAATTCGGGGTCCACATCGTAGGTCAGACTCGACAGGCTGCCGCCCATGGTCGGTGCAGAGCGGTACAGCAACTCGCCATCCGGACCATGAATGTAAAGGATGTTCCGGTGGACGAACGCCAGTTCTGGGCGGCCGTCACCGGTGAGATCGGCGAACGCCGCTCCCTGGACCGTAAAACCCCGCGGCAGCCGGAAGCCCGGCTTGCGCGCGTGTAGTTTGCTGCCGCGTAGATCCAGCTGCCTTACGCGCCGGCCGAAGAAGCGCTCGGGGTCAAAGGACTGTCCCAGCAGGAGCTCCCGCTGCCCGTCACCGTCGCGATCGAAGGTCCCGAGAAGAGACAGGATGGTCTCTCGGATCGGCACCAGTTGGCTCCCGCGCAACGCGAAAATGGCCCCTTCCGGCCGGTCTTCCTGCCAAACGTTGGCGACCAGCAAGGGTGGTTCCGCATCTTCCGGCTTCCACCAGTGCACGGAGAGAATCTGGCCAGGCGTGGTCGGTCGACCTGACGCCACCGCACTCATATGCTCATCGGCTTCGGAAACCGAGATGCTAGCCCCATCGGTAGTCGCCACCAACATCCGACCCTGAGTGTAAATAAAGTCGGCCATCTTGACCTTGTCGGGAAATCTAGCGATGCGCTCGCCCCCGGGGTATTTCGGCTGGAAGCGCTCTCGTACGGGTGGTTCAGGCACCGGCCGGATCGTCTCCGGAACAGAAACTGCGGGGGTGGTAATGGCGGGTGGTGGTGCAGTCGGCGGCACCTCGCCAACCACAGTCCCGGGCCACGCGTAGCTCCTCAGGAGTTGCGACTCCGCGTCGCGCACCGTCAGCCCCGCATCGCGCAGCGCAAACACTAAGTCTGTCCGTATTTCGGGGGGTGTGGCGGGCGCCCCCGACTGACTGACGCTGGTATAGTCCTGCCATTGCAACATCGGCAGGGCACTGCGGAGTTCGAAGTAGAGCGGCTCGCCGTCACCCGTATAGTCGTGAAATGCCGCCTTCACGTTTTGGTAACGGCGAATAGAGTCGCCGCGACCGACGCTGTCGGTCGAGCCCATTGGGCGGGCAAGGGAAAACCCAGCCCGTACCTGCGTCACCTTTAGTACGCCCTTTATCTTTTCCAGGCGACCCAGCGACTCACCGCTTACTGGATGGGTAAGTGCCGCCCCCGGCTCGACAACGGTCACCACATCCCCCACCGACAGACCGTCGGCGGCATCGAGGTCGATGACGTAGCTCTCGTCCGCCTGCCCGACGACATAACCCGACAGCGGTTTGAAATCCTGCACGACCTGCTCGCTTGCCCCAGCCAAGAGCTGCGCCGGGCACACAAAAGACAACAGTACCGTCAACAATCGGAATCGCAATAGGTAGTCCATCATGGTTAGGCCTCGATTAGTTGCCGCTCCCTCCCCACTTTGCCGTGGAACGCAAAGCGGTTCGAGCTCGGGTAGGATAACGTCATGCAGGCCGGGTGCAAACACCCGGCCTGTCACAGTTCATAGCGTTGCTTGCGCACATGCCCTAGAACTTGTAGCGAACGCGCGCATTCAATTTGTAGATGTCCTCGTCGGCATCCCCGTCCTGCGGTGGCGAACCGACACCGCCCTCGAAGAAGTCCATGGCGTCATCGGCAGAGAGAAAGGCGAGCTGCGCCTCGAACACCGTGCGGGTCGCGAAGTTGTACTTCAGACGCCCGCTGATCTCCACGCCGAGCGCGTCCTCTTTGAACCGTGTGCCACTGGCATTGACGTACTCCACATCTTCCGCCAGTTCCAACAGGGAAATGGCACCACCGACCCACAGCTTCTTGTTAATCTGGTGGCCCACATCGAACCTGTTCTGCAAAATACCCTTGTCAAACAGGTAGTTCGTCTCCACCAGGAAGATGTCGCTGGTGATACTCTCTTCGCTGAAGATGACGCTGTCGGTGGCGTCCATATCGGTCGCCAGAAATGCTTCGAAATCGCGGTCGTTGGGATTATCGTCGCCCGATTGATGCAACAGCGTGTATTTGTAGGTTGTCTTGCCTTTCTTGGCCCCCACTTCAAACCGGAACATCTGTCCACTGATATCGAAGTTGGTTCCCGCAGGAAGGCCAGTGCCATCGGTTCCCGTGAAGGTCGTATTGTCGAGGCTACCGTCCTGGACGATCAGGTCCCAGTTCACGAAAAAGTTGCCGGAATCGGTGGGTTTGGTGTAGCTGCCGTCGACACCGATGCTGGTGAGCGATAGATCCGCGCCTCCGGTAACAAAACCCTTAACTTCGTAGCATCCAGCGGCTGCTCTCTTATTGGCTGTGGTCGCGGGATCACAGTTGATCGTAGTGCCGGCTTTGTCATCTGATGAGGTTTGGAAAAGGCCAAACACACCCAGTTTCACGCTCTCCGAGGGCGAGAAATTGAATTTGGCCGAGAGCGCATCCACGTCATCGCTGACCGAGCGGAGATCGTTGAATGATTCGGAACCCCGCATCCAGGCGTAATTGTATTTGATGTCTCCACCGCCATACGCCCCGCTTAACAGTAGCCCGGCCGCCGTTTCGTTCCATAGGTGCTTGTTCACCTTGTAGGGCTGCAGGCCGATCTTGAGGCGCCCTGGTCCGCCGATGTCGGTATCAACGTAGGCCCAGCGGGTCTCGACATTGACGCCATCACCGGAGAAGGCGCCGCCTGTACCCGCGCCAAGGTTGCCTCCGCGCCCGAAACGGACCGAGCCAACCTCGATGGCGTACACGCCCTTGGTGCTGCCATCGTCGGTGGCCGCGGTGGTCCACATCCGGTACTTAAAGTTAGCGACTCTCTCGTTTTGGCTCCCGTCGGTGATAGTACCCGTAACGGGGAAACCAATTTGGTCGGTCTGGACGATGAACCGATTGTCGAGATCGCCGTGGAATTCGAACTTCACCGCCTGCGCTGTACCGGTGGCACTCGCCGCGACGATCATTGCCAATCCCGCTAAGATATTACGTGTCTTAAGACTTTTGTGTTTAATCATGATAGCTCCCCCTATGGGTCGATTAACCAAAGCGGCACAGAGAACAAACGACTGCCGCACGGCTATGTCTCCGTGCCGCTCTATTACATTTGTTTGCCAAGAGACGCAGGAACAGTCCTTTCAACAAGTGGAAGGACAGCCTCGCGAATCGCGGTCACTAGAGATTCCGGTGATAACTCTCCGAGTCGCTTGCGCTCGGGGCGCAGCTCGTATAAATAGCCCTTGCGCCCGTCACTTCTTACGTCCAAAACCTTTAAGCGAGGACATTCCAGCAACAGATCTCTATACGTAGTGTTGGCCTCGTCTTCCCCGAAACTCGTGACTACTATGTCCGGCCTGTACTTCTTGGAGGCATCTAGCAGGGTCGACGACTTATCAGTGGGTGCTGTTACCTGAAAATCCGATTCCTTCATAAGCAACTGCAGAATGATGTCGTGCATCATTGTCGGCATATCCCAAAGCAATACCCGGGTTCGGGTCGCCATGAACGGTCTCCTGTGAGTGATAACGAAAGACTACGCGGGTACGCGCAGGTGGGAATGAATCGTATTAATTAAATTGGATCCAGCGACGGGTGCAGATCGTTATGTAGGAGGGATGTAGCAAGAAAACGAAGATCTTAAGATCTACACGATCAATCATGTGATCTACATCGTTGGAACTATTGTTTATGTTGCCTCTTACGGGTGGTGGGTGGGCAAACGACGCATTACTGCGGCCGCCTCTCCGCGACGATGCACCCCGAGCTTCTCGAGTATGTTGTGCACATGGTTCTTTACCGTCGCGACTTCAATGCACAGCGCTCGTGCAATTTCTTTATTGGAAAGACCTTGCTCCACGAGTTCGAGGATACGAGACTCTCGACCGGTGAGGCATTCAACTGTTCCGGTCGCATGTCGTTCGGCCGCCAGGGCCGTAATGCGACGCAGCAGGGAGGCGGCTATACGGCCTGAGCAGCGAAGTTCACCTTTTGCCGCGGCCTCGATGCTCTGAATCACGTCGTTCAATGAGCCATCCCGTGTTACATAACCCACCACGCCGGCTTCTGCGCATGCAATCACTTCACTGTCGATCTCTGGCACCGTCAACGCCACAACCTTCATGTCGGGGGCTATATGGGTAATCTCCTGGACAGCCACGTGGGCCTCAGACATCGCCATATCCAAAAGGACGACGTCCGGGTTTAGTGCTTGGACGCGTTGGGTGGCTTCCTCACGGCCCGAAGCTGTCCCCACCACGGTAATCAGTTCCATCTCACGGAGCACACGCTCTAATCCTTCGCGATAAAGCCGGATGTCACCGACAATTAGTACGCGGATAGCCATTTACTTTTCTCCTAAAGATCGGGAACGATGGGCCGGCTACATCGACTCAGTAACGACCGGCCCGGGGATTAACCCAGAAAATGCAGTGCTGCCCCCGATCGTACGATAGGCGACCGGCGGAGTTCGTTCGTCCTCAGCCCTTTTTTGTCTTCTGCTGAGATCTTTTTTTCAATGGTCCTCCTTTTTTAACCGTTTGACAAACCTCGCGCGTCGGCGACGCTACCATGGGCTTTTGAGCCATTCTTTGATACAACGAAACGTCGGTAGTTCGCTGTTTTGTAATCGATCTAACCGAACTCCAGTCGGCAAATTCATCGCCCCAGGATTGTACCTACGTAGTGCAAGACCGCCGGCGCCGATGATAAATAGAAGAACTAGACTTTTCATTGTTAGGATCTTTGTCACAAACGGTAAAAATCTGTCGACAGGGCATGACCATCGCCTCGAACCTCACCTGCTTGCTTCCCCTATCCCTATAGACCCGGGAAATACCACGTTCATTACACTCAATCACAGTCGTGAGCTCGCTCATGTACGCACTTTATGAAAGGTTTTTGGATCCAGTTATAAGCAGTAAAGGAAGGGCTGAACCCTCAAGAGTAGAGACTGCAGGTACCTATGCTTACACAGCGGCAGGACGGATCTACCGTCGCGTCGTCGCCGTGGCAAAATCTGCGCTTGGCGACGAACACCCGAGGGTTGCGCAAAGTCTGGAGGCCTACGCTGATCTGCTAAACGAGACCAATCGTCAGGAGCGGGCACAAGAACTGAGTCTTCGCGCGAACGCCATCAGAGCAAAGCACTCCAATCAGTAGGCAGCCACTGGTTCGAGTTGGCTTGCCGGCAACCTAGTGTCATGATGGACACTACCTAGAATTCCGCTACAAGGAGGAAGGCGTCGATGACTCGATACTTGAAAGCTAAGAACAAGCTTGCGATAACCTTTGTGGCAGGACTTCTCGTCACGTCCTGTGCTTCCTTCCAGCCTATCGAACCCCGATACAGTAACATCCAACAGCAGGTCCAGATCGGCGATACGGTTAGGGTAATCACCAGAGATGGCAGGAAGCAAACGATTAAGGTGTCGGACGTGACATTAGAGACTCTCTATGGCGAAGGGCCCAATATCTTTGACGATGGCAAGGTTCTGTTGAACGACATAAGTTCCGTGGAGAAAAAGAAAGATCGGAAGTACGCCAATTCACCTCTAATTGTCTATGGAGCGATAGGGCTCGGTTTCTTGATCCTACACGATAGGAACAAAGATGGCGATCTGGTCTTTGGCAACAACTAGCTGGGACCGTGGCCAGCCAAACTCCATGAACCTATTGTGGGAGGATGGGAAGGTCCCGGTCGAAAGCCTTTAGTAAAACACTTCCGGACTATCTTGCGCCTGGGCTGAACATAGTTTTCGTTGGGCTCAACCCTGGTCGATACTCAGTCGCGGCCGGCCACTACTTCGCCAGGCCGCAAAACCGTTTCTGGTCGGCCCTGTCCGCCTCGGGACTAGTGACCCATTCGGTAAGCCCAGAAGACGATGCTAGCCTGCTGAAACAGGGGATCGGTTTTACCGACCTTGTCAAACGGCCAACCCGCGGTATCGACGAGTTGTCACGCGATGAATACAAGGCCGGTGCCGAGACACTAAGACGAAAACTGATGCGTTTCCAGCCGAAGATCGCCTGTTTCGTCGGGCTTACCGGCTACAAGATCTGCTTTAACCCTCACGCAATCATCGGCCTACAAGCAGAACAATTAGGACAAACCGATCTTTTCGTTATCCCATCAACGAGCCCGCGCAACGCGCGATACTCCTTGGGTGACATCACACGCTCCCTAAATGAACTTCAAGAAGTCTTTAACAAGGATCGCTAATTTCATAGCTGGCTGTTAGAATGCGACGCGCCCGCGGCAGCATGCCGGGAGGATAGCTGCCGTTTCTCAACGTTCGCCGAATAATCTATGAAGAAGCGAAAAGGGCGAAAGCCAAAGTTCACCGCCAAAACTGCAGACAAGTACGATCTATATCAGCGCTCGGTTCAATCCGCAGACGACGATATCATGTTCTTAGATCGCGTATACCAAAGTACGCGTGGTTACCGGGCCAATCACTTTCGCGAAGATTTTTGCGGAACTGCCTTGCTTACGGCCACCTGGGTGAAGCGCGGACCTGAATATACCGGTGAAGGCTTTGACATCGATCCGAAGCCATTGGCGTGGGGTCGTAAGCACAACTTCGAACCTATTGGCGAGGCAGCGGCACGCGCCCTGTTAAACCAAAAGGATGTACGCGAACCCAGCCGAAAAGCACCCGATCTACGGTGCGCGCAAAACTTTTCCTATTGTGTATTCAAGAAACGCAGCGAGCTTATGGAGTACTTTCGCGCCGCCTATGAAGACCTGGCCGATAATGGTCTGTTTGTAATCGATCTTCACGGCGGTACAGAGTCCATGGAAGAGACCGAAGAAGAAACGAAAGTTGCTGGCGGCTTCACATACATATGGGACCAACACGAATGCTGGCCGGTTACGGCTGAAACCAAGTGCTACATACATTTTCGCTTTCGGGATGGGAGCGAAATACGACGCGCGTTTACCTATAACTGGCGACTTTGGGGACTTGCAGAGTTGAAGGATACCCTATATGAAGCAGGGTTTGCGCAAGTGGACTGCTATTGGGAAGGGACGGCTAGCGATGGTACCAGTGGCAACGGCATATTTCGCAAAACGCGGCGCGGCGAGAACTGCACATCATTTATTGCCTACTTGGCCGCGTTTAAATAGTCCTGCTTGACCCTCAAACAAGGTATTCGGTAATGACAACGTCGCGCCATTCACCGTCGAGTTGTGCATGTTTCTCGTAAATACCCACCTGTCTGAATCCTAGCGAACCGAGAAGGCGCAGACTCTGCTCATTTTCCGGAAATACTCGGGACAACAATTTCCAGGCCCCCTGTTTGCGCGATTCGACAATAAGTGCCTCCATGGCGACGCGACCCGCTCCCTTGCCACGGTGGTCGCGTGAAACATAGACAGAGAATTCGCGCACACCCGCGTAACATTCACGTTGAGCGTACGGAAACGTCGATGAAAAAGCCAAAATAATCCCTACCTCCTCAACCACAATCACCGTATAGGCCGCAGAAAACCAAGCTTTAATATCTTCGGTTGTGCGGGCGCAAGTTTCGAACGTCGCCAATCGGTCCTCAATGCCCTGATTGTAGATCTTGGCGATAGCTTCGGCGTCTTCGGCGGTTGCTAGGCGTGTTTTCATCACAGCATCAGCGTATGGCTTCCTTCTTCAATGGTCAAACCTTTAGCTCCCCAAACAACTAGGATAGTATGCTGTGAAAACCAAGCTGAGAGATCAATCCACATAAGAATGACACGCCAAGGCAAAGCCTATGTCTATGCCCTGGTCACCGTGTTTTTTTGGTCCACGGCGGCAACCGCATTCAAGCTGTCGCTGCGTTTTCTGGATCCCGTTCAACTTCTGTTTTACGCCACTATCGTCTCGATCCTAACGCTGTTTATCGTACTTGTCATACAGAAAAAGCTTCATCTCTTATTCAAATACTCAAAACAAGATCTTGGTCGTTGCGCGCTGCTAGGGTTGCTTAATCCCTTTTTGTATTATCTCGTGTTACTAAAGGCCTACGATCTACTACCCGCACAAGAGGCGCAACCACTCAACTATACCTGGGCGATAATGCTGGCGATTCTGTCTGTACCGCTCTTAAAGCAGAAACTTGGATTGAAGGAGTTCTGCGCCATCCTTCTCAGCTATTTAGGCGTAGTAATAATCTCCACCCACGGTGACGTGCTATCTCTGCGATTCAGCAATACAGTTGGGGTATTGCTCGCGCTCGGCAGTACCGTTATCTGGGCACTTTTTTGGATCTACAACACCAAGGACAAAAACGATCCTGTCGCAAGCCTGTTTCTCAGTTTTTGCTTTGCATTTCCACTAATACTTCTAGCAACCGCAGTACTGTCGAGCTTTGAGGCCGTGCCGATACGAGGATTACTAGGAGCCGCTTACGTGGGTGTATTCGAGATGGGCATCGCCTTCGTCCTATGGTTAAAGGCACTTAAGCTTTCAACCACCACCGCCAGAGTAGGCACACTTATCTTCTTTGCGCCGTTCTTGTCACTAGTATTTATTCACTTTCTCGTCGGCGAGGACATTCGAACTGCCACTATAGCGGGCCTGATCTTTATCGTTGTAGGAACCGTCCTACAGCAGCTCGCGGGCAGGTCTAAGTTAGCTTGAAGATTCTCATCACACTAACTCCTCGAAAATCTTGTAGAATGTCTCAGACATACCCAGACTCGAATAAGCTTGTTGAGCTACTGCATTATCACGCTCGACGTACAGCCGAAACCCGCAAACGTTTCCTCTCTTTGCCGCCTTCGCCTTGATGTATTCATAGAGTTTGCGATAGATGCCCTGACGTCGATAATCGCGTCTAACATAAACGCTTTGTATCCACCAGAACTCACCGTCGCGCCAATCGCTCCATTCAGTCGTCACCATCAGTGAGCCTGCGATGTCGCCACTTTGCTCCGCAATCACGTAAAACCCGTATTCGGGGCTCTTGAGCAAGATTCGTACACCGTTTGACACCACCTCCGGCGCAAGCACTTTATCCTCAGTCTCTAGTGCCATTGCAATATTGAACTCGGTGAGCGCAGTGGCGTCGCCTTCCTCACCAGTCCTAACAAGCACATCCTCTGACGTAGTCACGCCTTCCCTTACCCTTGTGTTATCGGTATATGTCCAGGCTGTTGACTGACGCGGTCCAGCCAAGCACAAATAGCTGGAAACGACTCCAGCTCAAAACCGCCTTGCGGCGCTACGTGTGTATACGCATAGAGGGCGATGTCAGCGATCGAGTAGTGCTCCGCCACGAAGAACTCGTGGTTCTGTAATTGCTTCTCCATGACTTGTAATGCGGTATACCCCTGTTTCTGTTTTTGGGCAAGCATCTCCCGTCGCTCTTTAGAAACACCCAGGTGCATGATCCAATGCCGCACCGTGGCGATGTTAGGTTCATGACTGTATTGCTCGAAAAACATCCACTGCATAACCTGGGCACGCGCGAACGGATCGTTGGGCATATACGATGTACCCTCTGCCAGATAGAACAAGATCGCGTTGGACTCGGCAAGGAGTTTACCGTCCTCGGTTTCGAGCAACGGGATTCGCCCGTTGGGATTCTTTTCCAGAAATTCTGGGGTTCGTGTCTCAGCCTTAACGATATCGAGCTCGACACGCTCGAACGGAATGGCAAGCAGCGTCAAAAGTAAACGCACCTTGTATCCGTTTCCAGACGATAAATAGTCGTACAGGCGAATCATAGCAAACCTGACTAGAGAAGGGTTCGCCAGTTTACCGATGCTCTCAGGTACGGTCTATTGGGTTGGGTCGTGCGTGGGGTCGTTCAAATGTTTAGCCATACAGGTGGCTGAGGCCGGACAGATTTCGGCAAACTCACGGGTCTTCTGGATCTCGTCGGGTACCAAACTCCGGTCGATCTCGACAAAACCGTGTTTGCCGAAAAAACCCGATGCCGTCAGCGTCAATAAATAGAGGCTAGCAACCCCTTGCTGACGTGCGTATGACTCACTTCGCTTATAGAGTTGCCGCGCTACTCCTTGACCCCATCGGTCCTGCGATACAACTAAAGATCGGGCCAGCGCAAAAGGACGATAGATTTCTAACCCCATGGTGCCGACAACACGACCATCCATATTGGCAACGTGAAAGTGGCGTAGGTGATGTGCGATATCGTCATTTGGGAGTTGATGTTGGGCTAGTAGTGCTTTTATCAGTGGCTCCTGCGCCGGTATTGCCATATCTATGTAGAGATTGGCCATCATGTTGCGGTCTGACTTCATGGACTTGTGAAATGGTACGATTACCTAGTCTTTATTGCAGCGCCAAAGTTTACACGATCTTCTCGAACCCATATGCTAGCCTATATTTAGGTGATACGCTGTTGACGTTAAGGGCCAAGGCAATAGGGCCCATGCAGAAGGGAGATCTGCACATGAAGAGGCTCCGCAAGCAACTTAAACTCGGGGTACGCTGGCTAGATTGCGGATGGCGTTTGTTTAAGCGCAATCCATGGCTATTGCTAGGAATGGCACTAGTATCGATGGTGATAGTCATTCTCCTGAAGCTCATCCCCTTTCTCGGTAGTTTGCTGGTGGCACTGCTTGCACCAATCCTAATGTCAAGTGGCCTACTTGCTGCAAACGATTTGAGTAAACAGAAGATGTCGTTGCCGGCATCGTTGCGAATGGCTGCTTTTGCACGCTCGCCTCTGGCGTTGTTGCGTCCACTGCGTGACGAAAAGTACACGGTCACCATGCTCATACTGGCAATCTACGCTGTAACGATGGCGCTACTCATAAATATTTCGCTTGAGGTGATAAGTGACGGCGCCTGGGCGCGCGACCTCGCTGTCGTGCAAGGATCAGACTTCCTGACCACGCTGGGTGGTAAATCGGTGGCCTGTCTGCTTTATCTGGGCTTGAGCATGTCGCTGATCTATGCCGTCCCCCTCATCGTGTTGCGGGACGAATCATTGGTCCCGGCGCTCGGCCGGAGCCTACGGACAAGCGCACGATACATCGTTTCCCTTGCGGTGATACTTGGGGTGTTGGTCGGCCCTTTCTTCGTGGGTGGGCTCACATCGTTTGTTTTTGCCCCCAGCAGCTACGCAGTCTGGCTCATCGGTGGCGTGCTAGCGTTACCATTATTCGCCACCAGCTGCTATTGCAGTTATCGCACCGTGTTCCCAGCAGATTAAAAGACACGAACCCCGGCCAACCCACCCCGTCGCTTGACGAGCGAATCGCTTTGATGAACAGTGGCGCTATGCGCGATTCCACGCCAAAACGAATCGGCAAATATCGAGTCATGCGAAAACTTGGGGCCGGCGCAACGAGCGCCGTTTACTTGGCTGAAGATGCTTTTGTAAGCCGTGAAGTAGCGATTAAAGTTGCCGACACCAATGTCCTCCAGGATCCCACGCATGGTCAACGCTACAAAAAACTATTCCTGAACGAAGCGAGTCTGGCTGGAAAACTAAAGCATCCGCATATTGCTAGTATCCATGACGCAGGGGTCGATGATGATTGTCACTATCTGGTGATGGAGTACATACCCGGCGGCACCTTAGAGCGATGTTGCGACGCCGCAAATCTACTACCGTTCAGCGAGGTGGTTGAAATAGCCTTCAAATGTTGTCGAGCACTCGATTACGCCTACCGCCAGGGTGTCATACATCGAGACATCAAGCCGGCCAACATCATGCTAGGTCAGAATACCGACATCAAGATTACAGATTTCGGGACTGCGTTGGCACTTAAGTCCGATCGCACACAGGTATCAGGCATCCTCGGTTCACCGGCCTACATGTCGCCCGAACAAGTAACCGAAAAGCCCTTGACGCATCAAACTGATATCTACTCGCTGGGCGTAGTCATGCATCAGTTACTCACCGGTCGCGTACCTTTTGCTGCGGACAACCAGTTTACGCTGCTAAACAAAGTCATCAACGAGACGCCGCCGCCGATCAGAGACTTTCGCTCTGACATACCCCCGGCCCTAGAGGCCATAGTCGAACGCGCAATGCAAAAGGACACAAAAAATCGCTACAAGACCTGGAACGAATTCTCACTTAGTCTGACTAATGCCTTTGCTAACCTGGATCAACCAGACGAAAAGATCGGGGACACCAAAAAATTCGATGTCTTGAAGGGATTGGAGTTCTTCGAAGATTTTACAGACGTCGAACTTTGGGAAGTGTTACTAATTAGTTCCTGGAAACACTTTCGATCACAGCGGGCACTCATTCGCGAAGGTAAGGCCGGGCGGTCATTGTATATCCTGGCATCAGGTAGGGCCAAGGTTAGAAAAGGGAAGAAAGTGATCCATCGGCTCAACGCTGGAGACTGTTTTGGTGAAATGGCGTTTATCAAACAAGCGCGTACGCCACGCGCCGCTAGCGTGGTCTCCGAAACAGATGGCACCTTGATTAAGGTTCGTGCTAACTCCTTGTCCGAAGCATCAGGCAATTTGCAACTGCGCTTCAATAAGCGGCTCCTCGATATACTGGTCGATCGGCTTGCGAAAACAAGCGATTTGGTATCTCAGCTCTAAAATCAGGGGGGGGAATGTGAAAAAGATTATAATCTCTTTTGTAGGTGGCGGTATTCTCGGTACCGTGGCTGGTTTCGTTTTAGGCATTTTCTTCTATCCTTTCATTTTCCCTCCCCCAGTCGCAATGGAACAGGTGGTCGATGCTGACAAGAAACGGGTTGTCGCCACCGGAATGTTTATTCATGCCAATGCGTCGGACCCAGTTCACTATGGCCGCGGCGCCGTGACTATTTATGACGACGTGGTTCATCTAGGGAGCAACTTCGAAGTCGGCCCCGGTCCGAAGTTTCATGTGTACCTTGTCCCCACCCCGGATATCACCTCGGCCTCCCAGGTTAAAGGTACGATGTTCGTAGACCTAGGACGACTACGCGCATTCAAAGGCAGCCAAAACTACGGAGTCCCAGCGGGTGTCAATCTGTCCAATTATGGGAGCGTGGTTATCTGGTGCGAGCAGTTTGGTGTCTTAATCTCACCGGCCACGCTCAACTTCCGCCAGACCTAGCCCTGGTCATGTTACGGCGCAGGTTGCGGCCATCCTGACGCTACCCGTCACCTAAACACAGGGTTAGCAGGCAGCCCGAATCGCCCCCGGCTGACCAAGGTCACCTTACACTGTTCACGTACACGTGTGAGCGGAATCTGTGTAGCTCGGTCCTTGGCCGCGCAGTCTGTGACAACCTGCTAGGTTCTGGTACGAAGCTTGCTTAGGCAGTGGGGATGCAAAATGTTCCCATCGCCCGCCTGTCTTTTGATCACCTATCGCCCGTAATCGGCGCGCGTAGCGCGGCACGGCTGCGCGACGTTATCGATGAGGCCCGCGCTGTTCTCGACGGTCGCATCGTGTGGCACATAAATTCGACCGCCCAGGGTGGTGGCGTGGCAGAGATGTTGCAGACCCTGCTTGCCTACGAGCGCGGTGCTGGACTAGATGTACGTTGGCTCGTGACTGATGGAGACGCACCATTCTTTAATCTCACCAAGCGCATCCATCATCGGCTGCACGGCCAAAATGGCGACGGTGGCCTACTCAGCACCCACGAACAAAAGCACTTTGTGCGGGTCACGGAGCGAAACGCCGAACAGGTTCTGGCCACCGTGCGATCGGGTGACATTGCAATCTTGCATGACCCACAGACGGTCGGGCTGGCCCCGGCGCTACGCCAGGCAGGCGCCCTAGTCGTATGGCGATGCCACATCGGCCAAGATGAGATGAACCGAGCTGCCGATGAGGCCTGGCAGTTCCTAAGGCCCTATGTCGAGCAGGCCCATGCGTGCATCTTTTCGCGCGCCGCCTACGTACCGGCGTGGCTCTCGTCGGAATCGACCTTCATTATTCCGCCGGCAATCGACGCATTGTCGACCAAAAACCAATCCATGAGTCGCACCACGGCGCGCAACATCGTCACTCATATTGGTCTGCTCGCCGGTAACCCCCGTAGCGATGGTCTTGAATTCACGCGGTTGGGTCGCAGCCCAGGCCGCGTCACGCGGCGGGCCAAGATCATCCAGACCCGACCCGTGCCGGGACCAACCGTACCACTGGTGGTTCAAGTCTCGCGCTGGGATCCACTTAAGGATATGGCCGGCGTATTACACGGCTTTGCCGATCAGCGCCATCGAATGGGTGACGCGCATCTGGCGTTGGTCGGCCCCGATCCTCGACGCGTCACGGATGATCCTGAGGGTTTGCGTGTTTTTCAAGACTGTGTCGCCCAATGGGCTGAGTTAGCGCCGGCGGCTCAGGAGCGAATCCATCTCGTGTGCTTGCCGATGGCAGACATCGAAGAGAACGCGGCCATGGTCAACGCGATCCAGCGTCATGCCGCGGTAGTGGTGCAGAAAAGTTTGCGAGAAGGCTTCGGTCTAACTGTAACCGAGGCAATGTACAAAGGCCGCCCGGTCGTCGCCAGTAAGGTCGGTGGTATACAGGATCAGATTGCCGACGGTGTCCATGGGCTATTAGTCAATGATCCTACCGACACGCGTGCTTGCGCGGATGCTGTAGCACGCTTGCTTGCCGATAAGGCGCTCGCACGTCGACTCGGTCGTAATGCACGCAGGCGCGCCATCGCTGAGTTTCTAGGTCCCCGACAACTGATACAACTGCTTGATCTACTCTACGCACTCGACGGCAGGTTCAGCAAGCTGCGGCTAACCAATAGATCCAAGAACGGACGCCGCAACCGCAACGCTACCGACGCCACCATCAGCGGCGCCTGATCGTTATACAATCCCCGCGGTCACAGGACATCGTATAAAATGACTGATCCTCTTGTTAACGACATCCACGCCAGCCGTTCGTCCGACAATTCACACCTTCTGTCTCGGTTCGTATTGTCATCTTGGAATGAAACCAGCGATGCTTAATTATGGCAACACTGTAACGGGGGAAGGGTTGCCGGGAGGGCAATATGGACATTGACACAGGAGACGTCATCGTCATCATTGGAGGATGGTTCGTAATAGGCTTCATGGTCGCGCTCGTACTCGGAAAGATACTCCGGGAGGCAAATGGATTAGGTAGCCAACGCTACCACCCTAGCGAGCACGACAACGTATTGTTTCGGTACTCCAGGCCCAGGCCATTAAAGCATCCGGTTAAGCTCCGGACCCGCGGCACTACGCCCACAAAATCAAAGAAGAAGAATTCGAAGCGGGCCACCGCCTAGCGTTGCTTTCGTAGGTCTAGCAAGAAACGACTATACAATCTTTCCGGGGTTCATTAGATTCTCGGGATCAAGCGCCGTTTTGATCTGGCGCATGACCGAGACTGCTTCACCGTGCTCGGTCTTTAGCATTTCGATCTTGCCGTAGCCCACACCATGCTCGCCCGTGCATGTCCCCCCCATTGCGAGCGCGCGACGGACCATGCGCTCATTGACTGCAGCCGCGCGGGCAATTTCCGCCTCGTCGTCTGGATCGAGAATAAAGATCAGATGGAAGTTCCCATCGCCGACGTGGCCCACGATGGGGGCTAACAGGCCTGAGCTGTCTATATCCTTACGGGTTTCGATCACACATTCAGCTAAACGCGAGATGGGCACACAGACGTCGGTAGGCCAACCCTTGCAACCAGGGCGCAGAGCCAACGCCGCATAATACGCATCATGCCTTGCTTGCCAAAGCTTAGTGCGTTCGTCTTGCCGCGTCGCCCACTGAAAATCTCCGCCACCAAATTCTTTGGCGAATTCGCCCGCCATCTCCGCTTGTTCCTCGACCCCTGCCGTACTGCCATGAAACTCAAAAAACAAGGTCGGTTGCACAGGATATTCCAAGCCGGAGTACTTGTTTACAGCGTCCATTTGCACTTCGTCGAGCAACTCAATACGAGCCACGGGAACACCCGCTTGAATCGTCATTATTACTGTGTTGACGGCACCCTCTAGAGTAGGAAATGAGCACACCGCGGCAGACATCGCCTCCGGAATGCCGTACAAACGTAGCTGCACCTCTGTGATTACACCCAACGTGCCCTCCGAACCCACGAACAGCCGCGTTAGGTCGTACCCGGCCGCTGATTTACGCGCACGCCCGCCGGTTCTGATGATCCGCCCGTCCGCCAATACCACCGTCAAACCTAATACGTTGTCTTTCATGGTTCCGTAGCGCACGGCATTGGTGCCGGATGCGCGCGTGGCGGTCATACCCCCTAAAGACGCATCGGCGCCTGGATCGATGGGAAAGAACAATCCTGTGTCACGAAGATATTCATTCAGCTGTTTGCGCGTGACGCCAGCTTGTACTCGACAATCGAGATCTTCTTGATTCACCTCCAGTACGTCGGTCATACGAGATAGATCGATGCACACACCTCCGTGGAGTGCCGCCACGTGCCCCTCTAACGAAGTGCCGGCGCCAAAAGCGACAACGGGTGTGCGGTGCTGAGCGCACAGACTTATGATTTTTGCGACCTCTTCGGTGCTCTCGGCAAAGGCCACCGCATCTGGTGAGGCCGGCGCGTGGTAAGACTCGTCTTTACCATGCTGCTCACACACTGCGGCAGAAGTAGACAATCGTTCACCGAACAGCGCCTTCAGCTCGTCGACGAGCGAATCCAATCTACGGGCTTGTACAGTCATGACCCAATCCTCCGAAGTCTATTCTAGAGAGGTGAATCCCTGCGCGCCAGTTCACCGAGTCCCACATCATCAGCAGTGATCGCGGTCCTCGGATGCTGCGCGCGCCCGAAGTTCGTTGCAACTGCGATGGGCAGTTCCTACATCGGCGCCGTGACGGGTGTTATGTCGTGGGAGCCGGGAGCGAGCAACCCCAGGGGCAGGCGACGCAGTACATATTCCGTGTCGCCGAATCGGATCAGATGGGTGAGGTTGGCGTGCCCGCCCCGAAACTGGCGCAGAACGCATTCGCCGTCGGTCACCGGGAGTCGCTCGCGGAGATACGGCTCGAGCCGTTCCAGGGCGCGTCCTTCGTCGGAACGCAGCTCGACGAGCTTCGGACCATCGCGGTAAGACATCAGACGACGTCATCTTCCGGGCCGCCGGGGACAATGTCACGTTGATCCGTGACCAGATGCAGCAGCGAGGGACCGTCGCCGTCCATCGCGGCCTGCAGCACAGCGGGGAACTCCGCGCTGCGCTCGACGCGCCACGCCGGTACGCCATAGGCGCGCGCCACCGCGACGAAATCCGGGCTCGCAAGCCGGGTCGCGTAGTCGCGGTCAGCGTCGAACTGTTGCCACTGTGCATAGAGTATCGAGCCGTGAGCCTGGTTGTCGCACACAATGATGGTCGTGTTCAAGCGTTCTTGCGCAGCCGTCGTCAGCTCCTGACCGGTCATCATGAAGTCACCGACGAAGGCAATAACCGGCGCCTGCGGACACGCAAGTGCCGCGCCGATTGCACCAGGAACCGCATAACCCATGGCACCGGATATGGGGCCCGCGAAGCGCCGCGGTCTGGAGAATCGGTAGTATCGGTGCACCCAACGCGCGAAGCTGCCACCGTCAGTGAGCAGCACGGCCTCGTCGCCCACGGTATCGGCGATGACCCGGACAACGGTCGACAGATCCACGGCACCGTGGGCTTCTTCGGCGTTGGCAGAGGACAGATCCAGATAGGCCGCGTGCAATTCATCGCGCCATGCTTCACGTCCTGCCGGAAAGCCGTCGAGCTCCCGATGCAGGCTGGTCAATGCCGACGTGACGTCGGAGTGAATGGCTACGTCCGCTGCAGCACGTTCGAGAACCTCCTTGTCCGGATAAAGATGAACGAGTCGCTGGTCCGCGCGCAGCAGTGAATAGTCTTCCGTGGTGATGCCATCGAGGCGTGTACCGATGGCGAGCACCAGATCGGCACGCGTGAATGCGTCACGCTGAAAAGCGGCGCGATTGATCTCCAGGTGGCCAGCGTAGGCCGGATGATGATTGGGAAACACGTCCATCTGACGATATGCGGTCACCACCGGTGCTGCCAGCTTTTCGGCGAATTCCACCAGCACATCTTCCGCACGCTCGTGGGAAACCATCTCTCCGGCAATGATGATGGGGAATTGCGCCGCCGACACCGCGTCGAGCGCGGCCCGAATCGATTCCGCCGGCGCACGTGGCCGGGTCGTATCCACGGGACCGGCCGGCAATGCGTCGTCGACCCGCGCTTCCGTGATATCCCTGGGCAGTACAACCACCACCGGACCCGGGCGCCCGGCCATGGACTCGTGCACCGCCTGCCCGGTGACCCTCCGAATGTCGGCGGCGCTCTCGGGCTCCATGACCGCCTTGGCCACCGGCGTGAACATCCGGTGGTGATCGATTTCCTGGAATGCTTCCCGGCCCTTGGATCGCGTGCGTACGTGACCAACGAACAGCAGCAGGGGAGTGGAGCTCTGGCGTGCCGTGTGTATGCCGATGGCAGCATTGGTGGCGCCGGGTCCGCGGCTCACGAACACTGCCGCCGGCCGGCCACTCAGCTTTCCATAGGCCTCGGCGGCGAAGGCCCCGCCGCTCTCGTGGCGCGTGCTGACCAGGCGAAAGGAATCGCGCTTGACCCGGAGGGCCTCGAGAACGTTCAGAAAACTCTCGCCCGGAACCGTAAATCCGGTGTCGACGCCAAGGGCGAGAAGCGCGTCGACAAGCGCGTCACCACCGTTCACGCGCTCACATCGCCCCGTATGTGATTACTCACGTCCGAATCTCTCCCCGGCTGCTCATGGCCTCGGCTGTTATGCGCTAGGCATAGAGTCCTTAAGTTATTAAGCCTAAACCATTTGGATGGCATTTGTGTTAATCCTTCGCTAATTAAATATAGGCCGACTACGTTGTTGCCATCCTCAACCTCATAGTGAGGTGCAAAGATAATCATTAGGATAAAAAAGCGGTAATTCTCTCCCTATTTCATTTTCAATTTCCCTAATTATTATTGGGTCGATGTTCATGGCTTAGTGTTATTGACTAACTTATCAACATAACGATTGAGCTAAGTGGCGCCCAGCTTGCTGAGCGTCCATCTGCAGCGACTGGTTATTTGCTTTCCAGCATTTTAGTAGCACGCCTTTCAGCTCTGGCGGTTCTTTTCATTTGTTCTGTCTTTGATGCGACCGATTCTATAAGAATCTACGATACCTATAATCCAACAGCCCACCAGAACTAACGCAGCAAAATCGACAATTTGGAAATCTGGACCGCCTCGGGCTGCCAGCACTTGTTCAGTAATAACCTGCAAATCGAGCGGAATCTCTCCGCTTTCAATTCTATCTCTAACAGCCAACGCTATTTGTATTGAGTTGCCAACAACAATTACTAAACAAAGTAATGCAGTTACACAAAGTGCAATGCCGCGCACGTATCGCTTCAGCAGTAGGTGGCCGGTGCCCGGAAATAGCAAGCCCGACAACAAAGCGGCTTTTACTGACTTGTTCATTAGCTGGCCTTTTTGTTGAGCAAATAACGATAATTAAACGTCTCGTGCGATATATCTCCGTAAACCCGATCGCGTCGTTCGGAAGAACCTAAGAGGCAATTGAAAAATACTAGGAGCTTACAACCTTGACATTTTCATGTGCGCCTAGTCTTGTCTAACGTCGCAAATAACCGACAGCCAAAAGCGTAACGACTGAAAAGATCGAAGCTCTTGCCTGTCCGCGTTTTCGAGATGCATGGCAACAGCAGTTTTATCTGAATAATGTCGATGGCGACATAAGAAAAGACTCGCAACCCCTTTATCCGGTTCGGTCCGGATCCCATTGCTAATTATGTCTGCTTGATTACTTCAAAGGTTTCCCGAGACGGCGGTTTCGTAAAGAATTTCTCAAATTTCCTCAGCGCTTCTTGGTACTTGCTAATAGCCTCAATTTCCCATGCGGGAAATTGGCCTTCATCTAAAGTCTCAAGATACTTTTCGCTACTTTCCAGCTTCATCATATCCGCTTGGGTCTCATAAACGGAAATCGTCAGCGCTTTGCCTGTCTTGCGATCAATTAGCCATAGAGCATTTTTAAATCCCTTTACGCTCTTGAGTAACGGTTCCAAATAATCATCGATCATCTTCTGTGCTTCGCCTAACTTATCGAGCTTGATCTGAGTTGTCGTTATCCGGGCGTACATCGTCGCTCTCCTTTCGCGTTAATAGATTCCCAGGATCTCATTGTAGAACTCTACAGGTCCAGAATATTTTCCAGCAATGATTGAGATCGAGTAGTTACGGTTGAAATTCCACCATTCGGTACAGGCCCTTCCGACTCGCCGCCTAACGATGAAGTTGAGCGGCGCGGACGAATCGCCAAGGAAAGTAGCCAACGATTAACCGCGTCCGCTCGGACGCCTTGTTAGAGCGCGGCGCCCACTGTGCGCAACCTCAACAAAAAATCGGCGCATAGCTAAAATGCACTTTTCGGCGCGTCCATAACTCATGCGTGGCTAATCGAAGTCTACCATGATGGTTTGTACACCATTAGATAGAAGATTAGCAGGACGCTAATAAATGCTGGCCAGCCGAGGAGAAACCATAATCGCATATGTGAGTAGTAACGAGCCGGGAGCGCCTCATTTCTCTCGGCCGCAACATGTGCGATGTCCCGTACCCTCAACTGCAACCAAATGACCGGAAGCCAGCAGGCCCCCGCGACGAAATAGAGCATGAGTGCGAGAAGTATCCAGGATGTCGTTAGGTTCAATCCCGTCATCTGGGCCAGTATCAGGCCTGTAGCGAGTTGGATGATTACAGCAGGTAGAGTGAATGAGAAATCCGCTAGAACTACATTTCGTGAAACTGAAAAAATCACTTGGACATCTCCGCCGCGATGCGCCTGCCACATGAAAACGGCGATCCCTAGACCCGTCCCGAAGAGAATCGTCGCGGAAACTACGTGGACCAGCTTAATCAGAAGGTAAAGTTCCATTACCTAGGGTCGCCCATCGCCAGAAGAGCAAGCACCGCAGGAAATAAGACTATGTTCTTCAGCAGACCCCCGAACGGCTCGATCCATAGACTGGGAATTCCAATGCCGAGAACTAATGTGTAAGCCAGGAGTGAGATACACATCAAGAGTCCGACTAAAGCTACGAACCGGGCAACGAGCAGCGAAAATCCGAGACCGAGGTTGACGACGCTGGCTCCGTAAACCAACCATGGCGTCGCGACTGCGGGCACACCAAGTTCCGTGACGATTCGCTCAGCATCTGCTAGTGGATGAAGTAGCCCTATGAGACCGGACACTATCCACACGAAGGCGATGCTAAGTCTGAGAAACGGACGAACAAAGTACAGCCGCGCGTGCCACCGGTCTTGAACGAAGCTCGGGACCTCCATGAGCACCGCATCGAGCCTACGAGGGCGGCATCCGGTGCTTTCCGCCAAAAGTTGAAACGCATTCGCAGAGCCAACATTCCCGCGTTGCAGCATCCGATACATCGTTAGTCCTACCGATCCGCTTCCCATCCACTCACCCACCCAGGACACGGCGCCAACCAATGCCAGCGGCACACGCAAGACTAGCGGGTCAGGCAGTTGCAACCAACGGCGAAATGCCAGGAGATACTCTCGGAGTGAGAGCACCTCGGGACCGACCACCTCAAGCAACTTCCGACTAGCAGTATCCGACTGAAGGGTAGCCACCACTATCTCTGCCAAATCCTCCGCACTTAGCGGTTGAATCTGCTGGGTACCGTCTCCGGGTACCGCCAATGCCAACGGCAAAGCCGCCATGGCTCTCAGTAAGGATGTACCACCATACGAACCGTGGGGGGTGTAAACAACCGACGGTCGTAGCACGACCCAGTCAGTATCGAGCGTGGTCAAGTACCGGTCACCAGCGTGCTTTGACGCGATAAACGACGAGTCCTCTGGATCTCCAAGTGCTGAAATTTGGATAATTCGAGCTACTCCCGCCGCCACGCAGGCGTCAAAGAGGGCGCGTGTTGCCGTCACGTGGATTCGTTCGAAGTCGTTCTTCCTGCGTGCACGCAAAATCCCAACGCAGTTAACTACGGCATCAATATCGAGAAGTCTTGGTATCCAAGCGTCAGACTCCAGGTCCTTTGTGAAGTCGCACGACACGAACTCGAAGCATTCCCCACCGATATATCTCGATGGTTTGCGCTGCGCATATACGACGTGATGACCGGCTGCCGAAATGGCCCGTGCTACTATCGAGCCAATGAATCCGCCCGATCCGGTCACCATTACGCGCATTCGACAGATTCTCTAGTCATCGACACAAAAAGGCGTTGTGTTACCGAGGGCGCTCTAACGATAAATGAATGTCTCAATTGCAGTATATCTCCGCAAGAACGCTTTGCGAAAAATCCCTTCGTAATCTAACGGATGGCTCGTTTCAGCGGCAATCAGTGCCGGAGATATACGGCAGAATTGCCGTATATCTCCAATATCGGGCATTCAGCGGCATAACGAAATCAGACGGCGAACAATCGACGAGCGTCTGTATTCACAAACACCGGTGTTTCGCTTTTTTCCGCCCCTTCGGTCGAGCCGAGGATGAGTGCAGCCGAAGGCCGCTCGTATGCGTCCTGCACTCGCGGCACTTGTACGTCCCTGTACATCGCGCTCCTCCTTAAAGGGGCCGGGAGGGGTGAAGCGGATAAAGACAAAGGTCCAGTGGACCTTTGTCCCGCTGAACGGGCTCGCCACGGATGGCGGGCCCCGGACTTGCAAGCAAGAGCAGGGAAAGCGCAGCGCCGCAAGTCGCGCGTCCACCCGCAGGGACAAGGATGTCCCTTCGGGGGACCCGCTGAGGCGAGGAAGACCAGCGAGGGAACCGGTTGATCTTAACCGGTGAAGGCGCAGGCGAAGATGGTTTTACTCCGCCCATCCCTGGGCTCCGCCGCTTCGCGGCCAGCTAAAGCTGTTCAAATTCGTTCCTGACGAATTTGTGGTTCCTTGAACCGAAACAAAGTCACCCGCCGTACGGGGCCGGCGCCCCGTTAGTATATCGTCGCTGAAAGCGACGCCTTAACCATAAGCTTCCGCATAGTCCTGTAACTCATTACACTCCTTTATCTTTACTAAATCCAATGACGGAACAAAATATGGATCCGAAAAAAGCCCGTGAGCTCGTGGACAAAACTTGGGACGGCTCAATTATCCAGACCCTCGTCGACTACATAAGAATTCCAAACAAGTCGCCACACTTTGATCCTGATTGGCGGCAGCACGGGTACATGGATCAAGCTGTCACCCTTATCGAAGAATGGTGTCGTGCCCACGCGATAGAAGGGATGACACTCGAAGTTGTACGGCTCGACGGTCGTACACCGTTAATCTTTATGGATATCCCCGGTGACTCTGATCGCTGCGTACTGCTGTACGGCCATTTGGACAAACAACCGGAAATGACGGGTTGGCGCGACGGCCTTGGACCTTGGGAACCCGTGATCGAAGGCGACAAACTCTACGGCCGCGGTGGTGCCGACGATGGCTATGCCGCATTCGCATCACTCACTGCTATCCATGCCCTCAAGGATCAAGGTGTACCACACGCCCGCTGTGTCGTGATCATTGAGGCCTGCGAAGAAAGCGGGAGCTATGACCTACCCTACTACATGCGGGCACTTGCAGATCGTATCGGCACCCCTGACGTGGTGGTTTGTCTAGATTCTGGATGTGGCAACTATGATCAGCTTTGGTGCACAACTTCTCTGCGCGGTATGGTCGGTGGCGAACTGACGGTAGAGGTATTGACGGAAGGCGTGCATTCAGGGGATGCCAGCGGCATCGTGCCGTCGAGTTTTCGTATTCTTCGACAACTAATAGGTCGTATCGAGGACGATGCGAGTGGCGATATCAAACTGCGTGAGTTCCATGTCGAGATTCCGGCTACGCGCATCGAAGAGGCGGCGGCAGCGGCGGCCGTACTTAACGATGAGGTCTATTCAAAGTTCCCGTTCACGGCATCGACCCAACCTATACAACATGAACACAGTGAGTTAGTACTCAACCGCACGTGGCGTCCCACGCTATCGGTCACTGGCGCAAATGGCCTGCCACCGCTGGCGGACGCGGGCAACGTGCTACGCCCAATGACTGCGGCTAAACTGTCGTTGCGCCTGCCACCGACCTGTGACGCTATAGCGGCTAGCGCCAAACTGAAAAACATTCTGGAGAGCGAACCGCCTTATCACGCCAAAGTAACGTTTGAGCCAGAAGAAGGCGCCGCCGGTTGGGAGGCGCCCGAGCTCGCACCATGGCTATCGCAGGCGGTTGATCGGGCGTCACAGACCTATTTCGGTCGGTCGGCTGTCTATATGGGCGAAGGCGGTTCGATTCCTTTCATGGGGATGTTAGGTGAGCAATTCCCGCAGGCGCAGTTTTTGATTACGGGCGTGCTCGGTCCTCACTCGAACGCGCATGGGCCTAATGAATTTCTGCATATCCCTACTGCGAAGAAAATCACCTGCTGTGTCGCCCAGGTAATCGCCGATCATTTTGTGAAAGCTAAAGATCGATAAGAAAACGCGTGGCATCTACACATGCTTGCGAACAGTGCCCGGAGATTTCCGGCGGGGTCGACGAGCAGCATCGCGCTTGAATGATCCACCACATAATCTTCACCCTCTCCTTGGTATTGATAGAAAGTACCGAGCGGCTTCGTAAGTTAAGTAGATCGCATGGCGCTCCCATTACAACTTGGGGATGGGCGACCTACTCGTGTCCACTAATCACCGAGCTCACACTATGACGCCAATTGACACTGTCCAACGCTGGTTGCGCGAATCGCAGCGTGTAACAGTGTTGACCGGCGCTGGCATCTCCGCCGAGAGCGGCGTGCCGTTATTTCGCGGCGCTGGCGGCCTTTGGCAAAAACATCGACCCGAAGACCTGGCGACACCACAGGCCTTCGCCCGAGACCCACAACTCGTCTGGGAGTGGTACGACTGGCGTCGTGCGCGCGTAGCCGAGGCCAAGCCTAACCCCGGTCACTACGCGCTCGCAGAGCTTGAGCAACGAGTGCCAGATTTCACACTGATCACCCAAAACGTCGACGGATTGCACGACCGCGCTGGCTCGCGCAACATCTTCAAGCTACACGGCGACATTTGGCAACTACGTTGTACAGATTGTCGGCAAGAAATGGACAACACTGACGTGCCGTTGGTCGATTTACCCCCGCACTGCAGTTGTGGGGCCTTGTTGCGCCCGGCCGTGGTATGGTTTGGAGAATCATTGTCCACCAGCGTGTTACAGACCGCGGCTGACGCCGCCACCCGTGCGCAGTTGTTTCTCGTTATCGGTACCTCCGCCCTGGTGCAACCAGCGGCCAGCCTACCGCTGATGGCACAGCAAAACGGTGCACGACTTGTAGAAATCAATCCACAAGTAACGCCACTATCTGCGCATGCAGATATTAATTTGGTGGGTCCGGCCGGAGAGTTGCTACCAGAACTTATCGCAGCACTTGGGTCGACGGCACACTAGGCCTGTTTACTCACTTCCCAATCAATGGCCGATCAGGCTCAGTGACTTCACTTGCCATAATAATAATTGGGTAACCAGAGGGCTATTTGCGGAAACAGCATGACAATGGCTAATCCCACGATCATGACCATCACAAAGGGTATGATGGAGCGGTAGATATCCAGCAGCGATATCTCCGGTGGAGCCATCGCCCGCATAAGAAATAGGTTATAGCCAAATGGCGGCGTCATGTAAGCAATCTGGCAGGTGATGGTATAGAGAACCCCATACCAAATCGGGTCAAAACCCAGACTAATTACCAAGGGGACATAAAGCGGCGCCACGATAACAAGCATGGCCGTATCATCGAGAAACGTGCCCATTATGAGATAAGAAAGCTGCATCATGATGAGTACGCCCCACGGACTAAGTCCCCACCTTTCGAGAAATAGAGACTCGATCGCCTTCACCGCGCCAAGACCATCAAACACGGCACCAAAGCAAAGTGCCGCCAGAATAACCCACATAAACATGCAACTAATGCCCACAGACTTACGTAGCGTGTCTTCCATCACTTTCCGGCTTAGGCGGCCCTTAAACAGCGCGGCAAGCGTCGCTGCGGTTGCACCCACTGCCGAGCTTTCAACCAGGCTGGTATACCCCATGAGGAACAGTCCGGTCATAAAAAAGAAGATCACTAAAGGAATAATCCCGGCTGTGAGCAGCTTTAATTTTTCTCTCATGGGTATCTGGCGCTCTTCCAGCGGTAACGGCGGCCCCAGCTCCGGCTGAATTCTGCATCGGATGATGATGTAAAGCATGAACAACCCTCCCAGCAGAAGACCAGGAAAGACACCGGCCAGCCATAACTGGCTAACCGGTTGGCGGGCAATCATTCCATAAAGGACGAGCACCACGCTGGGGGGGATTAATATACCAAGGGAGCTGCCGGCCTGGACCACGCCGGTTATCATGATCTTATCATAGCCTCGCCGCAGCATTTCGGGCAAGGCGATGCTCGCGCCTATCGCCATACCCGCTACGCTTAGCCCGTTCATGGCCGATATGATGACCATCAAACCAATCGTGCCTACCGCCAATCCGCCTTTGAGTGGACCGAACCAGACGTGGAACGCGCGATAGAGGTCACTCGCTATGCCGGACTCGGATAGCATGTATCCCATATAAATGAATAGCGGCAGGGTCAAGAGGGGATACCAGGTAAAGAGTTTAAACGCTGCGCTGAATGGCATTTCATTGCCGCCCTCTCCCCATAACAGCAGCGCGAAAATAGTGGCGACGAAACCGATAGCGCCGAAGACACGTTGCCCGGTGAGTAACATCAACATCATCGAGGCGAACATCAGCAGCGCAATCAGCTCGAAACTCATGCTATATCTCCTTACCCCTGGCCCTTGCCAAATCTTTGAAGAACATAGATATGGCCTGTAACAGCATCATTGCGATACCCATTGTCATAATCACCTTGATGGGTGCCATCGGTGGTGCCCATACAGAATAATTCTTTTGATTGTATTCAATAGCGTATTGCGTACTCGAAATGGCGCCGAAAAGGAGAAACACGAGGTAAAACACAAGGCAGAAAGCGGTAATAGAGTCCGTGAAGCCCCGTCGCTTTATCGACCACCGGCCATACAGCAGATCCATCCTCACATGCGAGTCAAGCTGCATCGAGTATCCGCCACCAAGCAGGTAATAGGCGGCCATCGTCATCTGCGCCACCTCTACTACCCATATGACAGAAACATCGAAGGGCAAGGTTCTGGATATGGACGAATACAGCAGCACGCCCATCATGACGAAGATCAAATACATGGCGAGCCGGCCTACGGTACGGTTCAACGCGTCAACATATCGCACGTAAAGCTTTACTGCTTTAGGCACAAAACTCCTTTCTTTTGCTTGTGTTGAGTCGGCGTGTTAGAGGCCTACTTAGATCGGAGACTAGAGGATACCCTCCCCGGCTTTGCGCTAAAGCCGGGGAAGGCCTCAATGTCTAGGACATGCTCGGTCCGCGCGGTTATTAGTATCGGTAGGGACGGCCGGCTTTTGCCATGACTGCCGCGTATTCTTTGAAGATACCTATTACCTTGGCAGCCCTTTTGCCTGTCTTGGCAACCTCGTCCCAGAACTTCTGAGCTTCATCTTCCACTTTCTGCCACTCGTTATCGGGGATAGATGTGAGCTTCAGTTTAGTGCCTTTTGTGCGCAGATGCGCTTCACCGCCCCAGTACCAATGCTGACGGTAATAGTGTGAACTATCCATGCAGAGACGGAACAATTCCTGCAGGTGCGGCGGCACTTTGTTCCATGAATCGGTGTTGGCAAAATACGATCCACACCAGGCACCGGAAATATTATTGGTAAGGAAGTAATTGGTCACATCGGCCCAGCCGACGGTATAGTCCTCGGTGATGCCGGACCAGGCAATACCATCCAGTTCACCCGTCTGCACCGCGACCTCGATGTCCTCCCAGGGAAGGGTTACCGGGACAACGCCAAAGCGCGACAGGAACTTACCCGCAGTCGGGAAAGTAAACACGCGCAAGCCTTTGAGATCTTTAAGGCTGCGAATAGGCTTAACCGTATTGAAGTGACAGGGGTCCCAGGCGCCGGCGCTGAGCCAGGTAACGCCCTTTACTTCGCCATAGGCTTCTTCCCAGATTTCTTTCAGGCCATACTGGTTAAACAGAACGGGTACATCGAGGCTATAGCGGGTGGCGAAGGGGAAGTAACCGCCAAATACTGACACATCGACCGGTGCAGCGATGGAATCATCGTCACTCTGTACGGCATCGATGGTGCCCTTTTGCATTGCCCTGAACAGCTCACCGGTGGGTACCAACTGATCGGCCGTAAACAGCTCGATAACCATCTCCCCGTTGGCGACTTTGTTGAAGCTTTCGATAGATGGTTTGATGACATGTGCGGCCAGGGGACCACCCGCATAGGTTTGAAGCCGCCACTTAATCTTCGTCTTCGTCGCAGCATGCACGAAGGGCGCGTTGACCGCTGCCACCGCTGCCGCTGTTCCCACGCCTGCTTTTTTGAGAAATTCGCGTTTTTTCATTCTACTTCGCTCCTTGATAGTGGTTTTTAGGGTTATAGTCCGCGCCACAAATCGTTTGCTTAAATCCGCGGTTACGCCGACACCCATTAGATATCAACCGACGCCAAAAAGGCAAATCAACGCCTTCTACATTTGTCGACCGATTTGGCACGATCCGGCAAGCTTTTATGTTTCTAAAACAACAAGATACGATTGTTTTTGATGCGAAGGTCAGCATCACTTTCCAGCGTGCGGCAAGCGCACCGGCATTTCGGCCACGTCTCGATGTTCGGCCACATCTTTTTCATGCTTTATCTTTGCAACTTGCCGTTCGTACCATTTGGCACCCGGATAGGCCGTCACACCGTGCGCGAACACACTCAAGGCAACCGTGGCCATAACGACAATGAGAATTTGCTCACGCCCTGGGAGCTGAGATTCCTCGACCACTAGTAGTGCAAACAGTATTGAAGCAATGCCGCGTGGCCCAAACCAACCCAAGAACGATACGGTCTGCCAACGTAAACCCGCTCCCACCAGGCTGATCACCACCGGTACGATTCTGATCAGCGTCAAACTCAATACGCCATAAGCGAGTACGGCCCAACTGAAGTGATCGAGGGTCATCGGCAACATGAGGGCACCGAACACCATGAAGATTAGAAGTGTCAGTAGCTGCCCTTCTGCCTCGGCGAATTCGTACAGGCAGGTACAAATGGCGCGTGAACAATTGCCGAGGGTGAGGCCGGCACAAAAAGCGGCAATGAAGCCATTGCCACCTATTAGTTCAGCGCCGGCAAACGCCAGCAGAGAAAGACCGAGGGCGGAGAGGTCTTGAAAGGCATGGTTGATCCAACCAATGCGGGTGGCACGTTCGATTAGCTTGCCGCCAAAATAACCGACGCCAATCCCAACCAGTGGGCCCAGAATGACCTGTAGGGCCGCAAATTGAACCCAATAGGTGGCACTCTGGCTGTGCTCGGTCGCGCCTGCGATTGACAATAGGATGAGTATGACAGGTAGCGCAATGCCGTCATTAAGACCACTTTCCACGTTCAGCGCCTGTCGTATCCGTACCGGCACACGTTCACTACTGACAACCGCTTGGCCAAGGGCGGCGTCGGTGGGGGCTAGAATCGCCGCTAGCACCGCCGCCTCCCAAAACGTCAGCGTGTCTAGCATCACCGCCGCAACCAGCGTGCCGGCGACGATAGTCAACGGCAACCCTATCACCAGCAAGCGTACTGGCAGATCGTGCTCACGACGCAACAGGCGTAGATCGATGCGCGCCGCATCGGTGAACAACACCAATATTAAAGTGAGTTCCGCTAAGGTATGAATGACACCGCTATCGATCTCGAAGTCGACCCACCCGAGGGCACGTGGGCTCACTAACAGTCCGAATAAGACAAATACTATAGGTGGAGTAATAACGCTGTTCTGTAGTCGGCCCGAGACCAGCCCAAAGCCAAGGATACACACAGCGACGACGATGAACGCAAGGCTTTCCATTGAAGTCAGGCTTTACTCTGCTCTGTCAGCGTCCAGGTCTGTTGCCGTTGTCTTCAAACGTGACGGGCGCCGACGTCACAAGTAAGTGCATCCCTGGGCATGGGAGAACGAAAAGTAACTTTGCCAGTGCGCTTTACTAGAGGCTCTTCGCCAGTTCGGTCTGCAATCCTAACATGGAATGTAAACGGCGCGTCAACGAACAGAAGTTTGCGAGTATGCCTTCAGTGCAACGTGCACATGTCGCCAGCATGGCATAGCTTGAGTTTTCAAACGGCGCTTATGCGTGCTAACCTGGAACAGTCGTTGACGGCACCGTCCCAAGAAGGCGCACGCGTGCCTCCTCAAAAGTAACCGAAACAACAAGAGATGGAGGGATCACAAATGTCTCTAAAAGCTGTTGTCATGAACTGCACGCTCAAAAAGTCACCGGCGGTATCGCATACCGAGGCTTTGATCAAGAAAGTCACAGAATTGATGGAACCGCTAGGTGTCGAGTCGGAGATTATTCGCGTCGTCGACTACAACATCCCGTTCGGAGTGGAGTCCTACATGGGCGAGGGTGACGAGTGGCCGCTGATCTACGACAAAGTCAAGGCCGCCGATATTGTCATCTTGGGTACGCCTATTTGGATGGGCGTGCGCTCCGCTGTCGCCCAACTTGTTATCGAACGACTGGACGGCAGCTACAGCGACGGCGACCCAGAGACTGGACAGTACCCGCTCTACAACAAGGTAGGCGGCGTCATCGTAACCGGCAACGAAGATGGTGCCCACTCCGCCGCCGAAACGACTTTGTTCAATTTCTCCCACTTCGGTTGCACCATCCCGCCGAGCTCCGATTGTTATTGGGTAGGAGACGCCGGTCCGGGGCCGAGCTATCTCGAAGCCGGGGGTGACAAGCATATGTATACCAACAAAACCGCCCGCTTCATGGCGCATAACCTCGTGCACGTGGCAAAACTGCTTCGCGAAAACCCCATAAAAACCAGTCTCAAGGCACTGACGGAAGAGGCACGCGCCTACAGCAACGACGAATGCCCAGACCGCCACGGCCGGTGACAGCGTCGCGGACCGGCCGCGGTATGAGAATCGAAGGCAGGTTCGGCGATTCATTGCATGCGTTGGCAAAAGACAACGAGGCCAGCTTGCTCTATGCGGCTGCCCACAGGTATCCGGAACACCTCAACGCCTACGAGACACATCGAGAACTGCAGGCTGTGATCTTTCGGCACGGTCTGAAGGCGACGCCACTGCACGTGGCAGCCCTCCATGGTAATGTCGACGCTGTCAACGTGCTTTTGCGGCTGGGTGCCGACCCCAGCAAAAACATAATGCAATGTGAGCGCGGGGTGGACTTTGTCCCTGACTCAACGGCGTTGCACTTAGCGAGGAAACGGGGATTCGAAAACGTTGTTAGCGTCCTGGAATCTCATGATGCGCGCGAGTGCATGACAGCTGGCAAGGACGTGCGGTGAGCTGTCAACGGGAAAACATGGTCAATTCCCACCGCTGGCCAGCAACCTCGTGGCGCAGAATGTAGACGCCATCATCATCGCCCTGGACCTTGAAGTAGCGGTGGTCAGGTGCAAGCCATCGGTCTAGGACCTGTCGCACTTCGACCTGCCGATTGCCGAGAAAAAACCGCCGCGGTGTCTCCTCCCCCCGATATCCGGCGTAACACTCCACTCGAATTCGAAGGTCAGGTTTGTTCATGTTGGTCGCTGCGCAGGGTCGGTTCGCGCCCAGGTAAGCGTCGTGTCTAGAACGCGGTCCGTCGGCCCTCACAAAAAGGACCGGCCGCACAATGCGGCCGGTCCTGCATCAGTATTTATAATAGCGCCAGGCCGCTACGTTTTTCCCATGGCTCGAATTTCATCCACGATCTCGGGGTTCGCTAGCGACGTTACATCGCCAACGTCTTTCTCATTTGAGATCGCGGCCAGTACCCTGCGCATAATCTTGCCCGAGCGCGTCTTCGGCATGTCCGGCACGATCCATACGTTCTTAGGCCTGGCGATCGGCCCAATCTCTCTAACTATGGCCTCTGAAACCTTTTTACGTAGTCCGTCACTGGCATCGACACCCGGCTTTAGAGACACGTACAGATCGGGGACTATACCTTTGATCTCATCCTGAACCGCGACGACGGCCGACTCCGCCACCTCCGGTACAACCAGGGCCGCCGATTCGAGCTCCTTCGTGCCCAAGCGGTGACCGGCGACATTGATGACATCGTCGATACGACCGAGGATGCGATAGTACCCGTCTTCGGCCTCAAGAGCACCGTCGCCCGCCATATACGGCCAGTCGCGCCAGTCCTTGCTGTTCTTGTCCTTGCAGTATCGCGAGTAGTAGACAGCCACGAAACGATCGGGGTCTCCCCATATCGTCTGCATGATGCCGGGCCAGGGGTTCTGGATGCAGATGTTGCCGGCCTTGCCGGCGCCGCGAAGGATCTCCTTTCCGTCGTCATCGTAGATAATGGGGTGGATACCGGGCACTCCCCGGCCCGCGCTCCCTGGCTTCATCGGTTGTAATGCCGGCATCGTGCTGCAGAGAAAACCGCCGGTTTCCGTCTGCCACCAGGTATCGACGACGGCTGCCTCACCTTTGCCCACGACTTCGTAGTACCACTTCCACACCTGCGGCTCGATCGGTTCTCCCACGGTAGTCATATGCTTGAAGTGATAGTTGTACTTCGGCGGCTCATCAGCCCCAACCTTTCTCAACGCCCGTATTGCGGTTGGTGAGGTATGAAAGATGTTCACATCAAGCTCTTCCGCAATCCGCCAAGGCCGGCCGGCATCCGGGTAATTCGGCAAGCCTTCGTAGATCACCGAGGATGCGCACACCGCCAAGGGACCGTAAACGATGTAGGAATGACCGGTGATCCAACCGATATCCGCCATACACCAGTAGACGTCTTCGGGCTGAATGTCCTGAACATATTTCGACGTACCGGCTACATAGGCGAGATAGCCGCCGGTGCTATGCTGCGCGCCCTTGGGCTTGCCGGTCGTGCCGCTGGTGTACATAAGAAAGAGGGGCTCTTCGGCGAGCATGTGTTCCGGTTCAACCTTCTTTCCACGATAATCCTTAAGCAGATCATTTACTGCATAGTCGCGACCATTCACCATCGCTGTCGGACTGGAATGTTTTCCTGGGTAACGCTGCCACACCAGGACTTTGTCGACTTTATGGCCCTCCTTCTTGGCCTCATCGGCCGCGATGTCGGCCTTTTCCTTGTGATCCAAGAGCTTGCCGCTACGGTAATACGCGTCCGTCGTTATCAGCACGCGGCTACCGGAGTCTACAATGCGGTCCGCGCAGGCCTTGCCGCTAAAACCTGCGAACACCTCGGAATGAATCACACCAAGTCTGGCGCAGGCCAGCATCGTTATGGGAAGCTCTGCCGTCATCGGCATGTGCAGCGTCACCCGGTCGCCCTTCTTTAGGCCGGCAAAGTCACGGAGCAGCGCAGCAAACTCGTTGACCCTGACGAAAAGCTCTTGATAGGTGACATGCTCGATACGCTCACCCTCAGGCTCCGGTACGAAATGGATCGCCGTCTTGTTTTTGTGCTTCTCGAGATGTCTGTCGACACAGTTATAACACGCATTGAGCCTGCCACCGACAAACCACTTCCAGAACGGCGGGTTGCTGGTGTCTAGCGTCGTTTCCCAATATTTATACCAGTCCAGCAAGTCGGCATATTCCTTGAAGCACTCAGGAAAGTTGTCCAAACTGAACCGGTCGTAAATGGTTTCATCGGTCATGTTGGCCTGGGCGATGAACTTTGTCGACGGGTAGTAATATCCCTCTTCCTGCCAGTGAACCGCGATTTGTGCTTCTGACGCCTCAGTCTCTTCTTTTGCCATGGCCTGATCTCCTCAAAATGAAAGATATAGCTAAAATGTCCTCTTCGATGATTCGCGAATCCGCCCGCGTTTTACGCGAGCTTACTGTGTTCAAACCCCTGAGTTTTTCCCTAACCGTTCAAAACGGGCCGTGCACGCACGGCCCGTCACCAATGAGCCATTCTTTGTTCTAATGTCCTGGGGCGCCGGTCAACACCCACCGTGCCAATCCAAGGACCCACGTGCAGTAACCGAGCTACCGACACGCACCGCGGGACTGCTTAGCATACTGCAAAATTCAGGCCTCACCCAGTATAAAAAAAACACTTTTTATCAGTTAGTTGCTAAACAATTAAGGCAGTCCATGGACGCGGCTGTTACGGATCGTAACATAAGCCCCGCACACCTGGGAGACGGGTTACTGAATTATAAACTGGTCCTATACCATAGCGTTCGAAGGCACCGGCCGCAAACTATCGACGAAAGCATGAAATTTTTCGGTATGATGCTGTCTACTTCTATGAGACCCGTGGCGAAATTCGAATAGCTTATCCAGGTGGATGAGTAAGCTTCGAGAGAAAATACAGAAGTTTCAGACGAGCAAGCACTTCGACGAAGACTTACCGACCGATGTCGAAGAGGTGCTCGATGTCGCCGCCGCGCTAGACATCAAAGAATTTGAGGTCTTTCACTTGGCCTATGACTGGTGGCACGGGGAAAAGTTGACCGATGCCGAGATCGAACCGATCTTCGTCAAGTATATGTTCAACTCTGTCGTACCACCGTGGGTGCGCCAATTCACGCGCGTGGCGTTGCAACTTAGAGATGAGGGCAAGCTCAACCCGGATATGTTCGGCGTGCAAGAGCAACCGGCCGATGCCAAAATGATATCCCAAGGAATACGATACAGCGTCATCATAGTGGCGGTTCTAGGTGCATTGTTCATGATTGCGCATCTCTCGCGAGGTATTCCGTGGTGGACCTGCATGTTCCCACCGTGTTACTGACAAATCTTCAACAGCAAGTCACCTTCGACAGACGTCAAGCGGCGACAAAGCTACGGCCGATCCGGTATGATGTAGTAGTTAGATTAAGAGGAGGAAGGTCAAGGTGCTTGACTATGTGTTTGTCATCATCACCGGGGCCATCGCCTACCATGGACTCACTTACCGTGGTGAAGACGGCGAATCAGACTTTGGTCACCTTTTGTTTGGGTGTATTGCGCTGCTTTTCTGCGTGCGTGTGATATTCGTCGACATCCTCAAGGTCTGGTGGTGAGCCCACACCTTACTGCTTGTAGGATCGTTGGGCCGCATCTAACTCTGGTTGTCGCAACATACGCTGCGACTCTGGCTTAGCGAGTTCGGCGCGAAGAAAACGAGCCCGATCGGCGACCGTTGGCGGTTTCTCCGGTTGCAAACGCAGAAAGCGTGTCAACCAGTGCGGTCCCTTAGCGATGTCTGGATCTAGTTGCAGCGCGCGTTCGTAGTCGGCAATCGCCTTCTCATACTCACCCATTCGATCGTATAGGATTCCGCGGCTAGCATAGGTGCCGGCGAACTCGGGTTGCCGCTTTATCGCCAGGTTAAAGTCTGCCAATGCATCTTTGCTGCGACCCAGCTGCATTAGGCTTCGGGCGCGACCACGTAAGGCGTGGATATCATCGGGTTGATTCTGCAATGCCTCGTCGTAAGCCTGCAGTGCGCGCTCATAGTCACCATCTTCAAACAGCTTGTTGGCAGCATGATACGCGTGTTCGCCTGGCGCTCTGTTTTCAAAAAAACTATCGTAACCGGCCCAACCGACCCACAATAGCGTCATCGTGATCGCAGTTACCTTCAGAAACCGATAAAGCCGATCATCCATTGCCGGGAACACCGATCATATGGGCATTGAACAACAATGAAAATATCACAACGACGAACACGGCCAGGATGCGTGCGCGCCTGAGTTGTCCTTTTGTTTCTTGCTCGCTGAGCTCGCGTTGCATCTTGCGCTGCAGTTTGCGTACGCTCAACACCCAAATGAGTTTGCTGACGGGGAAAAAAAGCAGCACCGCCAACAGCAACACCCAGCCTACAAAATAAACCGACGGACTCATACGACACTCCAGCTCGTAGACAGCGTAGGTTGGGCCATTCTACACATGCAATCAACCGATTGAAGTCCGGTTCTTAAATACAGGGCTGTCCTAAATCCGACAAAACAAAAGGGAGGGCTCTCGCCCTCCCTGTAAGACTACACAGCCTTATTGATCAGCGATCCGATACTTGGACGTCGCCGATATCCTCGTGGAGCACCTCGATTTCCGTTGCCGGAACCGTAGAGAACTCCATCTTGTAGGCCAGGAACCACATCATGAACACACCTAAGACCCACCACAGTATCTGCCAGGCCCAAATCGACGGCATGCCGAACACCCAAGTGGTTATATCGTTGGGGTTGCCGAAGATGGTGTTACCGATGACAACTCCGGGGCCAATGCCGAAGAAGAACCACACGAGCGTGATAATCCACGCCGCCGGCACCAGGCCACGCTTGGCGGCGGGTACGCCGGCGTGCTGACGCAGGAAGTTGTGGAAGGTCATGCGATGCTTCATGTCTTCAGCGTTTTGGGTCATGGCCGAAACAACAACGGCAATACCCAGATTGAAGATGATGCCCCAGCCGGCCGAGTGGATGGTCAACGGCCAGCGCCCCCAGGCGGTAATGCCAAGCGACTGACCGACGGTCTCCGTGCAAATTACCGCCACGATGCCAGCCGCTAGACCGCAGGTTATCCCTTGGCGGGTAAACCATGGGAAATAGCACACGGCCATGAGCGGCGGCCACATCTGGAACCCGAAGGCCACTGCCAGACCGCCGAGCAGCACGAGTGCATCTTTGGACGTAGTAGCTACGACAAGTGCGGCTAACACGATCACCAACACGCCGATGCGGCCCCAGAACTTCTGCTGGCCATGGCTGGCATTCGGCATCAGGTAGCGCTTGACGAGATCGCGCAACAGCATACCGCCGGCCGTCGACATATAGGCGGCACCGGTCGATTGCATGGCCGCTAATGCACACACCGCAAGCAGACCTACTAACGCGGGTGCGGCGTCGGCCATCAGCCCGATCAACTGCGGTATTAACATGCCTTGCTTGCCGGCGGACTGCATCAGGTCGGCCCCACCGAGGCCCGCCCCAAGCACATTGTTAACGTGCTCTGGGTGAGCCGCCATGAATGCGGTGTCGGCACCCAACAAATGGCCGCCCATGCCCTGCATCGCGGTAAAAAAGAACAGGATCAAGCCGATGCCAAACGATGACGCCCATACCTGTTGCGGTGCAAACGGCTTGGGATTGTTGTTGGCGAACGCCCACATCGAAAATGCCGGGGAGGAATGAATCCCCATCAATGCGAACATGTACGTCAGGACCATAATGCCAGTCCAGGCGCCGCCGATTGCCTTCGGTCCGGTGGACACCCACTGAATGACACCGGGGATCGCCACGTAATGGCTAAACCCATCTGGGGTCTTCTTCGGGTCGAATAGGGCCAGTGCTGCAATACCTTCATTCAACTTGGTCCAACCGCCGACATAAGACAAGGCAATGATGCCGATGGCTGTGATACCTGCCATCAATAACACACATTGCAGTGTATCGACGTAGGCCACGGCGCGTAGGCCGCCCGATGCCACGTAGATAAATACGATCGCCGACAGCATCCACATGCCAACGTCAACACTCAGCGCCCCGTCCGTCAACACGTTGAACAGAAAGCCGGACGCGCGCAGCTGCAATCCCAGGTACGGAATCGAAAAGCAAAGCGCAACCAGTACCGTCAACAGGCGGATGGTGTCTCCTTTGAAATAGGTCGACAACATTTCGCCCGGTGTGACGAAGCCGTAGCGTTTACCCAGAATCCACTGGCGCTTAAGGAACATGACGCCGGTGAACGGGATCGTGATGGCGTAAAACGACGCGTATGCGTACTGGAACCCATCCCGATAAAGCAGTCCGGGATGACCCATGAAGGTCCAGCCAGAAAACGACGTCGCCGTTGCCGCCAGGACAAATACCCAGAGCGAAAGTTTACGACCGGCGATGAAGTAGTCGGTGGCTGTCTTGGCCGATAATGCACATTTTACACCCCAAAATATGCAATAGGCCCAGTACAGTAGTACAAATACAAAGAGCCATACTATTTTTGCTTCCATTATGGAGCCCCCTAGCTAAGGTTGTTTGTTACGCTCCGCCCTCCTGGCAGTTACTACCTCCTAGCCGCAATACCTTGCGAAATTTGTGCCGGCTCACGACAACTTTGGATATCAACAAGTTAGACGGCTAGCAGCCTTCAGGTGGAGGCTGGATGTTACGACTCGTAACAATGAGGTGTTGCCATTCGTAACACTCCTCACTTAGGGAGCCGAAGAAATTGGGCCACCTGACGACGCTGTTTTCGCTTTGCGTTTACGCGGGATCCCGAGTCGTTGCCGCTTCTCCCAAAGCGTTTTGCGGCTGATGCCAAGGCGCCGAGCCAGCTCTGTTTCAGTCAATGCACCCTGATGTTCAAGCACAAAGTTCCGCATGTAATCATCGAGTGAGTGGCTCGTAGCGGCGGGTGTAACTACGGTGGGGCTGTCACCGTGGCCGTCAGTGTCAACCGCCAACATGTCGGCGGTTATCACGCTACTGTCATAAAGAATCACAGCACGCTCGATCGCGTTCTCCAGCTCACGTACGTTGCCCGGCCATGAATATTCTTCGATCACCGCAACCGCCTCAGGCGCAAACGTCATACTTGACCGATGCAGGCGCTTGCAAGTCTTGTCCAACAAGTAATTGGCAAGTTGCACAATATCGCCATCGCGCTCGCGCAATGGCGGTAACGAAATTTCCACCACACGCAGACGGAAATAGAGATCGTCGCGGAACTCATCATTGTCGACGAGCTGCTTGAGATCTCGATGGGTGGCGGCAATCAAGCGAATGTCGACACGCCATGGCTTCGACGCCCCCACCCGTCGGATCTCGCCGTCCTGCAGCACG
>CAXMNC010000208.1:0-5204 GCA_964194625.1 Acidiferrobacterales bacterium
GCCAGCAGGTGTTGACGTTTTTGTTCGACCGCCGACAATAGCTTGTCAAAGGATTCGGAAAACTTACGTAGCCCTTCCGCCAGTAAGTGATCGGTAATATCCTTCATCAAGATGCCGAGTTCATCGAGCGTGTTTATGGTGCTCTTGGCCTGGGCATGGGCCTGGTCCCAATCATCGATCAAGCGCGCACGTGGCTGGCCCTCGGATCGAAATACGTTGAACGTCGCCGCCGGTACGGTATTGACCGTGTCTGGCCCGATCAACTCATCGATATAAAGTGTCTTCGGGTGTTTGGGATTCTTAGTGCTGGTGCTGGCCCATAACAGCCGTTGCGAGCGTGCCCCCTTTTCAACCAGCGCCTGCCATCTATCACTCGCGTGCAATGCCTGATAACGCCCGTAGGCCACTTTGGCGTTGGCGATTGCGACCTTGCCGAGCAGTCCCTTTAATTTGGTACGCCGTTCACCATCACGCGTGTTGTCGAGTGCTTCACAGAGTTTTTGATCCACCAACGAATCGATACGACTTATGAATACACTGGCGACACTCGCCATGCGGCGTAGGTTCCCACCTGTCTCGGCAAGTTGTTCTAGACCTTCCATGTAAGCATTCGCAACCGATTCATAGATATCGACGGCAAACAGCAACGTCACGTTGATATTTATGCCCTCGCTGATCAGTTGCGCAATAGCGGGTAGGCCTTGTGGTGTTGCCGGCACTTTGATCATGACATTGT
Source organism: Acidiferrobacterales bacterium (assembly GCA_964194625.1). Lineage (GTDB taxonomy): Bacteria > Pseudomonadota > Gammaproteobacteria > Acidiferrobacterales > SPGG2 > SPGG2. The sequence continues at coordinate 737 of CAXMNC010000208.1, forward strand.
CGCGGCCGATGGCCGCGTGCAACCGACGGGCCTCGTCAATGGTGCCCTGCGTGTCATGCGCCAGATACGGGGATACCTCCATACTAATGAAGCCATCACGTCCGTCGGTACGCTCGTAGGCCGGATAGAGTACGTCGGCCGCCAGTTGGATGTCGCCGATCGCCAGACGTTCATAGATATCCTTCGCATCGCCAACGCCCTGGGCGACCAAGGCCTTGACCACCTGATCGTAGTCGGGGCTGCCGGCCAGCGCTTTCTCGAAGATAGAGGGATTAGACGTGACGCCCAATAGGCCGTCGTCGTCGACCATGCGTTGAAGCTCGCCCGAGGTAATCAGGCCGCGCCGGATGTTGTCATACCAGATACTCTGACCGTATTGTTGGATCTCGATAAGCGGATTTGTCATCGCAGACGTAACTAACTTAGCCTTTCAGTTGACGGTAGATTTCGAGATCAAAGGCATCCACCTGAATCACTTCATCGCGCGCCTCATCGGCGTCGTGCAGGTGTTGGCGCTCTTCCTCGGTAATGATTTGCGCCGCCAGGGCATTATCGGCGAGCTCATCCCCAGGGGCGCGATCTAACAAGCCAGCACGCACTGCGTCGCGCATCTTGGTCTCCACCGCAAGTGCCTTGACCGCCTTTTCAAGGGCGGCCTCTAAGTGACCGAGACCGATCTCGTCCGGGGGTGGAATAAAGATATCCGCCGTTAAATGCAACCGCGCTTCACGATTCTCCAATAATCCTCTAGCCACGGCGCCACCCAACTTGTCGGTCGGCGGGCGTTGGTTCGACCCAAGTGGAAACACAAATGGTCGCAACACAGCCACCGCAACACGGTTGGGCAAATTTTCCAGTACGCCTCGTAGCGCTTCTTGGATCTTGTAAAGCGCCAACGTCGATGCCCAACGAACGAGCGCAAGATTGTTCTCGCGTTGTTCCTCGTCGTGGAAGCGCTTAAGCGTCGCCGAGCCCAGATACATCCAGGCCAAAGCGTCGGCCAGTCGACCACTTATTTTTTCCTTCCTTTTTAGTGAAGCGCCGAGCGTACCCATGGCAACGTCAGAGACTAACGCAAACGCCGCGCTGTAACGAGTAAACTTTCGAAAGTACTTCGCAGTCGGCCCGCTCACCGGCGATCGACTCAGCCGACTGCCCGTCAGGCCGAGCACCACTGCACGTACAGCATTTCGAATAAGGAAATTGACATGACCGAAGATGGCACGATCAAAACTTGCGAGATCACCCTCGGTTACTGATCCGATCTCCTTTTGCACAAACGGGTGACAGCGGATTGCGCCTTGTCCGTAGATGATCATCGAACGCGTAAGAATGTTTGCGCCTTCAACCGTGATGCCAATGGGAATCGCCGCGTAGGCACGCGACAATACGTTTCGTGGCCCACGCATGATACCGGCACCGGCGCGGATATCCATGGCATCGGTAACCACCAGCCGCATGCCTTCTGTCAGGTAGGCCTTGACGATGGCCGACAGTACGGCGGGGTTGGCGCCATCATCAACGGCGCCACACGTGAGCGTACGGGCGGCATTCATGAGGTAGGTGTAACCACCGATGCGGGCCAGCGGCTCCTCGATGCCTTCGAAACGACCAATCGGCGTATCGAATTGTTCGCGCACGGTCGCGTAGGCACCGACCAGGCGCGTCGCGAGTTGCGCTGCCCCGACCGACAGTGCCGGCAAGGAAACCGTGCGTCCAGCCGCCAGCGATTCCATCAACATGCGCCAACCCTGGCCGGCGCGATCTTTACCGCCAATGATAAAGTCGAGCGGTACGAACACATCACGTCCCACCGTCGGTCCGTTGTGAAACGGCACCCCCATGGGGTCATGGCGAGCGCCAATTTCTATGCCGGGGACATCGCGTGGAATCAACGCGCAGGTGATACCGAGATCTTCGACATCGCCGAGTAAGCCGTTGGGATCGCGCAGCCGAAACGCGAGCCCGATCACCGTGGCTACTGGCGCCAAGGTGATATAGCGCTTGCGCCAGTTGAGTCGCATCCCCAGTACTTCTTCGTCGTTATATACCCCACGCTCGACGATGCCGGTACTTTGCGTAGCGGCGGCGTCACTGCCTGCCTCAGGGCCGGTCAGCGCAAAACACGGCAGATCTTCACCGCTGGCGAGCCGCGGGAGGTATTGTTGCTTTTGTTCGTCCGTGCCGTAGTGGAGTACCAACTCCGCCGGCCCAAGCGAGTTCGGCACCATTACGGTTACCGCGGCCGTCACACTGCGACTGGAAATCTTGACGACAACGGCGGAGTGCGCCTGGGCTGAGAAGCCGAGACCGCCGTATTCTTCCGGGATAATCATGGCAAAGAAACGATGTTTCTTGAGAAAGTCCCAGACCTCCGGCGACAGGTCGCGATCCTGCGTGACCTGCCATTCATCGACCATACAACATAATTCCTCGACCGGACCATCGAGAAATGCACGTTCCGCATCCGACAGTGGCGACACTTTGAAATCGAGTAGCTTTCGCCAATTCGGCTTGCCGGAAAACAAGTCGCCATCCCACCACACGGTACCGGCTTCTAGTGCAACGCGCTCGGTATCGCCAATACGGGGCAGCACCGCCTTCATTCCCTGCATCAGATGGGTTGATACTAAGTGGCGACGTAGTATTGGTAGGCCGAAGACCAGTGCCACCGCGATCGCTATCAATAACAAGATCGCAAACACAATCGGGCTGTCGACGCCTTGAAGCTTCCAACTCGCGAATAGGACAGCAAGCGCACCGCACCAGGCCCAATACCCGCGACCAAAATACAATAAGACAATGGCGGCAAATACGGCTATTGCAATCGTCATCGAATGTCCTTTTCGCTTGAAGGGCTGAGTATGCGGGGCTTAGTCGCGCTCTAAGATCATAGCGGACGCGGTCGCGCCAGCCCCGCAGATACTGATAAGACCATACTTTGCGTTGCGTCGTTTCATCTCGTTGGCAAGCGTGGTCACAATGCGCGCGCCGGTTGCGGCAAACGGATGGCCAACAGCAATCGAGCTTCCCAATGGGTTTAGTTTGCCGTCAGCCACCTTGCCGATGGCTGGCTCTTTCCACCCCTGTTCCCATGCGCGACGATTACAAGCGACTTGGCCGGCAAACGCTTCGTGCATCTCGATGATATCCATGTCCGCGAGCTTGAGCCCCGTCTTCTGCAACAATCGTGGTACCGCGATACCGGGCCCCATCAGTAAGCCATCTTTCGGATCTATGCCGACAAATTCGAACCCCTTTATGAATGCCAATGGTTCGCGGCCTTCTTGCTGCGCACGCGACTCCGACATGAGCAGGGTTGAAGCGGCACCGTCGGTCAACGGGCTGGAGTTACCTGCGGTAATGGTACCGGCCGCACTTCGATCGAACGCAGGTGACAGCTTGGCAAGTTTTTCCGGCGTAGTATTCGGTCGAATCAATAAATCATGATCGATCCCCACCAAGGGATGAATCTCTTCTTTGAGTCGACCATCCTCGGTGGCGGCATGGGCATTCATATGACTTCGGTAGGCAAACTGATCCTGTTCCTCGCGGGGCACCTTCCATTCTTTAACCATCAGCTCCGTGTGCTCACCCATAGAAAGGCCGGTGGAGGGTTCCGCGATCGCTGGCGGATGTGGCTTAAAGTGCCAGGGCCGCAGTTTTAAAAACTGCTTAAACCTTTCGCCGGTCGATCGAGCAGCCGCGGCGTCGAGAAAAATGCGACTTGCCGTTGTGCCAAACAACAAAGCCGGGTTGGACATGGACTCGACACCACCGGCAATGCCGACTTGGGCGCGGCCACCTACGATAGAGTCATGGACGATTGCGATTGCCGACAAACCCGTTATGCAATTATCGGTAACTGTCAGCGCACGCACTTTGCTCGGCAAACGACTTGAAAAGTTCACTTCCCTGGCCAGGTGCGAGATCCTTGGACTCACGACCACAATGCCGTAAATCAATTCGTCTATGGAGTCTGGGTCTAGTTTTTGTTTCTCCAATAACCCATCTACCGAATGAACACCGAGTTCCAGTGCCGAATACTTCTTGAATATGGTGCCGGCTTTGACAAATGGCGTGCGTGCCCCGCCCATGACGGCGACCCGCGTGGACGCGTTGTTATTCATCGCGATCTATTCCCACATTATCGCCTTTACCACTGATCAACGAAGGCTAGTCCAATGGCTTGAGGTCTGCCAACATCGTTGGAATCAATTCCGTGACAGTCGGGTGGATATGCATCGCCCGCTGTATCAACGTATATGGCGCATCGGCATACATCACGTCCAGTATCGAGTGAATGATTTCATCGCCGCCGATACCCAATATTGCGGCGCCAAGTATCTTATTGGAATCTGCGTCGATCAATATTTTCATGAACCCCTGGGTTTCACTGCGTTCGCGCGCGCGACCTACCCGGGCCATCATCATTTTTGCCACCAATATTTTACGCCCGGAGTCGCGC
>CAXMNC010000209.1:0-3629 GCA_964194625.1 Acidiferrobacterales bacterium
AAACAGACGCGGTTTGAGGCGCTGGTGTATGTGCTATCGGCGGACCTTTATCGCTACGCCTTTTGGCTCTGCCGTGATAGAGGCCACGCCGAAGAACTGGTCCAGGAAACGTTCCTGCGTGCCTGGCGTTCCTTGGACGCATTGCGTGACGACAAGGCGGCCAAGGGATGGTTAATCACCATTCTGCGGAGGGAGCACGCCCGTTGGTACGAACGCTATCGACCGGAAATAGAGCATGGGCTAGAGCCTGACGACCTCGCCGGCAAATCTGACAGCGTGCCAGCCGACACCCTCGCCGTGCGCCGAACCATCGCCGATCTCGGCGCTGAGTACCGCGAACCCTTGCTATTGCAGGTCTTGGGTGGCTACACCTGCGAGGAGATTGCCAGCTTTTTAGGGCTTTCCAAGGGTGCAGTTATGACACGCTTGTTTCGTGCCCGACAGAAGTTGCGCTCGGCTTTGGAAAGTGAGAACGACGCTACGGTGAATCATCAACTATGAACTGTTTGGAGTTTCGTCGCATTTGTCTTGCTGAGCCTGGGAGCCAGGACAATGATTATCTGCGCCACCAACAGGAGTGCCCACGTTGCGCAGAGCATGCAGCAAATGTCATCCGTGACGACAAGCAGCTTGCAGAGGCGTTGCGGATTGATGTTCCTGATAACCTGGCTTCACGGATCATTTTACGACAGTCTATCTTTGGCGGCCGTGCTCAACGCAGAAAAGCCAGGCGTATGTATGCACTAGCCGCCGGCGTGTTGCTGGCAATCGGCTTGGCCGGTGGTTGGTTTATCGTGAACCAGGTACCGGAGGTCGATGAGGCGGTGATTGCCCGCATCAACGCCGTACCCGCCTCTCGAGTAGCCAAAGGGCAGATATCCAATGCTGAGTTGATACGTGTGATTCGTACAGTTGGCGGCGAACTTAATGGCGAGATTGGCCGTGTCCACTACGCTAGTATCTATTATGTCCGCGAGAATCAGTGTGGCCAGCTGATTGTCCAAGGGGCGGTGGGCCCGGTGACCATACTGCTGATGCCGGGTGTCTACATTGAGGGTGCCCGCGATCTCTATAGTAGGGAGCTTAACGGGATTGTGGTACCCACTACCACTGGCAGTATGGCGATCGTGGGTGAGCCGGGGGAGCCGCTCCACGATATGGAGCAAAGAATGCGCGCGGCCGTCACTTGGCAACTCTAGCCTAACGTCCTTTAGCATTTATCGGGTTCGCGATCTCGCCGGCAGACCCACGGCTGAATACCGCTTAGCCTGTTTCGGGGCGGTAGTATCTGTTTTCATTCCATCGATTAGGCACCATACTTAAAGTGGTGAAACACCCACTTGTTGTATGTGTGCGAAATGAGCCAGGTTGAATCAAAAGGTCGCCGAATCGATGACAACGCACCGGTCGACATCGAAAGCTGGTTAGAATCTATAACCAAAGGCCGTCCGGCTTCGGAAGCCGAATTGATTCGTCATGCTTGTGATCTCGCCCAGAGCGCGCATGCCGGTCAGACACGTGCCTCTGGCGAGCCCTATGTCCGTCATTCGATTGCGGTAGCGCAAATATTGGCTGACCTCAGGCTAGACCACGAGGCAATTAGCGCGGCCATCCTGCACGACGTGGTTGAGGATACCGACGTGTCCTTGGAGGATATTACGCAGAAGTTCGGTAGCCGCGTAGCCCACCTGGTCGATGGCGTCACTAAGATGGATCTAATAGAAGAGTTGCCGGATCGGCCGGCTGCTAGTAGGAAGGAACGTGCTGAGGCGGAGAGTTTACGAAAGATGCTTCTAGCGATGGCCGAGGACATACGCGTAGTGTTAATTAAGTTTGCTGACCGTTTGCATAACATGCGCACCCTCGATTCCCTGCCCAGCGACAAACAGCAACGAATAGCCCGAGAAACTATGGAGTTGTTCGCGCCACTCGCCAATCGGCTTGGAATTTGGCAGGTAAAATGGGAACTCGAGGATTTGGCATTCTCCTACTTGGAACCCGACGCCTATAAACAGATTGTTGCGCGCTTGGCCGAACGACGGGCCGATCGAGAGCACTACATCACTCGTTTCGTAGATCTATTAAAGATAGAACTGAAAGATGTGGATATTGAGGCAGAGGTAACGGGTCGGGTGAAACACGTCTATGGAATCTGGCGCAAGATGCAACGTAAGAACCAGGATTTCGATCAGATTTACGATGTTCGCGCCGTTCGTATTTTGGTTAAGGATGTACCCGATTGTTACGCGGCGCTGGGGGTGATTCACACGCGCTGGCAGTTTGTTTCCGGTGAGTTCGACGACTATATCGCCACCCCTAAGGAGAATAACTATCAGTCTATCCACACGGCGGTCATCGGTGCCGAAGGCAAGACAGTGGAGGTGCAGATCCATACTTATGAAATGCAACAACAAGCGGAGCTGGGTATAGCCGCACATTGGCGCTACAAGGAAGGTGCAAAACGAGATCAAGCATTCGACAACAAGATTGCATGGCTACGACAGCTGATGGAATGGAAGGATGAGGTTGCCGAGGCTAGTGATTTTGTCGATCACTTCAAATCCGAAGTGTTCGCAGATCGCATCTATGTTTTCACACCAAAGGGTAATGTGGTGGATCTACCGCGTGGAGCTACACCGCTAGATTTTGCCTACCACATACATACGGAAGTCGGCCATTGTTGCCGAGGGGCCAAAGTAAACGGCCACATCGTGCCTTTGACCTACGAGTTGAAGACAGGTGAGCAGGTGGCAGTGCTTACCGTCAAGAAGGGGGCGCCGAGTCGGGATTGGCTTAACCCAAACCTCGGTTACCTCAAGACCTCTCGGGCGCGCGGCAAGGTACAGCATTGGTTTCGCCAACAGAATTATGATGAGAGCGTCGCCGCGGGGCGCACGAGTTTGGAACGGGAGCTGCATCGGCTCGGGCTTGCAGGTGTCAATTACGAAGGGCTCGCAGGCGAGCTCGAGTTCGACAAAGTCGATGATTTTCTTGCTTCCATCGGCCGCGGCGAGACTCGAACATCAAAGATTATCAACGCTGTCCAAGAGGTAGTACCCAAAACGGAAGATGAGCTACTCCCAACTGCGCGCTCGCACCGACTCGCTGACAAAGCGGCCGCCATAAATATACAGGGGGTTGGTAACCTGCTGACTCACATGGCTCAGTGCTGCAAACCGGTACCAGGAGATTCCGTGCTCGGTTTCATTACTAGTGGCCGTGGTGTGACCATACACCGCCGTGACTGCCCCAACGTATTGCGCTATTACAGTGAGGGGGACGAACGCCTGGTCGAGGTGAACTGGGGAGCTGAGACCGATCGTACGTATCCCGTCGATATAGAGATTTCGGTTTATGACCGGCAAGGCTTGCTGCGTGACATTGCCGCTGCGCTTGCTAACGAGAAGATCAATGTCATCTCAGTTAACACGCTACCAAATAAGCATGGCACGGTAGGCCGCATGCAGTTGACGCTTGAAATCCCTGATATCGATACCCTGAGTAGAGTACTTACACAGATCGATCGACTACCTAATGTTAGAGAAGTGCGAAGGAAGCTACGTTAAGCAAACTATCATGTGGCGAGTGTTAGACAATCTGTTTTTAAAGAAAGTCTGGAAGCGTAGATC
>CAXMNC010000210.1:0-1648 GCA_964194625.1 Acidiferrobacterales bacterium
CCGGAGACCTGGTTGCAGGAATGCCGTAGTCCTGACCAGAGGCTGGTCGACGCGTTCGCTGAGGCAAAGTATGCCGATACCGCACCGGGTGGCGCGTATCACAATTTCTGGTGGATCAATAAGCCACCGACTGGCGTGATCATGGCGTTGGGGGTCGGCGGACAAATAATCTACGTCGACACGGAAAGGGATTTTGTTGCGGTGAAGTTTTCGTCGCAACCAGAGTATGAGAATGCTGAGATGGAAGCCAACGAATTGCGGGGACTGGAAGCGATTGCCGCTAGTGTCGGACGATAACACGGGCGTCTTATCCACCCCGGTTCAAGTCAGTGCCATTAGCCGCCCAAACGCTCGGGGCATTCAACGCTGTTTATGTAGATGAGGACACAATCGATTACTGGGTGGGCACATACAAGGACAGTCTCGCTGCGATGTATGCAGGGCGGAAGAAGTAGAGCCAAAATCGAATTGAAGAGTCAAAAAAAACGGGCCCGTCACAGGGCCCGTTCTCGTTACAAGATCGAGGCGATTACTCGCTGGCACCCCCATATTTCCTGAAGTGCAGTTCCCTAGCCTGGCCAATCCAGTCGTCATGTTCGATTCGACCTTTGAACTCCTTCAGCTCCGCGTTGATGCGGGCTATTTCGGTCGGGCCGAATGCCGCGATTTGTCGATAGTGATAGACACCGAGACTGTGTAGCGTTTCTTCAAAAACTTTGCCGACGCCTACTATTTCTGTGAGATCGTCTCGCTCGCCGTGGGGTGCATCCAGACCGAACGGCGGTGGAGCATTGTTTTGTTGTGAATCGGCGTCTCGTGCGTCCCTTTCTTTGCTTTGCATCTCAACCCAGTTCTTCTCTATGTCACCCAGCTTGAAACGCATCGTTTCTGATTGTTTCTCGGACTGTTCATACTGATTCCGATATCGAAGCGCGTCTTCTTCGTATTGTTTGCGACTGGTTTCCATGGATTGAAGGCAATGCGCCAACTCCCGGTTCTGCACCTTAAGCGCATCCATTTCGTCAACGTCGCGCTGTAGCGCTTCAGCCACTCTTTTTGCCGCCGTAGCCTCTTGCCGGAGCTCGGCGTTTTCAGCTTCCAGCGTAATAACTCGTTGTTCCATTGCGTCGAGGTTCTCCAGCCGGGACTGGGCGCTCGCCAGGAGGTTGCTGACTGATTCATGTTCAGCCTTTGCAGACATCAACAGGTTCCTGAGAGATTCGTTTTCTGACTTGGCGGCATCGACTTTTGTATCGAGTGCCGAACGCTGTTCGACCGAGCCCTCGAGCTGATCTTTATAAAAGTCGCTGGCTTTGGAGAATTCGGCTTGTTGATCTGTGATTTGCTGCTTTTGCGTGTTGACCAGCGCCAAGACCCTGGCCAGTTTGTTCTCGAACTCGTCCCTCTCCTCACGAAGTACGAACAGACTCTTTGAAAGACTGTTTTCTTTCTCGCGCAGAGACTCGAGTTGTGTTCGGGTGTTGGCCGCTGCCTGAGCATGCTTGGCCACGACCGCTTGTTGCGCCTCGATCGATGTCTTAAGAGACTCATTTTCGGCGGCCAGGTGGTCCTTTTGGCGAACCGCCTGGTCGAATCGGCGCTCCCAGTCGTCGCCCATTTGATTGAGGCTACGGCTGCTTATCAGGCT
>CAXMNC010000211.1:0-2552 GCA_964194625.1 Acidiferrobacterales bacterium
TTGGCGACCTCTTTGCGGATCTGGTCCATACCCCAGACACGCTGGCGGATAAACTCCTTGTCCTCCCAGCCATTCTCGAAGATATGCCAGAGCATGCCCCAGACGATGGGCACGTCGGTGCCCGGACGTATGCGCACGTAATGATCGGCGTGGGCCGCGGTGCGCGTGAAGCGTGGATCGAGCACGATCAGCTTGGCCCCGCGATCTTTGGCATAGAAGATATGCTGCAGCGAAACGGGGTGCGCCTCGGCGGGATTCCCACCGCAGATCAGGATCGCCTTGGAGTGGCGGATGTCGTTCATGGAGTTGGTCATCGCACCATAACCCCATGTGTTCGCCACACCGGCAACCGTGGTCGAATGGCAGATACGCGCCTGGTGGTCCCCGTTATTGCTGCCCCACATTGCGTAGAACTTGCGGAACAAATAGGCCTGTTCGTTGCTGTGTTTCGCCGAGCCCAACCAGTACACCGAGTCCGGCCCCGACTCCTTGCGGATCTGCAGCATCTTGTCACCAATCTCGTTGATGGCCTGATCCCACGAGATGCGCTTCCACTTGCCGTTCTCGAGCTTGGTGGGGTACTTAAGCCGACGCTCACCATGACCCATCTCGCGCAGTGCCGCGCCCTTGCAGCAGTGCGAACCCAGACTAATGGGGTGGTCAAACGCGGGCTCTTGACCGGTCCATACACCGTTTTGAACCTCGGCGTAGACACCGCAGCCCACCGCGCAATGGGTACAGATGGTTTTAACTGTCTTTGTCTCTACCCCCGCCATGGGCGGGTTGATTTGTTCGGCCAACGCCCGTCTCATCATCAACGGCGGGAGCGCCGTGGCCACCACGGCACCGCCGAGTGCTAAGCCCGAACGGCGCAAGAAGGTGCGTCGGTCCACAGCCACGCCTGCGAAGCGGGCCTGAGCGGACGATCCTTCCGAAGCCTTCTTTTTGATCAACTTCATGATTCGATCTCCTATTCAGGACTGATTCTCACCAGAAATCCAGATACCTAGGGCAGCGCCACTAGACCCGCGCAGTCTTGTAGTACGCGCGGATGTGAGGCGTCTCGTGATAGCCCTTGGATTCAGGCGCCGATTTCACCTTCTTGGTGTCCGCTTGGGTGCCGGCAATGCCTCCCGTGGCCACTACTGCCAATGTCGCGGCTCCGCCGACAACCGCTGCTCCTTTCAGGAACTCCCGGCGGCTCCTTTTGACCGGCTTCGATTCATGGCTCATAACAGTCTCCTCTCCAATTAAGCTACAGTAATACTTCATGTTTATTTCATAAGCAATTAAAAACAAAGGAAAACAAACTCTACGTCTTCTGGGTTTTCGTCTTTAGGTCAACATCCCCAGATACTGCTGCTCTATCTCCATAAATTGTTCACCCAGTTGGCCGACGGCGCGATAAAAACGGGCCGATTTGGCTTCCTGTAAGTCGCTGAAAAACTTGCTCATCCACGGCCCCACGTGGTCGGCAAAGAACTTACGCTGTGTGTCCCCCGGGATTTCCTCACCGCTGTTGATAAGCAGTGACATGGTTTCGCACAGCGCCGCCACATGGTCCTCCGGCTCAGCGACGTCGTCCTGGCGCTCGAAGCCGAGCGCCATAAGATCCTGGCGCAGGACCATGAGCGGCTGGTCCATCAAGAAACCGGACATATACCACGAGCCGTAGGGGACTAACTCGCCACGGCCAAGACCGATGAACAAATCGTGGTACTCCTCGTCCAATGTCTCCACCGTGGCGTGTTCGCCGGCCAGGCGCAGCGCGTGCCAAGCGGCCGCCATGGCGGACTGCCCGTTGCCCTGGGGCACGTCGATCTGTTTAAGCAGGGCGAGACTGTCCTCTGACGGCGGGGCTACAAGCAACGAGGCTAGCAGGCTGTAGGTATTGGCGCGGATCACTTGCTCCGCGTCCACCTCCATACCTCCATTACCTTCGTCTATTTTTGTTGAAGCACTTGCGTGCATATCGATCATGATCGGTACCTTTCAGAGCAAGAAGCAGGCCACTAAAAAAAGGAAAAAAACGGAAAGAACGGAACGAATTGGGTAAAGGGTCTTCATGATTCAAGTGGCTAGTTGGAGGCCTGGGACAAAATGATCCATAGTGCGGCATTTTGACCTAAAATGACCCGATCGGCGACTACGGCCGCTTGTGCACATCGATCCCTTTGTGATCGTGCTGAAACATGTCCTTGACCCGGCAGTCCTCGCACATTTGCAGGCGCCGCAGGGCATTCGCCTCCTGAAACATCCAGTGACCCTTCAATTTCTCTTGCATGCGTTTCATCATGCTCTGGGTGGCGAACGGTTTGCCGCATACGACGCAACAAAAAGGTTCTTCCTCGTTCAGAGTTTGCGTGCGCTGGCGGTCCTCGGGATCGTAGACAAAGCGTGGCGCCAGCGAGATCGCGTCCTCGGGGCACGCGGTCTCACAGAGTCCACACTGGACGCAATTCCACTCCGTGAACAACAATTGCGGTTGATCGCCGGCATCGGAAAGCGCGGACGCCGGGCACACCGACACGCACGCCATGCAAAGCGTACAG
>CAXMNC010000212.1:0-13310 GCA_964194625.1 Acidiferrobacterales bacterium
TGGTCTTTAGCATAGAGATCGCGGTTGTTCTTCAATAGCTCAATAATCTTTGTCGTTGCTTCCGACAAGAGTCGATCTGGCCTCTTCGCCTCGGTGCGAGCCGTTAGCGAGGCTGGGATTAATATCGGCAACACGGTGTTACCCGCTACCGACGTGTCCGCGCCGCGGTCATCGCTCACGCTGGCCGCATTGCTCACCGTGAGGGTAAACACCGCTTCGCTGCCCATCACTGGTTTGACCATAAGGAGTAGTGCGAAACCCAACTGAGGGAGCGCGAAGATGTGTTTAAAGGCAATACTTCTTCGACCGAATGCCGAGGGCATGGCTACTGTCCACCCACAGCGCAGTGGCTCTGCAGCGATGTAGTGCCGGCCGATTTGACCGGATTTATAGTTGTCCACTTGTTTCATGTCGCTTTCTCCATCTTCCCTCGAGTTGTGCTCACTGTCCAAGGCTCTTGATACACCGGGTCGTCTTCGGGCGCCAAGCCCTCGTAGATAAACTTCGCCATCACTTGCTCCTCATGTTTGTAGATTCCCCATAACCGCAGGGCGTTTCATCCATTAAGGACTCATCAGTTAGGCTTTAGGTTTTCCGGAAAACAGTTTCCATAGTGCCGCTCTTTTTCGACATATTTTACGTATCCGACAGCAGCTGCATTTTTAGATCTGACGAAAGCGTTATAGCCGAGATGCTTTCGCTTTTGCTGTTCTTGTGCCTTCCGCTTTCTCTCACACCAATCAGCCAAAGCAACGAACGGCGCACACACTACCCTAAGCCCGATTGCAGAAAGAATTAGGACCGTCCAAAATACAAACCACAGCACGCCAGGAAAGAATACCGCGAGCAGGATGATAATGATGATGATCAGTAGGATTTCCATCCTTCTATCCTTAGCTTAGAAAAGTTGAGCACATAGTTTTTTGTACTCCTCTTTTCCGTAAGCCAGCTCCAAGTGTTCTTCGGCGTGCATGTAGTAATCAACCTCAAAGCGCTTTAACTTCTGCAGGCGATGAATCTCGTCAAAGCACTTGTCGTGTTCCTCACTGGCTAAGCTCATATCTCAAGTCAGGTTTTCTAGCCGTTTAATCTTTCGGTCATACTTGAGCTGGATGTTGTAAACATGTGGCACGTCTCGAATGATCTGGCTACTCTTTTGATCGATCAGTTCGTTGAGCTGCTTCCAAAGGGCATTCGTCCTAGCCGTTTGCTCCTTGTGAAGGCGTTCCACTGTCCCAACGACTTGCCAAACAATGATTACAGCCATGCCAAAGATCATCAGCGCAATTTGCGCCGACAAGTAGTTAATTTCTAGAAGCTCAAACATCTCTGACTCCCTGATCTAAAGTACAGATTCCAGAGAGATGTACCGGCGTCATCAGTTGGGTTCGCAACGATGTTTCTTGGGATGGCGAATTCTCCCGGCGCTGTCGCGCACCATGAACACGCCCACAAATATGTCGGTACGGTCGTAGTTGTAACTAAAGTTGTGCGCATCCCAGGAAGCATAATTTTTGCTAAATTCATCCTGATTAGCGTTGACAAGCGGGGCAACCACTGCACGTGCCTTCCCGGCGAATCCAGGCTCATTGATTTCGTACCATCCCCTAAGTTCTGCCGATATTGGGAGTCCTGAGTCTGTGAACGTGCCCGGTGCACTGCCTGGTGTATTCACGTCTTGGAGCGCCCCTAAGCATTTCATCAACCCCTGTGCCTGAGCGAACTCGGCGTCAGACAGATAAGGATCGATAGTTTCGGTAGAAGCGTTCCCGTTGAAAAAGTGGCGACTGAGAAAATCAAACACCTCGGCCTCAGTCGCTAAACGCCAGCCTGCGTCGGTAAACCCGCCCGCGCCACTGAGTACCTGATTCACAGAACGCCCGGCTGTGTCGGCAAGGTCGAGCCAATCAAGCCCTGTATCGGTGTCGCGGGTGAAGTTGTCCTTATGCTGAAGCTGGGCCTGCGCAGTCGTCGTGATGGCGGCTGCTAGTACGATTGCGGTAGTTACTTGTTTCACGTTTTGCTCTCCTGTGGTCGTGATTCGTGACGTTTGCGGCTGCGATAGGCAAACTGCCGACAAGCCGCCGAACAGTAGCGCTTATCACGCCTAGGTGGTGTGAATCTTTGCTGACAAATGGGACAAGGTCGGGTGGTCACCATGCGCGAAGGATAATGCGCAGGCGTTACGGATCGTTATGCTTTGAGCGCCAATCTATTGGCTGGGAGCGCCAAACTGCGCCGCTATGGGAGGGGCAAGTGATGAGGGGTTTCAGCCATCCCCGAGGGACACTAAAAGTACCTAAACCCATCCCATAAAGTGAACTTTCTTGATCTTGCCTGGGTGCGGTGGTCAAATGTTGACAGTGGCAGGTGATGGACACCCGGTCGGCTTGCTATGAATGTTAAGCCCCTGCTCTGCCCACCCCAAAAACTAACCGCCAATAACCTGCCATGGCGATCCTTTCTGCTTTCTGAGGGGCCTTCCCTCCTTCCTTTGGATCGATCATACAGGCATGGAACCGCCGCTGCTGTCGCGCCATGTATTCGACGGCTTATGGAACTGAACCAAAGAGCATGCAATGCATACCGTAGACCTCATTTTACGATTCGCGGCCATCGCCCAGCTCGCTCTGATTACCGCAATCTTACTAAAAGATCATCGCGACAAGCTTAGCGGGAAACTCGCCGCGCCTTTCGCGCTGTCTATCGTTTGTTATCTTCTTGCCACACCTGCCCTTAGATATTGGCAATGGGATGAGTGGAGTTACCCGTTGTTAGCAGGTGCGAGCGCCGCACCGGTACTCTTTTGGCTTCTGGCAAAATCATTGTTTGAGGACTCATTCCGCTTCCGCTGGTATCACGCATTCATACTATTGATCGTCGAATTTGTTGATCTTGGAATGGGGTTGCTGATTGAGGTCAACAGGATCGGCGCCCGAGTGGCAGATTGGGGGATCGCCGATTTGGTGAAAGTGCTGATTCCGCAATCGCTGGTATTCGCCTTCGTACTCTTGGGCCTGTTTGCTGCAACAAAGGATTGGCAAACGGATCTAGTCGAAGGCCGGCGGCGGTTTCGTTTTGGAATTCTGGTGACGACAGGGATCTACATGATCGTTATTGCCGCCGGTACGCTCATTCTCGCCGGATCGGGAAAGCCCCCACCAATCAGCGTGCAAACGCTTAACGCAACGATCATTTTCGTCATCGTGTTCATTTTCAACGTACGGTTGTTAAGTCTCCACGCGGGATTTCTACCCGCGGCTGCCAAAAGCGAGGCTTCTGACTTTCCAAATGATGACAGATCAAAGGACATTGAGGATTTGCAGCGGCTGATGGACGAGGAGCACGTATTTATCGAAGGAGATCTAACTATACGCAACCTCGCCGAAAAACTGGGCCAGCACGAATACAAACTCAGGCAGCTTATTAATGCCTTCCTCGGCTATAGGAACTTCAATGACTTTCTCAATCAGTACCGCATCGCGGAAGCTGCCAAACGGCTGGTACACGCAGACAGTCGCCGCCTGCCGGTGCTGACCATTGCCATGGATGTCGGCTATCGCACGTTACGACCGTTCAACAAGGCATTCAAAGAAATTCACGGTGTCACGCCGACCGAGTATCGGAAAGCTAAGATGCGGCCTGCTCCTAATTCACAATTCTCCGACACAGTGTGAACTCGGCGCGCTTTGCCGCCTGATCAGTACTCTCAACCCCCCAATCCTAACAATTCAATAAAAGCAGGTAGATTTCGAAATCTACCAGCATTCTTCAGATTGTATAGGAATTCGCTTTACCAACTGAGTTAAATGTGCGTATCGACACGAAAACCCCAGCACATCGTGTCGACTGTCGGACGATACAGACGATGGGAGGTAAACCATGAAAAACGCGCATTGGCTCTTGATAGTTGCAGTCTTCTTACTTGGTGCCACGACTCCGCCTGCACATGCGCAAGATAACGGCTGGTATGTCGGCGGTGGTTCCGGCAGTTCTGATGACAAGGGTCTCGTCGAGGAGGAGAACGGCTTTAAAGTATTCGGCGGCTACCGACTCAACAAACGTTTGGCACTGGAAGCCGCCGTGGTCCAGCTTGGCGAGTTTGGTGCCGAAGAGTTCACCAGACAAGGCACTGCATGGGAGGTCCTCGGTATGTTGCCGGTCGGTAAACACTTTGAGCTTTTTGGCAAGGGGGGGCTCTTTATCTGGTCGATAACGGTTGAAGAGTTCCAATGCCGGAACATTTTGGGATCTACAGTCTGCGACGAGTTTGACAGTATGACCGACGACGGTATCGGCCTCACGTACGGAGTTGGGGCAAATATTCATTTCACTAGAAGGTGGGGCGCGCGACTTGAGTGGGAGCGCTTTGTTGATGTCGGTGACGGCGATGTTGATCTTGGGTCGCTTGGCATGATGTACAAGTTTTGATTGAGACGACTCGACAAGACAGATAAGGAGCAACGACAGATGAATATCAGACACTTTCTTTCCGCAGCGATTATTCTACTCATCGTTGTCACGACCACCCCACTTGCAGGCGCTCAAGAGGGCGAGTGGTATGTCGGCGGTAGCCTCGGCAGCTCAGACGATGATGTGTTAGATCAAACCGCCAGTAGCCTTAAAGTATTTGCCGGTTACCAGTTTACCAAGAACGTAGCCGTAGAAGCCGCCTTTGTCGATCTCGGCGAGTTCGACTCCCTTGGCCTTCCTAATGCGCTCGACCAATATGGGCTGGCATTCGAGATCGTCGGCATATTGCCTATCGGTCACAGGGGTGCGGTTTTCGGTAAGGCTGGTTTCTTCGACTGGAGCGTTGATTTTCTTAGTCGCACCGTCGATGAGGGCACGGATCTTACGTTCGGTGTTGGCGGCGAATATGTCTTCGACAACAACTGGGGCGTGCGCGCCGAGTGGGAACGTTTCACCGATGTCAGCGACGGGGATGTCGATTTGTTCTCGGCCGGCGTCGTCTATCGTTTTCGCTAAACCAGAGGCTAGCAAAATGTTCACCAAAAGCGTTTACCTAAGCATCGTATTGATAGTCACGATGGCTGTCGGTGGCTGCATTATGTGGCCTGGCAAGACGACCTACGATACGCCCGAAAAACCGAGCGCGATGACCGAGGGCAAAACGCATAAAACGGTGGTCCTTGAAAAGCTAGGCAACCCAGATGAACAAACCGACGATGGGAGACTAGCGCTACACGACTATATGCGGACAAGGCGGTTGCATACTGTGATGATCCCCTACGAGACGCCCGGTTATATCGTAGACGAATTCCAGGCACGACTCCTTTTGTTGGTCGAGTACGATGAAAATAATATTGTCGAACGCCTCGAGACCTACAAGTGCAAGTCACACTACAAGAGTGGGGACCCGGTATGTCGTTCGGAATCTTCATTATGCGGGGTACTGATCGCGATTGATGATGAAGCGTTGGTGCAGCGCTATTGCGATACGACTACCGTCGATTATTTTCGCAACGTGGCGCTGGTCGAGTCTCTCCGTGAACCCTTGCGCGACACGGTAAAACGCGGGGACCCAGAAGAGATCGAAAAGCTTATCGCACAGGGCGCAGATATCCATGGCCCGGGCGAGGCTAGGCGTACCCCGCTGTTGCTAGTGGCGGTTAAAAGGGGTCACGTTGACGCGGTACGACTGCTACTCGAGAAGGGGGCTGACGTGAACGAGACGACCCGGTGGATGGGTTACACAGCCCTACAAATCGCAGCGAAAGATGGCAACACCAACCTAATCGAGACGTTGCTCGCGCATGGCGCAAGTGTTAACGCCGGGGCGAAAACGCCGTTGTACTTCGCAGCCTCGAACGGTGATGTCCCCAGCGCAAGGCTCCTTATCGCGGCCGGTGCTGATGTAAACGCCGCTTCACGCACCGGCACGCCCTTATACCGGGCGGTTAAAAAACACCATGAGGACATGGCCAAACTACTGATCGCGGCCGGCGCTGATGTAAATGCTGGGCGACTCGATAAGACGCCATTGATCCGGGCAGTTAGACAAGGCGATGAGGAGATGGTCAAACGGCTGATAGCGGCAGGGGCTGATGTAAATGTCGGGCCGTGGGGCAAGGAACCATTATTCCGCGCCGTCAAAAAAGGCGATGAGTGCATAGCCAAATTACTGGTCGCGCAGGGCGCCAACGTCAGTACAACCGACCGTAAAGGACGGACTCCGCTGCATGTGGCGGCGGCAAAGGGGAGGACGAGCTTAGTTGAATTGCTTCTGACCAGCGGGGCTGATGTAAATGTGAAAGATTCCCGCGGTAAGGCCCCACTACATTTAGCAGTTGAGTGGCGTCGCAAGGAAACCGTAGAACTGCTCAAGCAGCACGGAGCAAAAGAATGACAGGAGCCCCACCATGCCCTGCTTCTACCTCATCCCCAAACAAGACGACTTCAATAGGACCCCCGAGCAGTTGGCCTAAAATTCCGCGACCACCTGATGAGAGACCAGTGGGTCGGAGCAACACGCGAAACGCCACCTTGACATGCTGTGCCAGTGCCTCGTGCGAATATCCGCTGCGGTACATGAAGGCCAGACTCTGAAATACGGTCGTCAGGTAGGCAGCAAGCGCGTCCAAATCCTGCTGACCTTTGAGCTCCCCGAGCTCCACCGCCCGCTCGAGGGCCGCACGGAATAAGGCGGTCAATTGACCGAAGATCTCATGGACCTTCACTTGGACCTCAGGGTCGTGCGGCGCCACCTCCACCGCGGCGTCACAGACTAGGCACCCGCGAGCGTCCGGATGGGTCGATGCGAATTGCAGCACACTGTCGAACGTTGCCCGGATTGCCCTCAGGCCGGCACCCCGCCGCTTGAGTGGCAAAAACATGTCCGTCTGCCGGTCCGCCCAGTAGCGTTCCAGGGCGTGCAGATAAAGCTCGCGTTTGCTCCTGAACATCCCATAGAGGCTGTGCCGGCTCGCCCCAGTACTCGCGACGACGTCGTCGATCGACGCCCCGAAGCCTTTCTCCCAGAACAGGTCGACGGCGCGCTCCCTTTCGGCCAAGAGCGGACGTTAGACAGTTTTGCCAGAGCGCACTTAACGGCCGATGGTGACCCAAACACTTTGTGCGGTCACAAGCGCACGTGGTACAAATATCGTACCGATAACGAGGCTTCGCACCACTGTCACCCGTGATGACGGCGCGCTGGCGCTTGAAGGTAACGCGCTTTGCTACACGGTGCCGTTAAAGCGCTCGTAGCGACGTTCGATGTCCGCGTCTCATGAAAGAAGCTCTCGATGCGCAGCTCTTGCAAGGTGATATCCTGCGGCGTACCGAACGTGGCGGAGGCGAGCTTCGATGTGTGAGAAACGGCCTGTCTTGGAAGTGTTGTGTTCCCGATAAAGGGCGCCCCTAAATCAATTGAATGAATTAGCACATTTTCGTTCCCGGGGGTGGGCTGCTTGTCCTTGAAAGCGTGGTCTCTGACCCTGCTCGCCTTTTGCGAGGTGGCGGCAATGGCGCTCTGGTTCTCGGCCTCCGCCGTGCTGCCCTCGCTCCAGGCCGAGTACGAAATCGGACCGACCCTTGCCTCGCTCTACACCTCCTCGGTTCAGACCGGCTTCGTCGCAGGCACCTTGCTGAGTGCCCTTCTCGGACTCGCCGATCGGCTCGACATGCGACACTTCTTCATGGCTTCCACCGTTCTGGCCGCCGGCGCCAACGCAGTCATTCTCGTGGTGGAGCCGACCTCGCCCGCGGTCTTTGTTTGTCGCTTCCTGACCGGCGCCGCCATGGCCGGGATCTACCCCGTCGGCATGAAGATCGCCATCACCTGGGCCAAGGGTGATATAGGCCTGTTGGTCGGGCTTCTGGTGGGCGCCTTGACCCTCGGCTCGGGTGCGCCGCATCTCTTCAATGCCATGGGCGGGGTCGATTGGCGTTTCACCATCGCGGTGACGTCCCTAGTGGCGCTGGCTGCCGCTCTCGTCATCAACCTGGTCCGCATCGGCCCGAACCTCGCCCCTTCGCCGCGTTTCGATCCCAGGATCGCTTTCAAGGCCTACACAAGGCCCGCCCTCAGGCTCGCGAACTTCGGTTATCTCGGCCACATGTGGGAGCTCTACGCCATGTGGGCTTGGCTCGCTCTGTTCCTGCACGCGAGCTTCGAAGTGCACCTGGAAGATGCGGCGTTGTGGTCGCGTCTGGCCACCTTTGCTGTAATCGGTGTTGGCGGCGCGGCCGGGGCAGTCCTGGGTGGCGTGATTGCGGACCGGATCGGGCGCACGGCGCTCACCATGGGAGCGATGGCGGCGAGTGGGACATGCGCGATCGTCATCGGCTTCCTGTTCGGTGCTCCGCCTTGGCTCGTGTTTGCCGTTGCCTTTCTCTGGGGCGTGGTGGTGATTGCCGATTCAGCCCAGTTCTCGGCCTCGATCGCCGAGCTCTCCGAGCCCGGTACCGTTGGTACCATGCTGACCATGCAGACCAGCGTCGGTTTCCTCCTGACGCTCGCTACCCTACATCTCATGCCGACCATGGTGGAGGCCGTGGGCTGGCAATTCGCCTTCGCTACCCTGGCCGTCGGTCCCTTCTTCGGCGTATGGGCCATGGCCCGCCTGCGCGCCCACCCTGAATCCGCCGCCATAGCAGGCGGCAGGCGCTGAGTCTTCGTGAAGAAGCGATGGTTCAGAGGGCGTGCGAGGCCGCGGCCTGAAGCGCCCGCAGCCGGGCTTGCAGGGCGGCTTCCGCCTCTTCTACACCCTCCGACCCGACGGGTAGCTGCTGCTCGCCCTCAGCCAGCTGATGGGTCTCCAGCGAAAGCCGTGGTGATCGACGCAGCGTCTGGTAGACGACGCAGTAACGCTCGGTCAGCTCGATCAGTTTTTCGCGTTGATACGGTGTCGCGTCGGTGTCCAGGTCGAAGCGCAGTCGCACATCGGAAAAACCGACCACCGCGTCACGATCGACACCGAGTGTGCCGCGAAAATCGAGGTCGCCCTCGGCACGAACCGTGCCGCCCCTGAGTGGAATCTCGAGGGCCGTCGCCACCGCCTTCAGGGTGACACCGGCGCAGGCTGCCAGGGCCTCTAGCAGCATGTCGCCCGAGCAGACGGACTGCCCGTCGCCGCCCGTGGCCGGATGCAGGCCGGCTTCCACAACCGCGCGGGCCGTATCGACCTTGCAAGCAATGTTGTCGTCGCCAATTCGGCCAGTGGCCTTGAGCGTAATCCGCGCCGCCTCCGGCTCTTCCCGATAACGTGCCTTGAGCGGCGTCTGTAACGACCTGAGTTTCTGTGCGTCCATCTCCTGCTACCTGTGCGGGGGGGGTTCTGCGCCTGGAAAAGCGAACGGACGACCAAAAACCCGCCTCAGCCAAGCTATCGTATGCTACCCCGCGGAAACGTTTCTACGTTTCCGCATATTATATTATTCCATTTCGCTGCAATGTTCACTACGTCGCCTAACTTTCGAGCATACTTGAAAGTCTTTTAACGCATTCGTGGTGCGAGCTAAGCGCTCAAACCGAGTTCGGTTCGTGTTCCGAAAGCTGACATCCGAGCCAACGATCCTGAATGACCGCACAGAGTCGTTTCCGGACATTCACGAACGTCTGCTTTCGGCCAATAACAATGGGATGGACTCCTCCTCACCTCAACGGCATCTATGTGCCAGACTGGTCGTTGATGTAACGAGTCAACGGCAAGAAGGAGTCCACGATGAAGATTATCCGCGTTGGTGTAGATTTGGCAAAGAGTGTTTTTCAAGTCCATGGGGTGGATCGGTGCGGGAAGTTGGTGTGGAAGCGCCAATTGAAACGAGCGAGCTGGATCAAGGTCTTTGTTGAGACGGTGGAATCGGGTTGTGAAGTAGGGATGGAGGCGTGCTCGGGGGCCCATCACTGGGCCCGTGAGCTTCAGTCAAGAGGCTATGACGTGAAGCTGATTGCGCCGCAGTTGGTGAAGCCGTTTGTAAAGAGTCAGAAGGACGATGCGCGTGATGCCGAAGCCATTTGTGAGGCGATGAGTCGACCCGGTATGCGCTACGTGGCTCTCAAGACCATCGCGCAGCAGGATATTCAGGCGGTGCACCGGGTTCGTAGTGAGCTTCTAAGTCACCGTACAGCGAAGGCCAATCAGATCCGTGGTTTAGTGGCGGAGTACGGCTTAGTGGCACCGAAACAGTTGGGCCCTTTGCGGGCGGCGATCCCCGGTTGGCTTGAAGACGCTGAGAACGGTCTGACGGCTCGGTTCCGTGCGCTACTGCATGGGCTTTGGGATGATCTCAATACATTGGATCAACGCATTAAGGCACTTGATGCAGAGGTTGACGTCATCGCAGACACCCATCCGGATGCTAAACGCTTACAACAACTACGGGGTGTCGGGCCGTTGATTGCCACGGCCCTGGTGGCCCGGGTCGGCGATGCCAGCCACTTCAACCGGGGTCGACAGGCCGCCGCCTCGGTGGGATTAACCCCCAGGCATCACGGCACGGGCGGCAAGAACCGATTACTGAGTATCACTAAACAGGGTGATCGCTATTTACGCAGTATTTTGATCCACGGGGCACGTGCTGTGGTCAGTCAGGCTAAACAACGTGACGATCGTTTAAGCCTATGGGTCACCGGCCTTGCTCAACGTAGCCATACGAATGTCGCAGCCGTGGCCCTGGCGAACAAAACCGTGCGCATGGCTTGGGCGATGTTACGCAACGCCGCCGATTACAATCCTGAGCTCGCCGTCGCTTAAGCTTTACACGAGCTCAAGCAAGGTACTTATATAAGGAGCCCCTCACTCACGATTGCAAAGCAAACTGACAGATGGTGAACAGGTCGGACCGGCGCCGGCAAAACCCGTGAATGTCCGAGTGCATCAAGCACGTAATAGCAATTGGGAACTGGCGCGCGAATACCCATCATGGCCCGGCATCAACGTATGCCAACTCAAGAGGCCGGATATACGTGAGCAGTCGTACCTCAGCACCGTCAATCAGGTTGCCTGCAAAACGAGGAGGAGTCCATATACGGTCATTGGCAGTCTGATAGACAGCTTCATCCTTGAGCCTTAGAATCCTTCAGGTCTCGCCCGTTGGTGAGGCACGTTCTCGGGGCGGGGTGAAAGTCCCCACCGGCGGTTAGAGCACACGACGCTCAAGCCCGCGAGCGCCCTTCGAGTACCTTGCGCGAAGGGGTCAGCAGATTCGGTGAAACTCCGAAGCCGACAGTGATAGTCCGGATGGAAGAGAACGGAGCAGTGAAGCGTACTGCGTTCGCGCGGGCGCATCGTTGTTTCGTACGCCCTGGTTCTGGTCCCTTTTACGTGACAGGAGAAAACCATGAATCAGAGCTCCCAACAAAATCCCGCTACGATTCGCGTTGCCGTTCTCAAAGCGCGTTGGCACGCAGATATCGTCGATGAGGCTCACGCCGCTTTCATGCATGAGATGGATCGATTGACCAACGGGTTAGCGATCGTCGATGTGTTCGAAGTGCCTGGCGCCTTTGAGATACCCTTGCAGGCGCGAGACTTGGCGAAGACCGGACAGTATTCGGCGATTGTAGGATGCGCTTTTGTCGTTAATGGCGGCATTTACCGTCATGAGTTTGTCGCCGAGACGGTCATCGCTGGCCTGATGCAGGCACAAATGGACGTCGGTGTGCCCGTGCTGTCCGCGGTATTGAGCCCGCATCACTTTCATGAGACAGACGAGCACCGACGGTTCTTCCTCGATCATTTTAAAAGAAAAGGTCGGGAAGTCGCAAAGGCGTGTGTTGCCGTGTTAGCTGTCCGCGAGGCCATCGCAAAAGTCGCTTGAGTTCAAGCCTGACGCCTCTGGCACCGAGCCGTATTTGCGCTCAACCGCTACTGCCGACTGTCCGCAGTGGGTCGTTTCCGGAAATAGCGCTCGATTCGATTAGTCTTAGTGGCCGGTCTTGGCTGGTTGCTGCTACAGCACAGGCGTACATCCCAATTAAGGCCACTTGCGGGTCATTGGATCTTTCATTGCGAGCCGGGGCAGTCAGGTAACCCAGGCGGACGTCCGGTTCGAACCTAAGGCGCGCGTTTTCGTCGGGTCACGTCTTGAAGCCCCGTCGGCACAATCCCCAGAGGAAAACCGCAAACAGTACGTGAGGCACGAGCGACGCCGGAATCAACTTCGGGCTTATCCCAAGCCCTAAGAACCCCCAGCCAATGATGGGGAAGAAGACGACCAAGATCACGCCCCAAAGCGCGAGGCCCAACCACAGCGCATTCAAGAAGGTCAGATGATCGCGGAACACTATTACGTAAACAAGCGCCCAAAAGGTTACATAGGCAACATGAAACAGCAGGCCTATCGCAAGCGGTACGTTCGGACCGAGAAGGACCTGGGCAAAAGCGAGGCTGGGCGGCTTTGGCATCGGGGCGATGCCCAATTTAAATGCCGGCCCCATGACGGCGAATAAGAAGACTGCCGTGAGTACGCCAATGCCGAGTGCTTTCAATGTTTCTTTTGGTGTCAGCCACTGTATCTTCATTGGGTATCTCCTTGCACTAAGGGGGCGACGTCGACGATCACCCGTTTGTCGGCGTCTATGGTGAAACGCACGTTATCGCCCGGCTTGAGTCCCTGCAGCAGTGTCCCGGGAGTGACCATGAAGCTCATTTCCACCATAGGAGCCATGAAGTTCTTGATCTCCTCGTGGGTAAGGATTAGTCGGCTCTTCCGTGGCTCAACGGCGACGATGACGCCCACGCCCTCGAAGAGACCTTTCGCCGCGACCACCTCGTCAGCGGGCAACGCCGGCGCCTTCTTGCCACCCTTGCCGACGATCAATGTACCCAGCATCCCAAGCTGCTCATGGGTTGGCACGTGGCAGTGGAACTCCAGGGTAACATCTTCGTCGGGTGTCACGAAACGAAGGCTCTTGAGCCCAGGCCCTGTGAACTCCAGTGCGAACATGGGGTTGAGGCCTGGCAGCATTAGGGCGTGCCGCACTGCGTCGGTGTTTTCCAGAACGATCTCCAGCTCCTCGCATCGCTTCGCTCGAATCTCCCGGGGCTCGAAAGCGAACACTTCGCCTTCGCGCGCAAACTTGATTCCCCCTTTCATATCAATACGGCGAAAGCCGCGCGGTTGCTCGCACGAGGTCGCCACCATCCGATGTTGCTCCAGTGGATCCTCCGGGACGAAGGCGGCCTCAATCTCGGTGAACGCCCAAACAGCGCCCGACACGGCCATAGCCAGAGCAGCAGCCGAGACGCCAGCAACCAACATTCCCTTCATAACTACCTCCTTCGGTAGCTTCTTACTCGGCCGCGCGAACCGGATAGGTGAATGTGCCGCCCACTGGTTCT
>CAXMNC010000213.1:0-16065 GCA_964194625.1 Acidiferrobacterales bacterium
GTGTGCGTTATCAGACCCAAATCAAAGCGCTTATGCAAGAATGGATTGAGCGTAATTGAATTGTCGGTGTGGCCGACACAAAAAATCCCTCCCCTATGACAGAGGAGGGACAGATCACGACTAACGGTTCACGGTACAAGCGTACCACCGCCAAACGACTGGTGAGCGTCACCGTATTGCTATCCCAGCCACCGCGGGCGCCGACGTGGTGCACCGGGTGGGTTTCGAGTTGGTCGTTCAGGCCTTCAACGAAGTTTGCAAACGTAGTGTACAGCTCTACCGTATGACCGCGCACGATGGCATAAAGCCTGGCACCATCGCTGTGCGGCTGCACGGTTGGGTCACTGCCAAACGCGGCGAGGTCGGTCACCACCCCACGCTGAACAAGGTAACGCACCACGCTATCGGTTAAATCGATCACCATCGCTTGTTCCGTGAGATCACTGAAGGCATTGGAGGTCGGCGGTGACCAAGCGGCCGCGAGCCAAGTCGGCACGTCCGAGAGATCGATCACGGTGTGGGCGTCGAAGTCATGGGTATCCGCCTGACCGAACGGCACCACGAAACCACGCACGCGCACCGGATTATTAATGGCAAGCGTCCCCAGACTCAAGTTGCCAGTGGCGATACGATAGTTCGCGGGATCGCTGTCATTGCCGTTCAAACCAGTGCCGGTGAAGTGGTAGATCGAAACCGATCGCCCATTGATGGTCTGTAGGTTCAGGGTCAACAGGCTTGAATCGATCTGGACGGTGCTGCCGGCGACGCTGCTGAGTCGCATACGCACTAGACCGTTGGTGGTATCCAGCGTCGGGTTGGTGTGGATATCTCCCGTCAGCGTACCGAATGCGGTGATACGTTGGCCGACGGAAATGTCATCGATATCGACGTCACCGCCAAGCTGTTTGGTGACTTTGGTGCTGGCATCGAGTAACACAGTGACGTCGTCATTAAAGATCACAGTGCCATCCATGCGTACCAAGGTCGCGCCGCGAACGGTCAGCGTATCGCCGACACGGGCGACGACACTGCCCCTGACTACATCATGCGTACCAAACGGCACACTCGAGCCGGCATAGACTTCACGTGCAAGAAAGGTGCGGTTATGTAGATTCAGCCGACCGAGGGCGACGGTGGCGGTGCTGACGGGTTTTGTCGCCAATTGCACGAGCCCGTCCGCACCTTGGTATGACATCTGGTCGATCTCGAACATGGTGTCGTCATTGGTCTTTACCCTAAGCCGACCGAAGTGACCGTCGCGCAGATGGAATGGCCGCAGGGCCACCACGTAATGGCTTGCGTCGAGATTGACGCTTACCAACGGTCCACGCACGCGGTGTACTTTAGGCGGATCGATATCCACTTCCGCCAACAGCAACGGTTCTACCGTGACAGTATTAACGACGAGGTCGACGGTGTTGGTTGCTTCCAGATCAAAGTCCAAACTGAGGATGGCCGGAATGCCGGGTCGCACTACTAGCGGGTGACGACCATCGAACTTCACGTCATGGTTAGCGTGGTGATTAGATTGCCGTCGCCATCGAGCGGGGTAAGTGGCACAACGTCGTTGCCCGACGCGGCGCGGATATCGGCGTTGGTGTAGTCGAGCGTCATGTCTACATGTGTGTAAATGCCAAGCGGCACCGTCGCCACCGTTAGAAACTCCGTTAAGTCGGTGTACTGCGCGAAGTCAACGCGGGTACTGATGGGTAAGGCATCGATAACAGCGCCGTCGGCCCGGGTCAGTGTGAGCGACGAAACATCTACGGTATAGGTGGCAAAATCGCCGTCGGCATCGGTAAGGCCGACAAACACCTCGCCGGTGTCGCTCCCGGCACTACCGTCGGAGCCGTCGCTTCCGCCGCAGGCCACCAGACTCAGGCCAAACAGCAATAACACGCTTAAGAACCAGGTTCGCCAGCAACCAACGCCGGCCGATAAAAGATTTGCGGTCATGGTGTACCTCCTCCGTGAAGAAATGGATTAGGGTTTTATTGCTCCTCAGGAGGGTTAACGCACGAATGTGGGTTTGGTTGACATTGTTTGAGTCGTGCGTAAAGGGGAGACAGCCTTCTAAACCCTCCCCTGTTGTAGGGGAGGGTGGGGAGGGGCAGGGATTGTTCTAACGTGCATGGACGCACTAATGCCGCGAGCGCATGGAAGCGCAGGAGCGGCCTACAATCCTCCTGCATTTCCACCGTCTCGGCAATTGCTCAATGCATTGCCCTACCTTCCGACATCCGACCGCCAGGGATGGTGGAAATGCAAGAGGATTGCTGGGAGCAATCTTTGCCTTGTCGGTCGCCTGGCGGTCAGATGTACGAGGAGGTAGAACCGCGTCGGGCGACCTGCGGGGACGCTGGAAGTTAGAGCAACGCATGCAGCACGACTATAGGGATATAGGAGTTAGAGTCGCGCCGGGAGCAGCGACCGAGTTGCCGGCTGGGGTGGGGCACGGCTAACCGTTCACCGATCACCAATAACTGATCACGGCTCACCGACATTGCTAGGACTCTTCGCTCTTTCTAGTGGATGGAAACTTCGAGGAGCCAAATCGGAGTACCAGAATCGCTATCGCAAGCAACAGGATTGCTGCCGAAATATAGAGGATCCCTTCATCTGGCTCATGATTAGCCTGTATGTCGCCAATCAACATCCGTGTTAAAGCGGTAATCGCGACATAGACCAGAAAACGGACTGGCATGTGGTTTGTCTTGAAATAGATGCCCACCATTGCCCCGAGCTCGAGGTAGATAAAGAGGAGCAGGATGTCCCCAATGGTAGCGCGCCCGTTGGCGACCATTGCGCTAAACGCATAGACCGCTGCCCATACAATCGCACCACCAATGGCAAACAACGCCAAATACTGAAAGGCATCAACCAACAGATTGCCAGAGACTCTTGAAAAACTCTCAACCTTTTCGTGCAGCGTGTCGAATTTCTGAAGTTTCACCGCATTGTTCTCCTTAGCGTTTTTCGGCCGCTAACGTTTTTTCTGCGAACGCTCGACCAAATCGGACTCGTTACGCGGCCCCTAACGATAATCGAGCGTCTCAATTGGGAGTATATCTCCGTCGAGAGTGCCGACGACGAAATTTCTTTCTTACTCTGGGCAGTGGTTTGGCTCGGCGTAAGGCGCAAAACCGCCGTTCACGGATTATGGTTCACAGATCACGAATGTACGGCTAACCGCAACAATCCCTGCCCTGTCGGTCGCCTGGCGGTCAGAACCCTCCCCTGTCATAGAGGAGGGTGGGGAGGGAATGTATAATCCAATTTCTTCCTTACCCGAGGTACACCAATGGTCATAAAAGCGATTGTGATTGCGATGCTCATCGGTATATTCGTGAGTATGGCTTCGGCTGCGGTGTACCTATTCCGAGAAAGGGGAGACAGCACCAAGATGGCCAAGGCGCTGACCTACCGTATTGCGCTGTCGGTCACTTTATTTCTATTGTTGATGGCCGGCTTCTATTTCGGAATCATCCCGCAGAGTGGCATCTAGGGTTGCCGCCATATTCTTTCAGTCCCTTGGATTTCCGATTGCCGCAGTTAAGTCTTTTTCCCGTTTTGGACTTCCGCCCGTACGGTCAAGCCGAGGGCCAGGGCAGCCGAAGCGCGGCCCCGTCAGGGGGCCGGGCATGGACCCCGGCGTCCGCTCGTCGGCACAAGGACGTGCCGTCGACGGACCCACTGAGGCAAGCGCTAGTCCGAGGTTCTCCGCCACGTGTTATGTGGCGGGGCGAAGGCCGCTCCTGCGCATCCATGCGCTCGCGGCATTAGTGCATTCCTGCACGTCAACCGCGGGGCAAAATGGTTTTGGTGACTTTTGCCGAAACAAAAGTCACCCGTCGTACGGGGCCAGCGCCCCGTTCAAGAATGATTGTCGCCGTAGGCGACACCACTCAGTGAGCCTATGGTCTTAGGCCGTCATTTCCGACCAACCCTTATCCCCACGTTAGTGGTAATAATCCTATTCCCCATTCTAGTGGGGCTTGGGTTTTGGCAGCTCGATCGCGCCGAGCAAAAGCGTGTGATCCAAGCCGAGTATGATGCGCGTAGCCAAGATGCGCCGGTGGGCATCGGACCGCGCCTGCAAGATGCCGATACGCTGCGTTTCTATCGCGTGACCACGAAAGGGAATTACGATCCGGATTATCAGGTGTTGATCGACAATCGCGTGCAAGCGGGTCAGGTTGGTTACTATGTGATCACGCCGCTTCGCATCTCCGGCAGCGATACGCGCGTACTTGTGAATCGCGGTTGGATACGGTTGGGCGCGAGTCGCCAAGATATACCCAAAATAGACACGCCGACGGGGCATCTGACCATCGATGGCGTGGCGACGGTGCCAAGCGAGAACGTCTTTCAGTTGGCAGAACCGCCCGCGCTGACCGGTAGATGGCAGATCGTTTGGCAACACATGGATATGAAGCGCTATGCCGAAGCGGTGCCCTTTCCAGTGCAACCGGTGGTGATCTTGCTCGATCCGCCGAGCCCGGCCGGTGGCTTTGATCGCCAATGGACGCGCTTGGATGCCGGCATCGCTATCCACCACGGCTATGCCTTCCAGTGGTTTATGTTGGCAACCGCCTTGCTCGTGATTTGGGTAGTGGTCAACTTACGTAGACGTAACAAGACGCAAGAGGAATCGTGAAGAAATCGACCATTGCCTTGTTGGTGTTGCTGTTCATCTTCCCGGTGGCGGCGTCGTTCATCCTTTACGCCACCGGCTGGCGGCCGTCGGGCACCATCAATCATGGGGAGTTGGTAGAGCCGGCGCGCCCGATCAACGATGTCAGTCTCACGCGGCTCGATGGCAAGCAGATGCGCTTTGCCGATCTGCAAAAGAAATGGACGCTGGTTTATTTTGGTTCGGCCGAATGCCTAAGCCCGTGCAAAGACAATCTCTATAAGATGCGCCAGGTACGCCTGTCGCTGGGGGTTGATGGCCCACGCGTAGCACGTTTGTTCGTGGTCACCGACACCAATGCGCTTGAACTATTGAAGTACGAACTCAAGGAATATCCCAATATGGCGGTGGTCGCCGGCCCCGCCAAGAACATCGAGGCCTTGGCCAGCCAGTTCCATCTGCCGGTGGGGACGCCGCTCGACAATCTCGATCGCATCTATGTGGTCGACCCGCTTGCTTTCTTAATGATGAGTTACCCGGCCGATGCCGATCCCAGTGGTATGCGCAAAGACTTAAAACGCTTGCTCAAGGTATCTCGGATTGGCTAGGGATGGGCTAGATGAATCACGTAGGGACGCGCGCAAAGATTTTTCTCTACACAGCATTGGCCACAGTACTGCTGGCCTACGCCGCCGTGGTCATCAACGCCTATGCGCGCGCGTCGTTGGCGCGTGTCGGCTGTCCCGCGCCGGTCTGCTATATGGACTCATGCTGGTATGACTGTTATGGGCGTACGCTAGAGACGGATGAAGGCCAGGCGCTAACCCCAGGGCCTACTTATGCCGACACCCCGTGGCAGGCCAAGGTGCACCCATTGCTCGCCGCCGCCCTCGCCATCCTGGTTATTCGGTTGTTTATCCTCGGCCGACAGTGGGATACCCAACCCAACCGGCGCGTGGTGATGCCCGCTATCGCCTTTGTATTGTTGTTCGCAGTGGTTTTGCCCGATGTGCCCATCTTCGGGGGCAGGGTGCTGCCGTGGGCGGCGATGGCGCAACTGATCGCCACGCTTTCGGTGTTGGCGTTGCTATGGTGGTTGGTCATGCGCGAGCAACGTTTCTGGAAATCGGGCGAGGAGTCGCCACTTACCCGGCGGCTACGCCCACGCGTGATACTGGCGCTGATGCTCATCGTCGCACAGACGTTGCTCGGCGGTTGGTTAAACATAGGTCAGGCCGGGCTGCCGTGCGTCGAGTACCCCACCTGCCATGGTGAATGGTGGCCACCTATGGATATGGCGGCCGGATTTAACCTAGATCAGTTCTTGGGCCGGGGGAGTGTGGTCACTGCCATGTCACTAGAGGCCTCGACGGCGGTGCACATGGTCCATCGAGTCGGCGCCTTGGTGGTGTTGCTGTATGTGGGTTGGCTCGCCTGGCACATATTCTTGGTCGGGCGTGAGAACCACCTTTGCCGTTATGGCCTGTGGATCATGATGGTGTTACTGGTGCTCATCAGCCTCGGCATCATGGCCGTGGTCATGCGCTTACCGATACCGGTAGCGGTTGGCCACAGTGCGGTATCGGCGCTCTTGTTGTTGGCAGTGGTAACCCTTTATCATGCGGTGTCTCCAGCGGCGTGGGCGGATAGAAAAAGACCCAAAACATGAAACCATCGAGTGTATCCATTGCAAGTACTGCGCGTGCGCGCAGTTTTAGATCCGTCGCGCGTGAGTACTTCTCGCTCACCAAGCCCAAGGTCGTCTCGCTCATCGTGTTTACCGCCATCGTCGGCATGTTCTTATCAACGCCGGCCATGGTGCCGTGGCAGATCTTAATCCTGGCTACGCTAGGTATTGGCTTGGCCGCAGGCTCGGCCGCCGCCATCAATCATGTGATCGAGCGCGATTCAGATGCATTGATGACACGTACGCGTGCGCGGCCGTTACCGACAGGTCAGTTAACTTCACGCCAGGCGATCATATTTGCAAGCGTGCTTTCGGTTATCGCGATGTTGATTCTTATCTTGGGCGTAAATGTGTTGACTGCGGTGTTGACGTTTGCGACCTTGATCGGCTATTCGGTCGTTTATACTGTTTTTCTCAAACGCGCCACCCCACAGAACATTGTTATCGGCGGTGCTGCCGGTGCGGCGCCGCCGGTATTAGGTTGGACGGCAGTCACCGGTGAAGTCGCCAGCGACGCCTTATTATTGTTTCTAATAATCTTCGTGTGGACGCCGCCGCACTTTTGGGCGTTGGCGCTTTATCGGCACGAAGACTATGCCAATGCCGGTATTCCCATGTTGCCGGTGACCCACGGCCCGCGCTTTACCCGACTTTATATTCTGCTTTATACGATCTTGTTAGCGGCCGTCACGCTCATGCCGTTTGCCACCCGCATGAGTGGGTTGATCTACCTAATCGGTGCGCTGGTATTGAATGGGATCTTTCTCTATTACGCCTGGAAGTTGTATCGCGATTATAGCGATGGGCTGGCGCGGAAGACGTTCGGCTATTCGATACAGTATCTAGCGGCGTTGTTTGCGTTACTGTTAGTAGATCACTATTCAGTCTTAATAACAGAGACGTTACAAACGGCTCTGTATTAATTAAGAACAAAACGCACAATACTCGAATTCAAAACCTACCGAGTTACTACTCAGGCTTCACGAACCTACGGCTAACGGTTTACCGATCACCCGATGTGCAGGGACGCACAAGTGCCGCGAGTGCACGACTCCATGGATGGAGGAGTTAGAACCGCGTCGGGAACAGCGGTCGAGGACGCATGCGAGCGGCGTTTACGGATTAATTATCTGCGCCGGTTTCCATCGGCAAGGAATCATCGCGGGCCCATTCAGACATAGAACCGTCGTAAACGGCGACCTTCTCGTGACCCATCAACGATAACGCAAAGGCATCGACAGTAGCGGCAATAGCGCCGCCGCAGTAGGTAATCATGCGCTCTTTGTCAAAGGCCCCCTTGTCCTCGAACGCACGTTTGATATCTGCGGCAGGACGAAAACACTCGTTGTCGAGAACGGTCGCGTAGAAAAGATTTCGACTGCCCTTTATATGTCCGGGACGACCATAGTTGGTCTCGGACTTGCCGGAATAGACTTCGGGCGAGAGGGCACAGACCGTGCACACGCGGTCATCCCCGATCGCGGCGAGCACGTCATCCTTGTCCGCCCAGACATCCGGATCGGGCTGAACCTTAAAATCGCTCGCTGGGTAGGGCGTCGGATCGTTATTGACCGGGCGGCCTTCCGCGATCCATTTAGCGTAGCCGCCGTCGAGGATTTTGATGTTCTCGTGGCCCGCGTAATACAGCATCCACCAGAGGCGCGTCGCCCACATCATCTGGTTGGTGCTGTAGAGCACCACCAAACCGTCAGGTTCGATACCAGCGGCGCGAAATCCAAGCTCTAATCGTTCGTCAGATGGCAGGGTGAAACCGAGCGGGCTATCTCGGTCGGAGAGCACCGTGACGAGGTCTAAGAAACCCGCTCGCGGTAAGTGAGCTTGTAGATAGTTTTCGAGGCCAGATTGGATTCCATCGGGCTTGATGAACACGGTGGTGTCGAAGATCCTCAATCCCGGGTCTTCCAATACTTCTTCTAAGGCGTCGGTTGAAATGAGGTATTCGGGATGTGCGTAGTCCATGAATCCTCCCAGATGTCGAAGGCAGTGTACTACAACACTACAATAAGCCACATTTGTGACTTACGACTCACGGCGTACGGATCACCGTTTACGGCTTACTGTTCACCCGATGTGCAGGGACGCACAAGTGCCGCGAGTGCACGACTCCATGGATGGAGGAGTTAGAACCGCGTCGGGAACAGCGGTCGAGGACGCATGCGAGCGGCGTTTACCGACTACTCCTCCTTCACGACAAACGGCGTTTCGGTGCGCTGCTCGGGATTGAACTGCGAACGACCCGTGAAATTGATGTGCTTC
The DNA here is from genome assembly GCA_964194625.1 of Acidiferrobacterales bacterium. Classification (GTDB taxonomy): domain Bacteria; phylum Pseudomonadota; class Gammaproteobacteria; order Acidiferrobacterales; family SPGG2; genus SPGG2. The sequence continues at coordinate 8,598 of CAXMNC010000213.1, forward strand.
CCATAGGTATGCAGAGATAGCGTGACGGCATCGGTTTCGTTCCGCACGGTGTGAATTTCCCCCGGCAGCATTGCCACGACTTCCCTGTCAACGTAGGTACGCTCGCCGTTTTGTTCGAGCTCGGCATACCCCGCACGCGATCCGTCGTCCAGGCGTTTCCAGAATATGTTCCTCTCCGCACCATCGACGCCCGCGACTACGGCCCAGGTCCCGTGGTCGTGCGGTGGCGTCCCTCTTCCTGGCAGCCAGGCCACGACAAAAACCGCTAGAGTGTGGTCGGGCTCCTCGTGCAGCAGATGGACGCCGAAGCCCTGTTCTTCGTCACATTTATAGTGGTGATCATCCAACCAACTCTTGGAGAGGACCATCCGTTTGGCTAGCGGGCGGACGTGTTGGAGGATGGCCTCGTCATCTTGTGTTTCCCGGGTAATGGCGCGGAGGTCAGTTACATAATCAGATAGGGAATAGACTGCGGCTGCCATCTTTCTTCTCCTTCTCGCTGTGGCGAATGGAAGCTAATGACATCAGCGAGGCAGCACGGATAATACGCCTCCGCCGCGGTTCGTGCGATAGACTGGAGCGGCGACGCGCGCACTCGTATCTATATAGTGAGCCCGAAGGCCTGGTTGAGCCGGGCGTCGAATTCGTCCCGGGTAAAGTGATGTTGCTGGGTGCCGGGGTGTTCGATCTTGATGGCCCCTATCAGCGCCGCGATGCGGCCGATGGTCTCCCATGGCAGGTCGTGCATGAGCCCATATAGTAGACCGGCGCGGTAGGCGTCGCCGCAGCCGGTGGGATCCTTGACCGCCGACACCGGTGCCGCCGGTATATGAAGGCGCTCGCCGTCGGTGTAGATGCGCGAGCCCTCACCGCCCAGGGTCACGATCAACGCCTCTACGTGGCCGGCCAATTCCTCTACGGACTTGCCGGTGCGATCGGTCATGAGCTGGGCCTCGTAATCGTTCAACGTGACCCAGGTCGCCTGCTCGACGAAGGTCATTAGATCGTTGCCGTCGAACATGGGCATGCCTTGGCCGGGATCGAAGATAAACGGGATCTTGGCCTTGGCGAATTGGGCCGCATGCTGGACCATGCCGTCGCGGCCATCGGGCGAGACAATGCCGATGGTCACCCCACTGGCGTCAGCGACATCGTTTTCATGCGATAGGTTCATGGCCCCGGGATGGAACGCGGTGATTTGATTGTCGTCCTGGTCGGTGGTGATAAAGGCCTGGCCGGTATAGGTGCTTTCTATGATCTTGATGTGTTTTTGGCTAATGCCGCAGCGCTCCAGCCACTCCGAGTAAGGCGCGAAGTCGCGCCCGGCCGTGCCCATGGGCAATGGATCCTCGCCCAGGAGTTTCAGGTTGTAGGCGATATTGCCGGCGCACCCGCCAAACTCGCGACGCATCTCCGGTACCAGAAAGGACACATTCAGGATATGCACCTTGTCCGGCAGGATGTGATTCTTGAAACGATCGTCGAACACCATAATGGTGTCGTAGGCAAGCGAACCGCAGATAAGGGCTGACATTGTTATTCCATTTTGGGTTTGGCTGGATCTTGGCGATGCTGTCCTGAGCCTGGGCCCGTGTCAAGAATCGGCTAAAACCCAGGAAAAAGTCGCTTTCCATGTCTTGGCTGGCCGCCCGCCATGGATCTGTGCCAGAATCTTGGGTGTAGGCACCGCAATTCGATTCGGTATCCCAACAAGAATTCGGTTGCCTCTCACAGGCCCGCTCCACCACCAGGAAATGGATAAGGGGACGTCTCATGTCGCCAGGAAACGGGTTCACGTCAGCGGATATGTCTTCGACCATCAGCAGTGGCGGGCGACTCGTTGTCGTCTCCAACCGCCTGCCGTTCATACTCAAGCGCCTCGACCACCGAAAGTGGAACGTCGAGCCGGGCTCCGGCGGGCTGGTCAACGCGCTGCTACCGGTGTTGCGCAACCGGGGTGGTATTTGGGTGGGCTGGCCCGGCAGCGTCGACGAAGACGTCAGTGAGCTCGAGACCACGCTCGCCGAGTTGACGCGCGACGCCGGTTACAGCCTGCGACCGGTCATGCTCACGGCCGACGAACGCGACAAGTTCTACAACGGTTTTTCCAACGAGATCATCTGGCCGTTGTTTCATGACCTGCAGACGAACTGCAATTTCAACCCCGCTTTCTGGCGCGTGTACCAACAAGTCAACCTCAAGTTCGCGCGCGTGTTGCAAAAGCGCAGTCACCCCGATGATTTCATATGGGTGCATGACTATCACTTGATGGAGGTGGCGCGTGAGCTGCGCCGGCTTGGCGTACAATCGCGCCTGGGATTCTTTCTGCACATCCCATTCCCGTCGCTCGATATCTTTCTCAAGCTGCCGTGGCGGTTCGAGATCCTGCGTAGTCTGCTCGAGTTCGATCTGCTCGGCTTCCAAACCCTGCACGATCGACGCAACTTCGTACAGTGCGTGCGCACGTTGTTGAAGGGGGTGTCGGTACAAGGCAAGGGCCAGGTGTTGACCATGCACTTGGCGGTGCCGACGTTGGCCGTCGATCAGGGCGTGGCCGTGAAGGACCGAGAGATCCGCGTCGGCGTATTCCCCATCGGTATCGACTACAAGAGCTTTGTCGAGCGCGCGGGATCGGACGAGGTGCAACAGCGCGCACAATACTTCTACGACAACTTGCGTGGGCGCCAACTCATCCTCGGAGTCGATAGGTTGGATTACACCAAGGGCATCCCCAATCGCTTAGCGGCATTCCGCCATGCCCTTAGGCGTTATCCCGACATGCACCACAAGGTCACCTTGATTCAACAGGTAGTGCCCAGCCGCGCCGACATCCCCGAGTATCACAACCTGCGGCTCGAGATCGAACACCTCGTAAGTGAGATCAATGGCGAATTCACCGAGTCGGGTTGGGTGCCGATTCACTATCTCTTTCGTAATCACGAGTCGACGGAACTACTGGCCTACTATCGGGCGGCGGATATCGCCCTGGTCACGCCGTTGAAGGACGGCATGAATCTGGTGGCCAAGGAATACTGTGCGGCCAAGGTCAAGAAAGATGGCGTGTTGATCCTAAGCGAGTTCGCCGGCGCCGCCGGTCAGCTGCAGGGGGGTGCGTTGCTGGTGAACCCGCATGACATCGAGGGCGTGGCCGATCGTATCCATGAGGCCTTCACCATGGGGCCGGAGGAGCGGCGCCGGCGTATGAAACGACTGCGCCGCGCCATTCGGGAGACCGACATCTTCTGGTGGGTGGACTCCTATCTGCGGGCGGCGATCGAGAAGGAGCTCAGCGACTTCCCTATCCAAGAAGAGTACATCCCCAGCACCGAACCGGTTTTGACTGGCTGAAAGATCCGTTATCATTAACGCCCATTATGGGCCGAGCTCGACCACTGACTGATGGTTCGTGTCGTGCCTTGAGTCGTACCAATACAGGCGAACGCAATAGTCATCAGTGAGCAATCGTTCCAACCCTTCTAAGCTCGGCTTCGATGCCGTGATCTTCGATATGGATGGTGTGGTCACCCACACCGCGTTGTTGCATTCGGTTGCCTGGAAGGAACTGTTCGACGCCTATCTCAAAGAACGTGTCGAGCGCAATGGCGAGGCGTATCAAGAGTTCGATGCCGAGGGCGATTATCTCACCTATGTCGATGGCAAGCCGCGCTACAAGGGGGTGCAAAGTTTTCTCGAATCGCGCGGTATCGATCTCCCCTACGGCGATAAGACCGACGGCGCCGGCCAAGAGACGGTGTGCGGGCTTGGCAACGCCAAGGACGCGCTCTTCGAGCGCATGTTGCATAGAGACGGTCCCAAGCTGTTCGACTCCACCATTGTGCTTATCCATGAACTCAAGACGGCCGGGGTGCAGACCTCCATCATCTCGTCGAGCAAACACTGCCAAGAGATCTTGCAAATGGCCGGGGTCGAAGACCTATTCGTCACCCGCATCGACGGCGTGAAATCAGAAGAGCTCGGCCTGCACGGCAAGCCCGATCCCGACATCTTCACCAAGAGCGCGGAAATGCTAGGCGTGCCCGTCAGCCGCAGTGTGGTGGTCGAAGACGCCGTCTCCGGGGTCCAGGCCGGTCGCGCCGGGGGCTTCGGTTTGGTGCTCGGCATCGACCGCGGCAACAACCGCGAGGCGCTCATGGCCAATGGCGCCGATATCGTGGTCAACGATCTCGCCGAGATCAGCGTGCAAGACATCGATGACTGGTTTAATCGCTGACCTGCCCTCGGCGCTAGCGCACAGTGCCGACATCCGCAATCGGCTCGCTGGTAAGCGTGCCGCCGTGTTTCTCGACTACGACGGTACGCTGACCCCCATCGTCGCTAGACCCGAACTCGCGATCATGACACCCGAGATGCGAGAGACGGTGCGGGAGTTGGCTAGCGTTTGTGTCACCGCCATCGTCAGCGGCCGCGGACTGGCCGATGTCGCCGCCTTGGTCAAACTCGAGGAATTGATTTACTCCGGCAACCACGGATTCGAGATCAGCACCCCGGGTACGTCGACGGTGCATAACGAAAAGGGCAAGCCGTTTATGGAAGCGGTGGCCGCCATCAGTCGAGCCATCGAGGAGAGAATCGCCGACATCGACGGCAGCATTGTCGAGAACAAGACCTACTCACTGTCGGTGCACTACCGGCTGGTATCACCGGACCGCGTCCCCGAGATCGAACGTATCGTAGATACGGCGCTGACCGACTATATTAATCTACAAAAGCGTCACGGCAAGAAGGTGTTCGAGATCAGACCGAAGATCGATTGGGACAAGGGCAAGGCGGTGTTGTTGCTATTGCAGACCCTGCACCTCGATGGGGATGATGTGGTGCCCATCTATGTCGGCGATGACATCACCGATGAGGATGCGTTCCGCGCCTTGAAGGGGCGCGGTATCGGCGTGCTCGTCGGTACTGAAGCGCGCGAAACGGCGGCCAACTATACCTTGCGCGATACCGACGAGACCCAGCAGTTCTTGCACATCCTGACCGATCTGGCGCGAGGATCCAATTCATGAAGCAATGGTCGCTGGTGTACGAAGGCTTCGATCCCAAGCACGAACCCCTGCGCGAGGCGCTGTGCACGCTCGGCAATGGTTGCTTTGCCACCCGCGGGGCGGCGGAGGAATCGCAGGCCGATGAGGCCATCCACTACCCCGGCACCTATCTCGCCGGCGGTTACAACCGGTTAGACAGCCAAGTCGCCGGGCGCACCATCACCAACGAGGACCTGGTCAATTTCCCCAACTGGTTGTTCCTCAAGTTCCGGCCGGAGGACGGCGACTGGTTCAATCTGATGGCGGTCGAGATCCTGGACTATCGCCAAGAACTCGATATGAAGGGCGGGATCCTCAATCGCCGCGTGCACTTTCGCGATCGCCAGGGGCGCGAGTCCACCGTTACCAGTCGTCGCATCGTACACATGGGCGATCCGCATCTGGCCGCCATCGAGTACGCGATCACGGCCGAGAACTGGTCCGGTCGCATGCAGGTGCGCTCGGCCTTAGATGGCTCGGTGATCAACGCCGGGGTGGCGCGTTATCGCGACCTCAATTCGACCCACCTGGAAACCCTGGACATGGGAGAGGCCAGTAAGGATGTTGTGTATCTGCTGGTGCAAACCAACCAGTCACGCATCGAAGTGGGGCAGGCGGCACGCACCCGCGTCTATGTCGACGACGAAGAGATAGATGTCAAACGAAAGACCTTCCACGATGGCCCCATCGTCGGCCAGGAGCTTGCATGCGACATCGATGAAGGGCAAACGCTGACGGTGGAGAAGATCGTGGCGCTCTATAATTCGCGCGATAAGGCCATCACTGAATCCGCGCACGAGGCGCAACAAGCGGTCAAGCGTTGTGGTCGATTTAGCAAACTCCTGCCGGCCCACACCCGCGCCTGGAAGTGGCTGTGGGGCAAGTGCGATGTGCGAATCAAGTCGCACAATTCCGAGCAGATGATGTTGCGCTTGCACATCTTTCATCTGCTGCAAAGCGTGTCGCCCAATAGCATCGGCCTCGACTTCGGGGTGCCGGCGCGTGGTTGGCACGGCGAGGCCTATCGCGGCCACATCTTTTGGGACGAGCTGTTCATCTTTCCGTTCTACACCTACCGCGTGCCCGATGTGACGCGCAATCTGCTGCTCTATCGTTATCGGCGCTTGAACATGGCGCGCCGGCTGGCGCGCGAGGAGGGCTTCGAAGGCGCCATGTATCCGTGGCAGAGCGCCAGCGACGGGTGCGAAGAGACCCAGGTCATGCACTTGAATCCGCGCTCGGGCACCTGGGGGCCGGATAGCTCGCGCTTCCAACGCCACGTCAATATCGCCATCGTCTACAACACCTGGCAGTACTTCATGCTCACCGACGACAAGGACTTCATGACCTCCTACGGGGCGGAGATGATCGTCGAGATCGCGCGCTTCTGGGCGAGCGTGGCGACTTACAACAAGAAGACGAAGCGCTTCGAGATCCACGGAGTCATGGGGCCGGACGAGTATCACGAAAAGTATCCCGGTTCCGACCAGCCGGGTGTCAAAAACAATGCCTACACCAATGTCATGGCGGTGTGGGTGTTGGAACGAGCGCTACAAGTACTTGATGTGCTCATGCCGGACGCGCGCCGGGAACTGAAGGAGAAACTGGGCCTGCGCGGCGACGAGACCAAGCGCTGGATAGACATCACCCACAAGATGACCATTCCGTTTCAAGACGGCGGTATCATCAGCCAGTTCGAGGGCTACGAAGACCTGGAAGAGTTCGACTGGGAGGGTTATCGAAAGAAATACGGCAATATCGAACGACTAGACCGCGTCCTCAAGGCCGAAGGCGACTCGCCCGATCGCTACAAGGCCTCCAAGCAGGCCGATGTCTGCATGTTGTTCTACTTACTGTCGGCAGCGGAGCTGCGGCGTATCTTCAATCAGCTCGGTTATGACTTCGACGATGACCTGATTCGTTGCAATATCGATTACTACATGCAGCGCACGTCGCATGGTTCCACCTTGAGCAAAGTCGTACATGCCTCGGTGTTGGATCGCATCGATCGCAGCGCTGCCTGGGCCATGTTCCTCGAGGCGCTCGAGAGTGACATCTCCGATGTCCAGGGGGGTACGACGCCGGAGGGTATCCACCTTGGCGCCATGGCCGGTACGGTGGATATCGTGTTGCGACACTATGCGGAGATCGATACTACCGGGGATGTGATTTCGTTTAACCCGCGGTTGCCGGAACACCTGCATGGGCTACATCTACGCCTGCGGCATCGTAAGCAGTGGTATGAGTTGGATATCGATGATGACAGGTTCACCTTGTCTATCGATGAGGATGGGCCGGAGCCGGTGACGGTTAGGGTGGGGGACGAGATATTAGAGCTTAAGCCGGGGGGGAGTTATGAGTTTCCCCTTAGGAAGGACGTGACGACGTCCGTCCGTAACATCACTTCTTCTAAAGCTTCCTAACAG
>CAXMNC010000214.1:0-2674 GCA_964194625.1 Acidiferrobacterales bacterium
TCCCCTTCCGCCCCGACGATGCGGGTGAAAGCGTACAACTTGCCGACGGACGAATCGAAATACGAGGAAATCCCCGTGGGCACACGATCGTACACGCCGGTGCCGATGGCCACGTCCTGGACCTGCAGCGTACCCGCCCACGCAAGGGCAGGAACGGCAAGGATCATGGCCGCGATGGAAGTCAGCAGCGTTTTTCTCAGATTCATGAGTGCAATCTCCTTGGTATCGCCGATTCGGCGATTGGGCAATTCGGGGGCGCCGGAGCCCACGCTACGCCGTAGGCAGTGAAAACCGGGTCGTCGGACTGTCGCGCGCCCCTTACCTGAAAGGCCTGTTGGCGGCTTCACGCTAATAGTAGTCGGCAGCCAGGCGACCAACCTTGATACGAACGCCCCCAGCCACCAAATTGTGGACACCCACTAATTTGAATAGTGGGTGTCCACAATTTGTCCACAAATTCAGTAGCGGTAGTATGAATGTTATAATGTAACGTTTTCAGCTATGGCAAATCGTAACAGTGACTAACTTCGAGCAATCCGGGCTCGGGGGTGGGGCCCGGTGGTGGCTTCTGCTGCCAGCCCTCAGCTTCCTGATATGGCCTGCTTCGCTGGTGGCGGCACCCAGGGTGGTGGCCAGCATCGGGCCCGTGCACGCGCTGGCGGCCGCCGTCATGGGCGACTTGGGCGAGCCCGGGCAGATCGTGCGTGGCTATGGCTCACCCCACGCCTACCAAATGCGTCCCTCGGATGCCGCCAGTCTTCATGACGCCGATCTGGTCCTGTGGATAGGGCCCTCGCTGGAGACATTCCTGGTACGCCCGCTGGCGGGAGGCGGTGACGGCACCCGCGTGGTGGCGCTTTCGGCCGTCCCCGGCCTGGCCCTGCTCGCGAATCGAGGTGCCGGAGTCCGAAAGGACGATGGGCACTCCGACGGGCACGGCAGGGCCGGCACCTACGATGTGCACATCTGGCTGAGCCCTTTCAACGCCAAGCTGATGGCGGGCGCTATCGCCAAGGAGTTGAGCGCACTGGACCCGGAGAACGTCGCGACCTACCGGGCAAATACGGACCGCCTGTGGCAGCGCATCGACGCCATGGAAAACCGCATCGCGTCACGGCTCGCACCGGTACGCACGATCCCCTTCGTGGTCTTTCACGATGCCTTTCAGTATTTTGAGGTGAGTTTCGGACTCAATGTCGTGGGATCCGTTGCCGTAAGTCCGGATCGCATGCCCAGCGCCCGGCGCATCAAGGCGCTCAGAGAGAAGATTGCGGAGTCCGGAGCGCGTTGTGTGTTTCGCGAACCGCAGTTCGAATCCGCTTTGGTGCAGGTCCTGCTCGAAGACTCGAACGCGCGCGCGGGCGTGATCGATCCCCTGGGCACCGATGTGGCCCCCGGGCCAGACGCCTACTTCGAGCTCATGGACTCGAACACCGACGCACTGGTCGATTGTCTGAACCGGTAAGCGCAGGCCGCGCTTTGAGGCTCGACCGGCGTTTATTATTCGTTGATGAGAATCCTGGTGCGCGTGCTCGCCACCTGATGCTCGTCGATGAACTTGAATTGGTGCGTGCCCACTTTCACCACGTCATCGTGTTTCAGCATGCACTTCTTTGTACGCTTTCCGTTGACCTTCGTACCGTTGGTGCTCTGCAGGTCCTTCAGCCAGAAATCGTGTAGACCTTCCATGTACTGGCTGGGCTTGACCGCGATCTCAGTGTTGTAACCACTGACGGCGTCGTCGTCGAGCTGAATGTTGTTATCGACATTGCGACCGATCTTGAAAACGCCTTCGTTGAGCGGATATTCGCGCACATGGGCGCCTTCCACGACATGCACTAACTTACCCATTTGAATGGTTCCTCTTGTAGTTTCTCTCGCAGGGTCAAGCGCGACCGACGGCCTTGCGAGTTCGTCTTACCTTTTCCTGACACCTGACCAATGCCTCCGACAGCTCCGCGCCATCGTCGTAGCGTTGGTCCGGATCCTTCTGCAACGTCCGATTGATGATGCGGCTTATGCTTGCGTTCAAGCTCGGGCGGATTTTCTTTATCGCCGGGTGCTTCTGGGTCGTAATGCGATAGATGAGATTGGCGAAGGAATCACCCACGAACGGCAACCGGCCGGTGAACAGTTGGTACAGAGTGACACCCAGTGAAAACAGGTCCGAGCGCCCATCCAGCTTCTTGCCGGCAGCTTGCTCCGGTGACATGTAAGACGGCGTACCGAGCACTGTTCCGGTGCGCGTGCGGCTGCTGTCGGTCAGGCAGGCGATTCCGAAGTCAGTCACCTTGAGCATGCCTGTCTCGCGGTCATACATGATGTTGCTGGGTTTCACATCACGGTGAACAACCTGCTTCTCGTGGGCATAGTCGAGGGCGTCTGCAACCTGGACACCCACGTCCAGCACTTCCCAGATCGTCAGCAGGTCATCGGGATCCGTGTAGTCTTCGAGACTTTCGCCCTCTGCATAGTCCATTACGATGTATTCGAGATCGTGGTCTACTCCGGTCTCATAGATGGTCACGATATTCGGATGGCTGAGGCGCGCGGCCGCTTGCGCTTCACGCCGGAACCGCTCTTGCGCTTCCTGCAACGCTTCTCCCTGAAACTCGTCGGTCAGTGACAACGTCTTTACCGCCACCTTGCGGCCGAGCTTTTCGTCGGTGGCGAG
>CAXMNC010000215.1:0-110167 GCA_964194625.1 Acidiferrobacterales bacterium
GGAACAGTTAAATATATTGCGCCCGAGTCAGTGTGACGAGTTCCAGGGTTACTTGACCAGCAACCCCCTGCCAGCGCGTGAGCTTGAGGTACTCCTAGCACAGGCCACTAGTACCATGATGCCGAGCCAGCGCGCATCATAAAGACCCTCGTATAGTTCGAGATCAACTACCCGGTACACAACGCCACGACGGCAACTGCATACTCGTTTTCATCGGCTAGGCTCACGTAGGTCTCGACGATGTCGTTATTCCTGACGAATTCCGATGCAAAGCCATTGAATTCGAGTAGTGGCTTACCCTTGTCATCATGATTGACGCCGATTTGCCGCCAGCCCAAACCCCCACTAAACCCAAGCCCCATGGCCTTCACCGTGGCTTCTTTTGCGGCGAACCGTCTTGCTAGGAAGTGGGCTCGCTTTTTTTCTTTCTGATAGTCGGCTAACTCGTTCTTAGTAAGAATTCGCTTAGGAAACTTCTCGCCAAACCGCTCTAGATTCTTCTCCATACGCACCACGTGGACGATATCGGTGCCGATACCGAAAATCATACCGGCGCCGCCTCAATCATTAGACTCTTCATCTCACGTACGGCTTCTTGCAGACCCATAAACACAGCCCGGGCGATAATCGCGTGGCCGATATTCAATTCCGTGATTCCCGGGATCGCAGCCACATCCTGCACATTGTGGTAATTGAGACCATGGCCGGCATTCACCTGAAGCCCAAGATCTAAACCTTGCTTCACCGCAGTCTCTACCCGCGCCAGCTCGCTTGCACGTGATTCTTCGCTCGCAGCATCGGCAAAACTGCCCGTATGAATTTCAATCACCGGTGCACCGCTTTCGGCAGCGGCCGCTACTTGGTCTGGATCCGGATCTATAAACAATGAGGTTTCGATGCCCGCGTCCTTGAAGCGGGCACATGTTTGCGCAAGTTCCTTCTGGCGGGTAACAACGTCCAGACCACCCTCGGTGGTAAGTTCTTCCCGTCGTTCGGGCACCAAGCAGCAGTGCTCAGGCCTGATGTCTAACGCATAATTAACCATCTCTTCTACCGATGCCATCTCAAAATTCATCCGCGTCTGCAGCACCTGCTTGATGAGCTCAACGTCCCGCTCTTGAATATGTCGGCGGTCTTCCCGTAAGTGCAAGGTGATGCCATCCGCGCCTGCCTGTTCAGCATCGATTGCCGCCTGTACCGGATCCGGATAGCGTGTGCCTCTAGCTTGGCGTAACGTCGCGACATGATCAATGTTAACGCCGAGCTGGATCAATCAGTGCCTCCGTATCCGTTTCTATAATGGGGATCTGTTTCAAGTCGCGGAATAATTTTCGACTATTTAACGGCTTTCTGCCAAGATGTAGACTGAGCACAACGCGCATCAAGCTTTTAGTTTCCCGCAAGGCTTGTTGCTCAGTTAATGTTTCACGAGCTAGGGCAATCAAACTGTCGCCGCTAATACTAACGCTTTGCTCAGTCGTGATTTCATTCCTATCAGTCGCTCGTACTGGACCACGCATCGGCAGATATTCATACATCCGCCCACACTCTATCGGCACATTATGGTTAATCTCCGTGTCAAGCACTAGCCCGTAACCTACTTCTTGTAATAGTCGCTTCTCGAATATTCGCAGAGTGGGCTCGGCTATATCGTCACCCTGCAAGGCTTGTAGCGACGATTGATACGCGGCGAACAGGGCCTCATGTGGATCATGTCGATGCAACAGACGAAACAAAAGCTCGTTCATGTAGAACCCGCAATAGAGTGCCTCGCCGCTGAGGAACATCGGATCACCGTCTAGATCTACGCCCGTTAACACTGGCAATTCGCCTTTTCCGCTCCAACCCATCAGCAGTCGCTGAAAAGGCTCCAACGGCATTCGAGCTCGGGGGCGGGCGCGTCGCGCACCCTTGGCCAGGGTACCTAGTCGTCCATAATCGCGAGTAAAGATCTCCAGCAGTAGGCTGGTTTCTCCATAGCTATAGTGATGCAGTACATACGCTGGCTGCTCGCTAACACGCATGCCCTATATATCCTTCACCCATCTCCATACTCAATGCTTCGCAGCAGCACTTCACTATCCGCCCAACCCTCTCGTACTTTCACCCACAATTCGAGATAGACCTTAGATTCGAAGTAACCCTCCATACGCTCACGGGCAAGCCTGCCAATTTTCTTTAGGCGATCACCTGCCCGGCCGATTATTATGCCCTTCTGGCTCTCCTTCTCAACCCACACAACGGCGCCAATGCGCAGTAATTTCGGTGTCCGCTCGAATTGCTCAACACTGACGGCTACCGCATACGGTACTTCCTGGCGAGTATGTCTAAACACCTGCTCACGCACGAATTCTGCTGCAACAAACTTATCGCTGCGATCAGTTATCTGATCCGCTGGAAACAAAGGAGGCTGCTCAGGTAGGTAGCCGAGTACACTTTTTTCCAGATCGACCATATTCTCGCCGGTTAATGCGGACACAGGAACGATTTCTGCAAACGGCATTTTCCCCGAGGACTGTTCGATAAGCGGGAGTAGCTGTTGACGATCCTTCATAGTATCGATCTTATTAATAGCAAGAATCACCGGACGACTCTGGTCCTGCACCAGATCGAAAATTTGTTGGTCTTCAGCAACCCATCCAGGAACAGAAATCACCAAGACAACGCAATCTACCCCCTCGAGGCTACCACGTGCGGCACGATTCATGTAGCGATCTATAGTTCTCTTGGCGTCCACGTGCAGACCGGGAGTATCGATATACACGATTTGGGCATCGGCTCTGTTCTTGATACCCATAACTCGACTGCGCGTTGTTTGGGGAAGTGGTGACGTAATACTGACCTTGTGTGCTACAAGCCGATTCACCAATGTGGACTTTCCAACATTGGCACGACCCGCGACCGTCACCATCCCACAGCGGAGATTTTCAGGCACCAGTTTGATTTACCAGGAGCTTTAGTGCGATAGCGGCCGCGTCTTGCTCAGCGTTTCGACGACTCCTGCCGGTACCTTGCACCGGTTCCGAAAGGCCAGGTACGACGCATTCTACTCGAAAACTTTGGTCGTGTGCCTGGCCGGTGATCTCAATAATGTTGTATGCCGGAGGGGCAAACGATTGCTTTTGCAGATGCTCCTGAAGCTGAGTCTTAGGATCTTTCTGCAGCGTGTCTGGTGTGACCTTTTCGAGAAGATCACAGTAAACATCGACAATAAGAACACGCGCCTTTTCAATGCCGCCATCTATCAAGACAGCGCCAAACACGGCTTCAAGCGCGTCAGCCAAAATGGAGTCACGGTCGAAACCACCGCTTTTTAACTCACCACTGCCAAGGCTAAGAAAGTCGCCCAAGCCGATTTCGCGGGCTAGCAACGCAAGCGTTTCTTTCTTTACTAGGTTTGCGCGCAACCGCGTTAGTTCACCCTCGGCGACATTAGGGTAACGGTCGTAGAGCTCAGCGGATATCGTGAAGTTGAGGACGCTGTCCCCTAAAAATTCAAGCCTTTCGAAGTTATCAGCGCTTTTACTGCGGTGCGTAAGTGCACGCTGCAGTAAAGTCTCGTCTTCAAACTGGTAGTTCAGCGGCAAATTGGGTCTCGATTACTGGCCCGCAGGAATCTCTGCGGAGTGATTAAATTCCAACAATGCCGATATGTTGAGAACAAGAGGGACTATTGCTTCATACTCAATATCCACGACTATGAAAACCCCCCGCCGCTGTATCGTGATATCAGCCGGATCTACGTGATCAATATCGTCAATATCAAACCGCTTACGCAAGGCTACGATGATCTCTGGCTTGCTCATGCCGCTACCCGAAGCCTCCTGCTCGATGCTGTCCAGTGCTGCGTTTACTTTAAGATCTTGTAGGTATGGTGGAATGAGCTTAAACAATAACAGGGCAAAGAAAACCACCATCAGGGAGATCATGAACATGCCCCATATTGTCACTCCCCTCTGGCGCGATTTAAGATTCATAAATATATCCTCTTGATCAATTCACTGTATCGAATCGCCGATACGACTCCATACGATCCGGTCCCACCAGCTACGATTTCCAGTTGAGTCCAAGCTGAACCACACGAGAAAAGCTTTGCCGACCAGGTTCTGATCCGGTACGTAGCCCCAATACCGACTATCATTGCTGCGATCGCGATTGTCGCCCATGACAAGATATTCGCTGTCGGGAACCAAAAACTCCATCGTTCCAGGATCGGCCCTGGCGGTTGTCAGAATATCGTGGCTGATATCACCAAGGTCTTCGGTAAGCTGTTTGACCGCCGTCATCCGATGCGAGGGCTCCACTAAGACGTAGGGGCGGAGGTCGCGCTGGGCCATTAATTGGCCATTTATATAAAGTCTCTTGTCCTTGTAGATAACGCGATCACCCGGCAATCCTACGATCCGCTTAATATAATTTATAGATGTATCTCCGGGAAAACGGAAGACGGCGATATCGCCGAGACTAGGGGTGCCAAGGTCGAAAATCTTCCTATTTATCACTGGAACCCTAATACCGTACTCAAATTTGTTTACCAGAATGAAGTCGCCGACCAATAAACTGGGCAACATCGACCCGGATGGAATCCGAAATGGCTCTACCAAGAACGATCGCAGCAAGAAAACCACGAGGATGACCGGAAAGAATGCCCGTGCGTACTCAACGTAGACAGGTTCTTTGAGTGATCTTTCGACCGCCTCATTAGATCCGCCGGCCCGTACTATACCTTCCGCCTTACGCTTGCGCGCTGGTATCCCGAGTACGCGATCTAACAGCCAAATACACCCCGTCCCAAAGAGGGCGATGAACATGACGAGCGAGAAGTCCATACCTACTTGCCCCCAACCCTCAACACCGCCAAGAATGCCTCTTGCGGGATTTCTACCGACCCGAGTTGTTTCATACGCTTCTTGCCTTCCTTTTGCTTTTCCAACAGTTTGCGTTTTCTCGTCACGTCCCCCCCATAACACTTAGCTGTTACATTCTTGCGTAAAGCCCTAACGGTTTCTCTTGCGATAATACGTGATCCCATCGCTGCCTGAATGGCGACATCAAACATCTGTCTGGGAATAATTTCCTTAAGTCTCTTGGCCAGTTCCCTTCCGCGATAGGCGGCTTGGTCACGATGCACTATAACCGACAGCGCATCCACCCTATCACCATTTATAAGTACGTCCAGTTTGGAGACATCGGCCGTACGAAATCCTAAAAATTCGTAGTCCAGTGACGCATAGCCGCGGCTGACAGACTTGAGGCGGTCAAAAAAGTCTAAAACTATATCACTTAACGGGAGGTCGTAAGTTAACATTACTTGAGCACCCGTGTAGCGCATATCTTTCTGAATACCACGTTTTTCTACGCACAATCCTATCACTGGGCCCACGTAGTTCTGGGGCACGAGGATAGTGGCGCGTATGATTGGTTCACGTATTTCCTGGGTCTGCGCCGGCGCCGGCAACTTCACTGGATTGTCTATGACAAACACATCGCCGTTATTCGTTAGCACCTCATAAACAACAGTTGGAGCGGTAGTAATTAGCCGCAAGCGATGTTCTCGTTCCAGGCGCTCCTGAATAATTTCCATATGCAACATGCCCAAAAATCCACAACGAAAACCGAATCCCAATGCCTCTGATGTTTCCGGTTCACAACGAAGAGATGCATCATTGAGTCGCAGCTTTTCGAGCGCGACCCGAAATGCATCGTAATCTCCAGAGTCCGCTGGATAAAGACCAGCAAATACGCGCGGCTTAATCTCTTTGAAGCCGGGCAAAGGTTGTGATGCCGGGCGATCGATTGCCGTGATAGTGTCACCCACGCGGGCGCCACGCACATCCTTGATACCGGCAATGACGTAACCTACTTCGCCAGCCTTCAAGTGGCTCACTGCTTGTCGTTTTGGTGTGAAAACGCCGACTTGTTCGGTCAAATACTGGCGTTCCGTGGCCATAAGCCGAATACGTTGCTTTGGCAACAGGGTACCTTGTATCACCCTAACCAACGAAACCGTCCCGAGATAGTTGTCGAACCAGGAGTCGATGATCAACGCTTGTAGAGCCTCATCGGGATCACCGATTGGTGACGGTATATTTTCGATAACCGCCTCAAGCACGTCGCGAACACCGTCGCCAGTCTTAGCGCTTACGCGTACCGCATCGCTCGCGTCGATCCCAATAACCTCTTCAATTTCCGCGATGGCGCGCTCCGGCTCCGCCGTAGGCAAATCCATCTTATTCAGGACCGGTAGTATCTCGAGATTAAGCTCTGAAGCAGTGTAACAATTTGCGACCGTTTGTGCCTGTACTCCCTGGACTGCATCGACAACCAACAATGCGCCTTCACACGCTGTGAGCGAGCGCGACACTTCGTAAGCAAAATCTACATGGCCTGGTGTGTCGATCATGTTTAGCCGGTAGATCCTTCCATCACGTGCTGCGTAGTTCAAGGCCACACTTTGTGCCTTAATGGTGATACCTCGCTCACGCTCCAGATCCATAGAATCGAGAACCTGATCCGCCATTTCACGATCGCTCAACCCACCACATAGTTGTATAAATCGATCAGCCAGTGTCGACTTCCCATGATCAATATGGGCTATGATCGAAAAGTTACGGATCAATGTGTGGTTTTGGTCGCGCATATGAGACTAATGTCTTGCCTGGGTAATAAGTAGAATCGATCGACGACCACTCGTGTAACTTGACCTAGGAGATAAGAAAAAGGCGCCTGTAGCGCCTATTTGCATCCTGACCACTGAATCGTATGGGGGCGGCGATTGATCTCTATCCCCTTGTCTAACGGATAGATGGTAACAACCTTACGCTAAGCTAATCATAGCCTATCCACGTCGCCACTTGAATACTTCATGCATGCTCGTATGGTGGCGGTCCTGATATCGAGACGGTGAGGGACAATAACGGAGTTGTTTGGAAGTAACAGCGACAGTCGCTTTGCGACTAAGAACTCATCACTGTGGCTGGGCCACAACCGACCTGGCTATCAACTCTACCGTGGCCGCCGGAACCTCGCCCACCACAATGATCTGATGGTCGTTGACCACACTTCCGAACGCATGCACCGCACCCATGGTGCTGCCCCCTACGATCACCGATTGCGTACCTCTATCGACCTTCTCTATGAATACAGAAATAGCCGCAAGTCCATCAGTGTAGACGAGATGTTCTACTGGGTTACCGTGGCCAGGTGTCTTACGCATCATATGATTCGACAGCACGAAGCCAGCAGGAACCTTTGACACGGTCCAACCCTTGGCCGGCTGGACGGTGGCGTCATCCATGGTCTTACCTACATACCAAGCCATATCATCGACCCCCATTGCCGGCTGCAAATCAGCCACATCGATCACATGGCCGATCTTGACTTGCGTGAACATAAACTGCTCTAGGGTCTTACCCATATGATCTACCAAGTCAGCTTTCAGCAACAAACCAGTTTCTTTGTGTGCCCACAAGTGGTAGCCGTAGCGATACTGATCGCGCGGCCTGATGATAACAACCTGGGCATCACGACCCGACACCCGCCCCGCTGCTCCCAGCTGAATTACGTAATTCTTGCTTAGAACCCTAACACTTTCTGGCAGGACAACTGGAAAACTCTTATCACGACCCAGAAAACGATGCTCGACGATTATAGACTTCCGATCGGGCAGGTAGCACATGACCTGTTGGTCGTCGCGAATTACTTCTCGGGCTGAACCGTTCAACGATACTAGTCGTTCCCGGACCGAACCGTCACGTACGGCGTGAATGATACGCATCGCCTCGAGCTGGTCGCCATGCTGATAGACAAACGTCCCATCGTAATTCAGTGTCCGTGTAGCTTGATTCATTTTCATGAGCCAGCTGTAGGCCCCAGCCCCGGCAGTTGCGGCAGAGCTAAATGCTAGGAGAGCGAGAAAGAAAGCGGGATTGCGAAGATCGATCAATCTCATTGGCTGCTGTCGTAACCCACGAAGCGCCCATACGCCATTACGCCATTCATACTGGTCGTCGGTGTGAATTCATGATGTTCGATCAGGTAAGTGTTCAGTAATTTTGCGTGTTCAGGTTTGACCGTGTCCCAGCGGGTTAAGCCGGCACGAATAAAATCAGACTGTTGCCCTGGCGCTACCGCTATCTGTTCAGGCGCAGGTTGTGACTCATTTGACGAAAACCACCGTACACCGGTGATAGCTACCACTGCTACTGAGGCTGCCAACGCCATTGTGCTCACCCAACGCGTGGCCGGGCGCCACCGTCGTGAGAATTTCCGATCCGAGACAAGTGGCGGTAGTTCATGAATGCGCTCGGCGATTCGATCCCCAAGGTCTACAGATACGACTGCGTTCAACTCCTTGCTTAGCGCAGCGCGTATGATCTGAAATCGTTCCCATGTTTTCTTAAGCTCGGGATCTCGCGACAGCTCTGCCAGCACGCGCGCCTGCTCGTGCTCGCTGAGCTCGCCATCCATCATCGCCGACAGTTTCTCTTTCATCTAAGCACCACCCCGTTTCTCAAGAATCAATAATGGTCAAGATCACCTTTCCAACAAGGGTTTTAGTTCTCGCTCTATTGCTTCGCGTGCGCGAAAAATGCGAGAACGGACCGTCCCAATCGGGCACTCCATGACGTGCGCGATCTCATCGTAACTGAGCCCCTCGATATCGCGTAATGTAATGGCGGTACGGAGATCCACCGGCAAAGACTGGATTGTTCCATCCACGGTCTCAGCGATCTCATTCGCCAACATGCGGCGTTCCGGCGTCGCCACATCTCGCAGATTGTGCGCCACGTCGAGCGTCTCTAGGCCTTCGACCCCGAGATCGATACTCGGTGGCCGACGACCCTGCGCCTCGAGGTAATTCTTGGCGGTATTCACGGCAATACGGTAGAGCCATGTGTAGAAGGCGCTATCCCCTCGAAAACCTGATAATGCACGGTAGGCCTTAATGAAGACCTCCTGCGTAATATCTTCCACTTCGGTTCGGTCAAAAACATAGCGCCCTATCAATTTGCCGACCTTGTGTTGGTACTTTAGTACCAACAAGTCAAACGCGGCCTTTTCTCCGCGCTGGACTCTGCCCACAAGGCCCTGATCCTCACTGCGTACGCCCACTAGCAAACTCCCATGTTCTGCCGCCGGCAACGCAGTGCGTTACCTTATAACTGACCGTATTACATGCCTAAAGTTCGGCCGCATTGGCCCCGGATAACGTTGAAATCTCGGCCCCATAGCGCCGCCGCCACTGCTCGCATGCGTGAGATTCCGGTCAGCATAGACTGGTCCGACACATGTGATAGGATACCGTAAAAATGGCGTTTTCGCTTTCTCCCCTTCGCAAGAGCCAATCCATGCCAACCCAAGCGTCGTCTGATGTCCTGATCGTCGGAGGCGGCGTGGCTGCGCTGAGCCTGGCGCTCCAGTTAGCAGACCATGCTGACGTAGCGATCGTCACCAAGGCCGAGCTTACCGAAGGTGCCAGCCTCTATGCCCAAGGCGGCATCGCCGCGGTTATGAGCAACGATGCGGCTGAGCTAACCGCCCATATCGATGACACGCTCGTTGCAGGTGCTGGCCTGTGTCGTCGAGAGGCAGTGGAGTATGTGGTGCGCCATGGCTACGAGGCAATCCGCTGGCTTATCGATCAAGGTGTACCTTTCACTCAGAAGGACGAGCCCCAGCAAGGAGCGGTCAATTATCATCTCACCCAAGAAGGTGGGCACAGTCGCCGGCGTGTGTTTCACGCCGCCGATGCCACCGGCCAGGCGATCGAGAACAACCTAGCAGCACGGGTTCGTAATCACCCCCGCATTCAGGTACATGAGAATTTAATCGCCATCGACCTAATCACGCGCCACAAGCTAGGTTTCGGTGATCCAGACCGATGTCTAGGCATTCATGCGTTCGAAAAATCGACTGGCATAATCCGCACCTTCTCGGCCCAAGAGCTTGCCCTCGCCACCGGCGGTGCTTCCAAGGTTTATCTCTACACCAGCAACCCCGACACCAGCACCGGAGATGGTATTGCTATGGCGTGGCGAGCCGGTTGCCGCGTTGCCAATATGGAGTTCATGCAGTTTCATCCGACTTGTCTTTACCATCCGCAAGCCAAATCATTTTTGATCTCCGAGGCAGTTCGTGGCGAAGGCGGCCGTCTATTGTTGCCGGATGGCCAGGCGTTCATGCATACCCACGATGACCGCGGCGAACTGGCAGCGCGCGACATCGTCGCTCGCGCTATCGACTACGAAATGAAGCGAGGCGGTCTAGATCACGTCTTGCTAGACATCAGTCACAAGCCGGCTGACTTTATTACCACTCATTTTCCAAACATTCACCGACGTTGTCTGCAGTTCGGTTATGACATGACACGCGAACCCCTGCCAGTGGTCCCAGCCGCCCACTACACCTGCGGTGGTATTATGACCGATCTCAAGGGTCAAACTGATTTAGATGGCCTGCATGCTATTGGAGAATGTACCTTCACCGGGCTACACGGTGCCAACCGCTTAGCCAGCAACTCGCTACTCGAGTGTGTCGTAATGGCACATTCGGCCGCCAGTGACCTCAAGCGCCGGCTGCAACAGCGCACGGCTGATCGACAGCGGTTACCGTCCTGGGATGAGAGTCGAGTCACTGATGCTGACGAGCGCATTGTTGTGTCTCACAATTGGGCGGAGCTACGTCAGTTTATGTGGGACTACATCGGTATTGTGCGTACCACGAAGAGATTGCAACGCGCCCAACACCGTATTGATTTACTAAAAGAGGAAATCCGTGAGTACTACAGTAACTTCAAGGTTAACGCTGACCTTATCGAATTGCGTAATCTGGTCTTAGTCGCAGAGCTTATCGTTCGATCGGCACTGGCACGTCGCGAGAGTCGCGGTTTACACTTTACACGTGATTATCCAACCCTCGATTTAGATACACCGCCGCATGATACGGTGCTTATTCCGTCAGACCTAGCGAACTCAGTCGCGCGCGTAAACGCCTAAATGCATCAGTGTTCACGGCATCGGCAGCCACGACTAGGCTGATCGGTAGACGTCCCTGTGGGCATCGTAGCTGCAGTATGACCAACCAACGGTGTACAAAGCGACTCCGAAGACGACATGGTCCCAATGACTCTTCGTTTTGCATCTCCAGCATCCAATCACCATCATTCTCGAACACCACCTTGCGTATGGCACGGGGAGAACGCCGCAAAGCATGCGTCAGTAGAATATGAACGACGCTCGCAATGAGCAGTGCAACCAAGCTTAGGCGAATCATAATGCTGATCGGCAAAAGACATGCCATCACCATTGCCCCAATGTGTAGTACAGCCATAACCCAGGCGAATGCGGGGGATACCCCAATGTCAAAAATCAGCGTGCTATCGAATCTTTCTGACAATCTCTCTCAACGCCTTGTTGGCAGGTTTATCCCGCCCAGCGAGGTAGTCCAGCAAGGTAGCATCCGGTAAGGACAGGAGCTCTTGAAATCCAGATTTCTCTGCTTCCGTCAACACCGAATAGCGTTCGTCGACGAACCGAAGCAGAATCAAATCTAATTCGAGTAGACCACGGCGGCAACGCCAACGAAGACGGCGTAGATCCTCGTCACCACTCACAGCACCCGCTTGACGAGCATTTGTTTAATCTCACCAATGGCGCGGGTAGGATTCAGGTCTTTGGGACAGACGTCGGTACAATTCATAATGGTATGGCACCGAAACAGGCGATAGGGATCTTCGAGGTCGTCCAGACGTTCACCGGTAGCCTGGTCACGACTATCTGCCAGAAAACGCCAAGCCTGCAGCAATGCTGCAGGCCCCAGAAATCGGTCCGGATTCCACCAAAACGACGGGCATGCCGTGGAACAACACGCGCACAAAATACATTCGTATAATCCATCCAAGCGCTCACGTTCCTGTGGTGTCTGCAGACGTTCGATCTCAGGTTCGGGATCATTGTTGATCAACCACGGCTTAACCGCCCGATACTGGTTGTAGAACTGGGTCAAATCAACCACAAGATCGCGGATCACCGGCAAGCCTGGTAATGGACAAATATCGATTGGTTGCTTCAAATCCTTCAGCGGCATTATGCAAGCCAGACCGTTGCGTCCATTAATGTTCATCGCGTCGGAGCCACAAACGCCTTCTCGGCAAGATCGCCTGAAGCTCAAACTATCATCCTGTTCCTTAATCAGAAGTAGCGCGTCTAACAGCATGACGGCGCCACAGTCATCATTCAGCTCATATTTTTGAATGTGCGGCCGCTGATCGGTCTCAGGGTTGTATCTATAGATTCGAAACTTTAGCGCCACTGATTAGATCCTCTTCGTTTGTGTACTACCGGTCAATACACCCGTTCCTTGGGTGGGAAAGACTCTACCGTTAACGGTTTCACCCGCACCGGTTTGTAGTCGAGCTTGCACCCTTCTTTCGTGAATAGTGTGTGTTTGAGCCAGTTCTTGTCGTCACGTTTTGGATAATCCGGCCGCGAGTGAGCACCACGACTTTCCTTGCGCGCCGCTGCCGAAACTACTGTCGCCACTGCCACATCCATCAAGTTCCCCAGTTCTAAAGCTTCGATACGCGCGGTATTAAACACTTTACTGTGGTCCCGCAGCCTCACGTCTTCCAGTCGGCGCTCGAGATCAAGGACGCGCTTAACACCACCGTCAAGAACCTCTTGCGTGCGAAACACCCCACAATAATCTTCCATTGTCCCGCGCAAAATACCACAAAGCTCATCCACTGACTCGCCATCACCGCGTCGGCCCCAGCGAGTTAACGTTGTCATCGCCTCCTCGACGCTGGATTCGGGGACAGGTCGCTGGTAACGGTTCTCTGCCATGTAGCCAAGCATATGGTTGCCAGCCGCACGACCAAAAACAACGATATCCAGTATCGAGTTTCCCCCGAGACGATTTGCGCCGTGCACAGAAACACAAGCGCACTCTCCCACCGCGTAAAGTCCGGGCACCGGTTCTTCGGGGCCATGTGCAACTGGGACGACGACCTGCCCAAAGCGGTCGGTAGGAATACCACCCATGACATAGTGGGCGGTCGGATAAACAGGAATAGGTTCGTCTATTGGATCGGTATGCGCAAAACGAATCGCCAACTCCCGAATACCCGGTAGTCGCTTCTTGATTAGGTCGGCACCCAAGTGGTCTACCTTGAGGTACACAAAATCCTTCTTTCGTCCACAGCCTCGCCCTTCTCGTATCTCAGTTGCAATGGCACGACTGACGACATCGCGACTGGCAAGATCCTTGGCATTAGGTGCATACTTCTCCATAAAACGATCCCCGTCGCTATTAACCAAATACCCACCTTCCCCGCGTACCCCTTCGGAAATCAACGCGCCCATCCCAGCAATACCGGTAGGATGAAACTGATAGAACTCCATGTCTTGCAACGGAATGCCGGCTCGCAGTGCCATCGCCATGCCGTCGCCGGTATTGATTAATGCATTACTGGTTGTGCGATACATGCGCCCGTTGCCGCCCGTCGCGATCAACGTAGTCTTCGCTTCAATCACTAGCGGCTCACCGGTTTCGATCTCTAACACCAGCGCGCCGACCGCATAACCCTCGTCATCCATAAGCAGATCGACAGCAAAATACTCATCAAAGAAATGTGTCTTAGCCCGCAGGTTTTGCTGATACAAAGCATGCAACATGGCGTGGCCAGTACGGTCAGCCGCAGCACAGGTGCGCGCCGCCTGATCCCCACCAAAGTTTTGACTCTGACCACCAAAAGGGCGCTGATAGATGCGCCCATTCTCAAGACGAGAAAAGGGCACACCATAGTGTTCCATCTCGATAACAATACTCGGCGCTGCCCGACACATGTATTCGATAGCGTCCTGGTCACCGAGATAATCGCTACCCTTGACGGTATCGAACATATGCCAATGCCAATCATCGGGCATTGTGTTGCCTAGCGCTGCATTCATACCACCCTGGGCGGCTACCGTGTGTGAACGCGTTGGAAATACCTTCGAGATAACGGCAACGTGGGCGTCACCACGCGCCAACTGCAAGGCCGAGCGAAGACCACCGCCACCAGCGCCAATCACCAAACAGTCGAAATGCCTTCGAGGAACTCCCATCAATATTATCTGCTCGGTAGTAGAATCTGGATCAGCCATAACGTTAGTACAAGCAGACCGGTGCCGGTGGCAATTTGGGCGACAAAACGGAGCCACACTGGCTTAAAGTAATCCATAAATACGCTACGCATGCCAATCCATGCATGGATCAGTGTGCTTACAAAAAACAATGCGAAGCCGATGCGTACCGGCCCAGCAAGAAACCAGTCACGCCATGTGAGATAGTCGCTGATAGGATCTATGGCGAAACGCAGTGCCAGATAGATGACGAATACTCCCATGTAGACCGCGCTCAAGCGCTGTAACAGCCACTCGCCGAGCCCGGTATGTGCGCTGCCGGTTGGCCGCAGCCTCATAGTATCCAGAAACCCAGAACGACTAGCGTCACACCCGCAGCCAAAAAAGTAAGCCATGCCCCCACACGTGCCGTGTCTTTCTCTGCGCCAATATCTATATCTAATAGCAAGTGTCGAATACCGGAAAAAAAGTGTTGCGCAAAAAGCCAAACGGACAACAAAACAATGACCCGACCTGGTGCAGACGTAAGGAAACTTACCGCTTTATGGAAACCAGCCAGACTCTCCAGCGATAGCGCCAAGAGATAAATCGCGACCGGCAATAGCAAGACAAGGAGGGCCCCAGTGATCCGGTGAGCAATGGATGCCACCCCACCGATGGGGAGTCGTATTTTGAATAGATTGAGGTAGACTGGACGCTTCTTGACGGTTTCCATGCCGTTATTATTTTCACGTGATGTCGAAATGAGTATACACGAACCCTGTCCGGTACGCAGCCAGTTCCCGCCGCATACCAAATTCGCTACATTTTCGGTATTCTAACGACCGAGAAGGTATGCTTGTGAACGTAGAGTGGAGAGCGCATTTGTTAGACGCTGGCGCCGTTGTGCAAGGCGACAGAATCGAGAGTTTCGGCGATCCCCAGAAGGAGATACAGGCTACCGCTACCAATGATATTGTGGCAGACCTCTCCAGCTTCTCCTTAATACGAGTCTACGGGGATGACGCAACCACTTTTCTACAGGGCCAGCTCACCAACGATATTCGGTTGGTCGACGAATCACACAGCCAGCTGAGCGCCTACTGTAACCCCAAAGGGCGAATGCTGTCTGTCTTCCGTATCCTTATGCAGGACGAACACTATCTCCTGCAACTACCAGCACCCCTGCTCGATACGATCCTAACTCGGCTACGGATGTACGTGCTACGCGCCGACGTAAAGCTGGTCAGCGCGGATGAGGAGCTCCAACACATTGGCGTTGCTGGTCCCAAAGCGGTGGCTATCATCGATCGGCAACTCGGTATTGTTCCCGACGACGATATGGCCTGCATCGCCGAGGGTGACCTGATCGTTCTGCGACTACCGGGTATCCAGCCGCGTTTCGAGATTGTCACAACGTTGGCGACCGCCAAGCGCCTGTGGGACGGGCTTGGGCAAGATTGCCGCCCAGTGGGCACACCCGCTTGGGCGTGGCTCGACATCATGGCAGGGTTACCAAACGTTTATCGAGAGACTTCAGAGGCGTTTATACCGCAGATGGCGAATTTGGAGATCCTCGGTGGGGTAAGTTTTGGTAAAGGGTGTTATACCGGGCAAGAAATTGTCGCGCGCATGCAATATCTCGGTAAACTAAAGCAGCGCATGTATCGCGCACACGTGTTCACGACTCAACAGGTTCCGCGACCGGGTGATGCAATCCATACCCCCGACCTACCCGGTCAGACGGTAGGTACGGTCGTCGACGCGCGGTGTTCGCCAGAGAGCGGTTACGACATGCTCGCGGTGATCCATAAGAGTAGTGTACAGGAAGGCTCGCTTTACCTGAGTGGTGATCAGGAGGCCAGACTTTCTATAGAAGATCTGCCCTACTCGCTTGACGACCTAGTACGTCAGTGAGTCGGGCTCTCGACAACATAGAAGAACGTCTCGTTTTCCTTCACCATGCCAAGCTCTGCGCGTGCCCGCTCTTCAATTCCATCCAAGCCGTGTTTGAGATCAATCACTTCAGCAATTAGCGCGTTGTTACGCTCAGCCAACCGTGCGTTCTCGATCTTTTGGGTATCGACTTGTTCGTGCAGACGCCAAACCGTGGACAGGCTCCCACTGCCGAACCACAGCGGATACTGGAGCGCCACGAACAGGCCCAGCAAGGTGATTTGAATGAATCGCATATTTTTATCTTAGAAGAAGATCCTGTGCCCGTCGAATACTATTAATGTCAGCGTAGCGCCGCGAATGCCTGCCGACCTGGATATTGTGCCGATGCACCCAGCTCCTCCTCTATTCGCAGCAAACGATTGTATTTGGCAGTTCGATCAGAGCGCGATAGAGAGCCAGTCTTAATCTGCCCAGTCCCCGTCGCCACTGCGATATCAGAGATAATCGTATCCTCTGTTTCGCCCGAACGGTGAGAAATCACCGCTGTATACCCAGCGTTTTCGGCCATCTCGATGGCAGCGAGGGTTTCAGTCAATGTGCCGATCTGATTGACCTTGATTAAGATGGAATTGGCAATACCCGCATCAATACCCTTTTGAAGGATTTGTGTGTTGGTGACAAACAAGTCGTCGCCCACAATCTGTACTTTCTTTCCCAAGCCTTCTGTCAATAGCGCCCAACCATCCCAATCATGTTCGCTCATACCGTCTTCAATACTGACGACCGCGTATTTGTCCACCCACTTTGCCAGTAAGTCGGCCATGTCCTTGGCGCTAAGACTCAAGCCTTCCGACGTCAGCTCGTAACTCTTGCCGTTAAAGAACTCCGAGCTCGCGCAATCTAGCGCAATCAATACGTCCTCACCAAACTTATAACCAGAATTCTCAATCGCTTCGACGATGATCTGTAGTGCGACCTCGTTTGAGGAAAGATCGGGCGCAAAACCGCCTTCGTCACCGACGGCCGTGCTTAAACGTCGTTCTATTAACAATGTCTTCAAACAGTGAAATATCTCAGCCCCACAGCGCAAGGCATCGGAAAAGTTCTCCATGCCCACCGGCACGATCATAAATTCCTGCAGATCCACGTTATTATTTGCATGCGCGCCACCGTTTATGACATTCATCATCGGCACTGGCATGCGAAAGTCATCTTTCTTAGCCAGATAACGATACAATGGTTGATCAACGTGTCGCGCCGCCGCCCGTGCCACTGCCAGCGATACGCCAAGAATGGCGTTGGCACCCAATCTCTGTTTATTGTCAGTGCCATCCAGTTCTAACATGGCGTTATCGATCTTTGCTTGGTCGCATGCATCCATGCCGAGCAATATCGTACAGATGTCCTCGTTAACGTGACTGACCGCCTTCAATACGCCTTTACCGCCGTATCGAGTTTGATCGCGATCGCGCAATTCCACGGCCTCGCGTTCGCCAGTCGATGCACCGGAAGGTACCGAGGCACGGCCAAAGGCGCCGAACTTAAGCTCAACATCGACCTCAACGGTGGGATTGCCGCGGGAGTCCAAGATCTCACGTGCGTGTATGCCAATTATCTTTGACATCGTAGTTTGATCGCCGTCCCCTGGCCCGATGGATTATCCAGATCCAGCCTCTAATTCCAACGCGCTGCTCGCTTTCACCGTCCTATCTAGTGCAATCAACGTTTCCAGTAGCTCACGCATCCTCGCTAACGGCCATTGGTTAGGTCCATCACTAGGGGCGCGGTCAGGGTCGGGATGGGTCTCCATAAACAACCCAGAAATACCTACCGCCACTGCCGCGCGTGCGAGCGCAGGTACGAACTCTCGCTGTCCGCCGGACGATGTCCCTTGGCCTCCGGGCAGCTGTACGGAATGGGTGGCATCGAAAACCACAGGGCAACCCGTGTCGCGCATAATGACGACCGCCCTCATGTCCGACACGAGATTATTATAACCAAAACTCGCGCCGCGCTCGCACACAAGCACGCGATCCTGGGCGCCGGCCTCGATAGCCTTGGCTACCACATTTTTCATTTCCCAGGGTGCGAGAAACTGGCCTTTTTTAATGTTCATCGGCTTTCCAGAAGCAGCTACTGCTCTAATAAACTCTGTCTGCCTACAAAGAAACGCCGGCGTTTGTAAAACATCAGCTACGCTGGCGACTGATTCTATTTCGCCCACATCATGAACATCAGTCAATACAGGAACACCGATCTCTTGCTGGACCGTTTCCAAAATCGCTAGGCCCTGCTCCATACCCAGGCCGCGGAATGACTTATGTGAACTCCGATTGGCTTTGTCGTAAGAAGACTTGTAGATGAACGGAATTTGGAGCTGATCGGAGATCTCTTTTAAGATGCCCGCAGTGTCAAGCGCCAGTTCGCGTGATTCGATGACACACGGTCCTGCAATGAGAAACATCGGGCGATCAAGCCCGACCTCAAAGCCACATAACTTCATCGCGCCGCAACTCGTTTTTCCGTTAACGCCATCCGCCGTGCACGCGCTGCGGTAACGTACCCTTTGAACAGCGGATGGCCATCGCGGGGGGTGGAGGTAAACTCTGGGTGAAACTGAACACCGACGAACCACGGATGCTGAGGTATTTCGATTATTTCAACCAATAAGTCCTCAAAAGACGTGCCCGCAATCACAAGTCCTTTTTCCTGCAGGTGCTCACGGTACTGGTTGTTGAATTCGTAACGATGTCGATGGCGTTCAACGATCACGTCCTCACCATACATAGTACGCACGCGCGAGCCAGGTGTGAGCTTGCAAGCTTGGCCACCAAGTCGCATGGTGCCACCTAGGTCACTGTCGGCGCTACGAAGCTCTTTGCTGCCATCGGCGTTGTTCCATTCTGTTACCAATGCAATGATTGGTGCTTCGGTGTTGGGATCAAACTCTGTACTCTGCGCAGACTCGATGCCGGCAACGTTGCGCGCGAATTCAATGACCGCAACCTGCATACCAAGACAGATTCCTAGATAAGGGATTTCATTGACACGCGCATACTCAGCCGTATTGACCATTCCCTGGATACCACGTTCGCCAAAGCCGCCCGGAACTAGAATCGCATCGACGTCTTCGAACGCCTTTGAATCAGGCCCGTGTATTTCCTCTGAATCGACGTAGCGAATATTGACGCGAGTACGTGTGTGAATGCCTGCGTGCACCAACGCCTCCGACAAGGACTTGTAGGAATCCGCGAGATTCACATACTTGCCAACCATGGCGACCGTGACCTCAGCCTCCGGATGTTCCATTTTGTCGACAACCCCTTGCCAATCAGATAGGTCAGCCGCAGGCGCGTCGATGCCCAGCTTGTCCACAATAATCTCATCAAGCCCTTGCTTGTGCAGCATTACGGGGATCTTATAGATGCTGTCTACGTCGACGGCTGAAATGACAGCCTTGGCCGGCACATTTGTAAACAACGCAATCTTTCGTCTTTCATTATCCGGTAGCGGACGATCAGCTCGACACAGTAATACGTCCGGCTGGATACCGATAGAACGGAGCTCTTTGACCGAATGCTGCGTTGGCTTGGTTTTCATTTCGCCCGTGACTGCAATGAACGGTAACAACGTCAAATGAATATAAGCGACATCACGACGATCACGTTCGATCCCCATCTGCCGTATTGCTTCTAAGAACGGTAGCGACTCAATATCACCTACCGTTCCGCCTATCTCGACTAATGCCACGTCAGCGTCAGCCGCGCCCTGCATGATGCAGTGTTTGATCTCGTCGGTAATATGGGGAATCACTTGTACGGTGGCGCCAAGATAGTCGCCGCGGCGTTCCTTCTGAATGACGCTTTCATAGATACGGCCGGTCGTATAGTTATTGCGTTGGGTCATGGTGGTGCGTACGAAACGCTCATAATGACCTAGATCCAGATCGGTTTCGGCGCCATCGTTGGTGACAAACACCTCACCGTGTTGGAATGGGCTCATAGTACCCGGGTCGACGTTGATATAGGGATCTAACTTAAGCAGCGTGACCTTAAGGCCACGGGCTTCAAGGAGGGCGCCCAAGGAAGCAGACGCGATTCCCTTCCCAAGGGAGGAAACCACACCACCAGTCACGAATACGAACTTCGTCATTAGCCCCCGTCTAGTAAGGTGTCACGCCTAAAACTGCGACGCATTGCACAAATCGGCAGCGGGTAGAGCGTGTTGAGTAGGATTTCGACACCAAACCTGAACGGGGAAACAAAGTACCAGATGCGCGGCATTTACACAACCGAATCAACCTCAGGGCCTATTTTGGCCTTGCCTAACGCCACCTGTAGGCCGGGCTCATCGGGCCTGGCCGCGTAGGGCGCGCATACCCAGCGATCGGCGACGGCCGCCAAATCATCATCGACAAAGATCAGCGGCAAACGCTGACGCTGCCAAGGGGGAACCCCCGCCTCCTGCAATAGCTTCTTGAGCTTGTGGTGGTGCGAGCGTCCGGGCAAACGACAAATCTCACCACCTCGTCGCAACCGTACCGTAATCGCACCCTTGCCGATTCTTTCACGGGAGAGACCGTTGCCTATCGACTCCACGCACTTTAGTACATATCCAGTGCCCGGGACCTCGATCGGTTGGCGCAGGTTCCACGCCACTTTCAAGCCAGGATCCGGATCTGTCAGGCGTTTCATCGCGAACAATTGACTCCGATAACGCCGCACCTCGGCCCCCGGCCAGGCCACGGCCGCATGCCGCGATCGCGTCGACTTAACGACAACATCGTCGATTTGGTTCATGTGCAGGGTCGAAGGCGGTGGTAGATTGAGCTGCCGAATCCAATAGCGCAGCACGTTGCGTCGGCGCTCCGATGATAAGTTTAACAACACCGGCACCAACAGCACAGCATCGACCTCGCAACCGCCCTGAGCTGCAATCGAAGACTCCATGTCTTCAAGCGCGATCGCGTCCAACAGTATCGTTGCCTCACCCGCATGGCGCCCGCCACGCACAAGGGCATGCTTGGCCTGCGGCCAATGTTGTTCAAGCATGGGTACCACTCGGTGACGAATGAAGTTGCGCGAACGATGCACATCACGATTGCTGGCATCCTCAACCCAACGCAAACTGTTGCGCTTGGCGTATGCTTCCAATTCGCTTCGTTCGAATTCTAATAAGGGCCGCATCAACTTGCCGGCAGAAAATCGACAAATTATCGACATCGCTGCCAACCCGCGCACCCCACTGCCTCGCAGCAGTTGAAGTAATATCGTCTCCGCCTGATCGTCTAGATGATGCGCCGTCATTAGCACATCACCATGATCAACATGCTTCGCAAGCCATGCGTATCGCAAACGTCGGGCGGCGGCCTCTAGACCTTCGTCATCGCGGTCTTCAACTTGAATTCGGCCGGCCACGCACGATACGTCTAAATCGCGGCACACCCGCAGACAATGCTCAGTCCACTTGTCTGATTCGGCCTGTAGCCGGTGATTCACATGCAGCGCGCTAATCTTCCAGCCCGTTGTAGTTCGCAACTGGCATAGGGCATGTAACAGGGTATGGGAATCAATGCCGCCACTATAGGCGACCTTTAACGTAGCAACTTCGCCTAAACGCTCACTGAGGATTCGCCTGAGCGCATCAACGGAGAATCCAGATTCAGTTTTCTTCAAACTGTCCGTATTGCATCAAACGCGTAGTGCGTTTATCTAGTAGCTCCTGTATCGGGAGGTCACACAATTCACCAAGTGCGGAAGATAGTGCGGTAGCAAGCGTCCGCGCCATCAAATTGATATCGCGATGCGCCCCCCCTAAAGGCTCCGGGATTACTTCATCGATTAGACCGAACTTTTCTAGTTTTTGCGCCGTGATTCCCATGGCTTCTGCTGCAATGGTGGCTTTATCGGCGCTCTTCCAAAGAATCGAGGCACACCCCTCTGGCGAAATAACAGAATAGGTGGCGTACTGCAACATTAATAGGCGATCGCAGACACCAATGGCAAGCGCACCGCCAGATCCACCTTCCCCGATCACCACGCTAACAATCGGTGTCCTTAACTTACTCATGGTGTAAAGGTTTCGAGCAATCGCTTCGCTCTGGCCTCGTTCTTCAGCACCAACGCCTGGATACGCGCCGGGCGTATCGATCAGCGTTATGACTGGTAAGCGAAAACGTTCCGCGATTTGCATAAGTCGCAGCGCCTTACGGTACCCTTCGGGTCGTGGCATTCCAAAGTTGCGTTCTACCTTTTCGCGAGTGTCGCGACCTTTCTGGTGGCCAATAACCACAACTGGCCGGTCGTCTAATCGCGCGAGTCCGCCAACCATCGCTGCATCATCGCCAAACAGGCGGTCACCATGTAACTCCTGATAATCGGCAAAGATCCGATCAATGTAATCCAACGAGTAGGGGCGTTGCGGATGACGAGCCAGTTGCGAGATTTGCCAGGATCCCAGCGATGAAAAGATAGATTCGGTCAGTTTATTACTTTTAGCCTTTAACCGCTTGATCTCCTCGTTAATGTTGATATCACTGTCCTTGCTCGCGAATCGCAGTGCTTCGATTTTCGCTTCTAACTCGGCAATAGACTGCTCGAAATCGAGATAGTTACTTATCATCGGCCACCGGTCCCTGTTGTGTGGTCAAACATACTCTAAGGATAGATCACGTGAACACTGCCAGCCCCCGCCATTTGCGAGAGGCTGTCCAGAACATGATCTGAAGGATCGATCTTCCACTCCTCGCCCAGGGCAATCTCGGCCTGGGCCGCCTCACTTTGATAGTTCAAATAGACGGGACAGCGTCCCCGACTTGCAGGCTCGAGGATCTTTTTTAGCTCCTCCACAAAGCCATTCTGTGCAAGCTCTGCATCTATATCCACTACCAGCTTTGACGCCAGCGCAGCGCGTGCCTGTGAAATATTGTAAATCTCCTCCGCGCTCATCTTAAAACCACCCGTGTATTCATCGACACTAACCGCCCCGCTAACAACCAACAGGTTGTCTTTCACCAGCAGGTCTCGATAGCGCGCGTAAAGCTCAGAAAATACCGCGAGTTCCAGTCTCCCACTGCGATCATCTAGCGTAAGAAACATCATTCGGTCACCTCGTCGGGTACGCATGGTTCGCGTGGCAACGACAAGACCCGCAACGACGACCTTGCGATCTTGGCTCGGTTTGAGATCAGCAATTGTGGTGTGGGTCATATCAGCCAACTCGTGCGCAAAGCGTTCGATCGGATGGCCCGTTAGATATAACCCTAGTGTTTCTTTCTCGCCCTCCAGGCGCTTCTCCTCACTCCACTCAGGTGTGTCCACAAGGGGTTGGTCAACGGTGTCGACTGCCATCGCGAACATATCGTCCTGTCCCGTTTCTTGATTCCTGTTGTGCTGGCCAGCTAACTGCACAGCGCTCCCCAGATTTGCCATTAGCGCCGCCCGATGCATGCCCAGACTATCCATCGCGCCAGCACGAATGAACGATTCCAGCACCCGTCGATTTATACGACGCAGATCGACACGTTTACACAGATCAAACAGATCCTTAAGCATCCCGCCCTGCTTACGGGCCCCCAAGAGCGCATCAATCGCAGATCGCCCCAAACCCTTGATTGCTCCAAGCCCATAAAGAATGGTTTTATCATCAACGGCCACGAACTCATATTCGCAGCGATTGATATCGGGCGAAACGACTTCTAATGATAAATCTCGACACTCCGCCATCATGGTCACCACTTTGTCCGTGTTGTCCATATCAGTGGAAAGCACAGCGGCCATGAAGGCAGCGGGATAGTGAGCCTTTAGCCACGCAGTTTGATACGCGATCAAAGCGTAGGCAGCTGAGTGCGAACGATTAAAACCATAGCCAGCAAACTTCTCGATTAAATCGAATATCTGCGAGGCTAGTCGCTGGTTAACGCCGCGCGCCACGGCGCCACCGACAAACCCTTCGCGCTGCAGTGCCATCTCCTCTGGCTTCTTCTTACCCATGGCATAACGTAAGACATCGGCCTTCCCCGGGGAGTAACCAGAGAGTACCTGAGCAATCTGCATGGCCTGTTCCTGGTACAGAATCACGCCATAGGTTGGCTTCAGGATGGGCTCGAGACTTGGGTGTGGATACTCGATACGTGCACGACCGTGTTTACGCGCAATAAAATCGTCGACCATCCCAGACTGCAGTGGGCCTGGCCGAAACAACGCCACCAACGCGACGATCTCCTCAAAACGGTCTGGCTGTAGTCGCTGAATAAGGTCCTTCATGCCACGCGATTCCAACTGAAACAATGCCGTTGTCTTACATGACTTCAACAATGCGAACGTTTTTTCGTCTTCTAGGGGTAATTGTTCGATTTGCACCGGTAGTTCGTTGTTCAATCGGCGCTGAGCATTGATGGCCTTGACGGCCTTATCAATACTCGTAAGATTTCGCAAACCTAGGAAGTCGAACTTGACAAGCCCCAACGCTTCTAGATCGTCTTTGTCGAATTGCGTCACAAGTTGTTTACCACCCTGCTCACAATACAGAGGCATGTAATCGGTGAGCGCGGATGGTGCAATAACGACACCCCCAGCGTGCTTGCTCGCGTTACGTGGTAAACCTTCGAGTGCGCGGGCAGTATCGATGAGCTCGCGCACGTCTTCCTCTTGCTCGTAGCGCTCTCGCAACACTGGCTCTTGCGCCAAGGCTTTGTCGAGAGTGATCCCGAGTTCGAACGGAATCAGCTTTGCTAGCTTGTCGACATAACCATACGGGTGATCCATCACCCTGCCAACATCGCGGACTACCGCCTTCGCCGCCATGGTGCCATACGTGATAATCTGTGACACCCTATCTTGACCGTAACGCTGAGTGACATAATCGATCACACGGTCACGCCCTTCCATGCAGAAATCGATGTCGAAGTCCGGCAGTGAAACGCGCTCCGGGTTCAAGAAACGCTCGAACAACAGATCATGTTTGATCGGATCAAGGTCAGTGATCGACAATGCCCAGGCGACAAGAGAACCAGCGCCAGAACCTCTGCCCGGTCCCACCGGTACATCATTGCCCTTAGCCCACTTTATAAAGTCAGCCACAATCAGAAAATATCCAGAGAAACCCATCCTGACAATGACATCAAGCTCGTGCTGCAGACGCTTGTTATACGGTTCGCGTGCGCTATCGCTCAACGATGAGAGTTTCGTCGCTAGCCCTTCGGCCGCCCCCTGTCTAAGCGATTCATCGATGGTCATACCAGCAGGTACCGGATAATCGGGCAGGAAATAACGCCCAAATTCGAGACGCAGATTACACCGCTTGGCAATCTCTACCGTGTTCTCCAAAGCCTCCGGGATATCTTTGAATAACTCAGCCATATCTTCGATTGAGCGAAAATACTGCTGCTCGGTATAGAGACGTGGGCGACGGCTGTCACTTAGGGTGCGCCCGTCTTGAATACAGACGCGGATCTCATGGGTGCCAAAATCAGCGGTGTCCAAGAAACAGACACTATTTGTTGCAACGACTGGCAAACGAACCCGTTGCGCTAAGTTTACCGTCGCGTGTACCGACTCCTCTTGCATGGGCTGGCCGATGCGCCTAAGGGTCAAGTAGAAGCGCCCTGGGAATAGCGACGCATATTCATCGGCAAGTTGGCCCGCAAGCGCATGGTTACCCGACAACAATGCCTGTCCAATTTCTCCATCCTCCGCGCCCGATAAGATAATTAGCCCGGCGCCATGTTGTCGAAACCAATCGCGGCGAATACACGGTCTGCCGGCATGTTGGCACTCCGTGTACGCCCGCGTTAGGAGCTGGCACAGATTACGGTACCCGGTTTTGTCTTGGCATAAGATTGTCAATCGGTAAGGCTTGTGGCCATCGACAGGATTTTCCAACCAGGCGTCGGTACCCACGATGGGCTTAATACCAGCCGCCGCCGCGGCCCGGTAGAACTTCACTAACCCGAACAGATTGGCAAGATCTGTGATGGCCACCGCCGGCATCCCCCGCTTGGCGGCGGCGGCCACAAGATTCGGCACGCTTATCATGCCATCGGCAAGAGCAAATTCAGAATGGACGTGAAGGTGGACGAAGCCAGTGCGCACGGGTGTAATTTCACATCAAATCGCTGACGCGGGAAAGGGGCAGAAGCGACCCGCACAAGAACATTCTTGGTTCCGGATAGTCAGACATTAAAGATCATTTTGAAACGATTTTGTGAATGAATCGTATTTAATCAGCAGCTTATTGGCACTTTTTTCAGTTATTTGTTAGGTGTTTTCGGTACGCCTATATATAATTTGAGATTAGAATGGCAACTACACACCCGCTTGCCACGGCCGGACTCAGGCCCGCCGCCCTCTGGGAGAGCCTTAAACAGCTCCCTGGTCGCAAATGGTTCCCAGTTGCCCTAAATATGGCCGCCGTTTTGCTACTCGCCTACAGTATGGCGCAATGGACTTGGCGCATTTTTACACCCCCCAAGACGCCTGCTATCACCAGCACCAGCGGTCTGGCCCAGACTAAGACGGCAACCCTCGACATACAAGACCTGTTGGCTGGCCATCTTTTTGGAAAAGCAGCCACCAAAGTAGCGCCTACCGCCGCGCCCATTGAGGACATCCCCGAGAGCAGTCTCAACATGATACTGACGGGGGTGGTAGCAGCAGGTGATGATAGCCTTGCCTTGATAAAGGTTAACGATGAACCGGAGACTCCTTTTGCCATCGGCGATGAATTAACCCGGGGGGTCACCCTGCAGGCGGTGTATCCAGATCGAGCAATTATAGAGCGGCGTGGGGTCACCGAGGCGCTGCTGTTAGAAGACGCCGCCGCATCACTCTTGAAGACACCGGGAGCCGAACAACCGACCTCAGGGGCTGGGGGCGGGATCCAGGCACAAGGCAACAACACCTTTACGATCGACCGGGCAACTTTGAATGAACAGCTACGCGATCAGGACCTCTTTCGTCAGGCGCTAATGGTGCCTAACGCCGGCGGCGGTTTTCTCGTGCGTCAAATTCAGCCGGGTAGCTTGTACGAAAAACTCGGACTCAAGGTCGGTGATGTTATCCGTGGTGTAAATGGCCGCAGCGTCAATACCGTCGATCAGGTTCTTGAAGTTTATCAGCAACTCGGTGGCGTTGACGAACTGACCGGTGTCCAGTTAGAAGTGATGCGCGCGGGTCAAATACAACAACTGCAATATACGATTCAATAAAATGCAAAGTCTTCGCGCAGGACACACGCACCTTGCCTGGATTCTACTATTGGGCTTTGTGTGGTTCTGTGCGTCCGATTCAGGCGCCCAAACCACCGGCGGCGCTACCAAAGAGGCAGCACCGATACTACGCAAGGGCGAAGTCCTGTTCAATTTTCAACGGGCGGATATCCAAGCAGTTGTAAAAACCGTTTCACAAATGACGGGCCGAAATTTTATTCTAGACCCGCGGGTAAAAGGCAAGGTTACGATTATCTCCGCAAAACCCGTGTCCAAGGGCGCAGCCTATCAGATCTTTGTGTCCGCAATTAAGGCCCAAGGCTTTACTGCTGTCAGCAGTCCCGGCGGCGCCGTCAAGATCGTCCCCGTAGCCGAAGGCAAGCAAAATGCGAACGTAAGCCAAGACGATACGCCGCGCGGTGGCGAGCAGATGGCTACCCATGTGGTTGTCATTCAGCATGGTTTGGCGACACAGATGGTGCCGTTGCTGCGACCCCTGATGGCACCCACTAGCCAGCTGTCGGCCTATACACCCGCCAATGCGTTGATCATTACCGACTACGCCAACAACGTTCGCCGCCTGCTTCGCATTATTGACGACATAGACCAACCTGTCAGTTCCGAAGTTACGGTGATAGCCCTAGAACACGCCTCGGCCCTGGATATCGCGGACCTAATCGGCCGTCTGAGTGCCACCGCCGCCGGGCCAGCGCGGGTGGCGGGCCAACAAACCGCAGCCCGGGCCGCAATCGGTAGTCAACGTTTGAGTATTGTGCCTGACCTGCGCACCAACAGCCTGCTCGTGCGTACCGACAACCCCGGCCGACTGACCCAGCTCCGTGCGCTCATCAGTAAACTGGATGTGCCCGCTAAGGCCGGCGGCCAGACACGCGTTGTATATCTGAAGAACGCGGAGGCGGTGCAACTCGCAGAGATTCTACGCGGCCTATTGGTCAGCGAGGGAAGGGCGCGACCAACCGCTGCCGCCGGACAAGCAGCGGCCACAGGCGTTGCTGCCGCTGGCTCGTTGATTCAGGCCGATGAAGGAACCAACGCGTTGATCATCAGAGCACCCGATGCGGTGTACAACAACCTGCGTTCCGTCATCGAAAAACTCGATATCCGTCGCGCTCAGGTGCTGGTGGAAACGCTAATCGTGGATATACGCACCGACAAGCTATCAGAAATAGGGGTTCAGTGGGCGGGGGCAGGCTCGAGCGGCGACACCGAGGCCGCTTCGCTCGTCAATTTTCCCGCCGGCCAGGTGAGCCTAGGGGCAGTGCTGGCTGACCCTCTCGCACTAGCTGGCGTCGCCGGCCTGACCTTGGCCATATTGGGCAGCGAGACCACGCTGCCGAACGGCAAAACCGTGCGTGGACTGAGCGCCCTTGCGACTGCACTGGAGTCAGAAGGTTATGGCACGATCTTATCGACGCCGAATATTTTGACCCTGGATAATACCGAGGCCAAGATCACGGTGGCACAAAACGTCCCATTCGTGACCGGGAGCTTTGCCGAGGCCACCGGCACGGGCGGTACGGTAAACCCGTTTCAGACGGTTGAACGGCAGGACGTCGGCCTCATCCTGCGGGTAAAACCACAGATCTCCGAGGGCAACGTCATCAAGTTGGAAATCTATCAGGAAGTCTCCAATGTCGACGAGGTGCCGGTCGGCGGGGCAACAGATATTACAACGAGGAGGCGTGTCATAGAAACGACGGTATCGGTCGACGATGGTAACACCGTGGTGCTGGGTGGCCTGGTCGATGACCGCTTCATGGTAAACGATCAGCGCGTGCCGGGTTTGAGCCGCATTCCCTTCTTAGGAGCCCTGTTCCGAAACCGGTCGAAGGACAAACAAAAGACGAGCTTGATGGTTTTCTTGCGCCCGAAAATCGTGCGTATGGCAAAAGACACTCACAGGTTCACGGCGGATCGCTACGATTATATCCTAGGCGAGAAACGTGCCCTCGATCCGACGCCGTCGGACACCTTAGACCGTTTCACGCCCGGGACATTGGTACGCGACCCCGCCGCGGAAAGCGATTACGAGGAAGAGCCAGCCAACGCCCTCGAGGGCGATGGGCTACTGGGTCCTCCTGACCCGGGCGTTAACGATTATACTTCTTAGCATCGATACTTAAGGCCGGATTTTTCCATGGATGCCGCCCCCGATCCCCAGGCGCTGGACCTGCAGTGCACGCAACGCCTGCCTTACCATTTCGCCAAACGTCATGGCGTTATTAGTGCGCGCGAGACTGATAGCGGTATTGAAATCTGGGCACGCCCCGGGGTTAGTAGCGCGGTACTATCAGAGCTGCAACGTGCGCTGGGCCAAGCGATCCATCTACGGGAACTGGCCATCGATGCCTTCGAAGCGGCTCTAAGCCAGGCGTATGAACGCGGCATGAGCCAGGCCATGCAGATCGTCGACGACATGGATGGCGATCGCGATCTTGCGGAACTGGCTCAAAGCCTGCCTCAGGTCGCCGACCTGCTAGAGAGCGAAGACGACGCCCCAATCGTACGCCTTATAAACGCGCTATTGACCCAAGCGGTACGCGACGGCGCTTCCGATATTCACCTAGAGCCGTTCGAGACCCGGTCGGTAGCACGCCTGCGTATCGATGGTGTGCTTCGCGATGTGCTAGAACCGCAACAGGCCCTACACCAAGTGATCGTGTCGCGAATCAAGATCATGGCCCACCTAGATATTGCCGAGAAGCGACTGCCACAGGATGGTCGTATTACGCTGCGCGTAGCCGGACACCCGGTAGATGTGCGTGTGTCGACCCTACCTACCGGCCACGGCGAGCGCGTCGTCATGCGCCTTCTAGACAAGCAGGCAGGACGTCTGAATTTGACGGGCCTGGGGATGTCCGATGAGCTATTGGAGACGCTCGACCATCTCATTCATCAACCGCACGGCATCCTCTTAGTAACAGGACCAACCGGTTCGGGCAAAACCACGACACTTTATGCGGCGCTGTCTCGGCTGGATACAAACAGCAACAACATAATGACCGTCGAGGACCCGATCGAGTATGACCTCGATGGTATTGGTCAAACCCAGGTAAGCAGTAAGATCGATCTGAGTTTTGCGCGCGCACTAAGGGCAATCCTGCGACAAGATCCGGACATCATCATGATCGGCGAGATTCGCGACCTCGAAACCGCACAGATTGCGGTGCAAGCAAGTCTAACTGGCCACCTCGTACTCGCAACGTTGCACACCAACGATTCGGTCGGGGCCGTAACACGACTCGTCGATATGGGGGTTGAACCGTTTCTGGTCGCGTCCAGCCTGCTTGGGGTGCTGGCCCAACGCTTAGTACGAAAACTTTGTCTGGAATGTCGTGTGGCTCGCGTCGCCGACGCGGCTGAGGCCAGACTTATTGACGAGGGCGATAGTCAACGTGAACAACAGATATTCGGCCCCGGTGGTTGTACTGCCTGCGTACAAACAGGATACCAAGGACGAACCGGTATCTTCGAGCTCCTGACCATGGACAACAAATTGCGGGCCTTGATCCACGACGGCGCTGGCGAAGGCCGATTGCGGGCACAGGCCGAAAAGCTCGGGATGCAAGGCATCCGCGAGGATGGGCTGCGCTGGGTACGCGCCGGCGTAACCAGTTTAGAGGAGGTTTTGCGCGTAGCACGCGAATAGACGATGGCAGCGTTCGAGTATCAGGCACTAGATCTTCGCGGGCGTACCATTAAAGGAGTCATCGAAGGCGACGCCGAACGCCAGGTACGTTCGGCGCTACGTGATAAAGGTTTGACACCGCTGCAGGTCGATATCATCGCGGCCGAGACTGCAGTCAAGACGCCTGGAAGACGCTCATGGCGGCGTGGTATTTCGAGCGCTGACTTGGCGCTACTTACGCGCCAATTCGCCACCTTGGTGGGGGCTGGACTGACTATCGAAGAATGTCTTACCGCCCTAATCGAACAGACTGAATCTGCACGCGCTCGCACGGTACTCGCAGGTGTGCGTGGTCGTGTCTTAGAAGGCCAATCATTAGCCCGCGGGATTGAGGCGTTCCCACAAGCCTTTCCGGATATCTACCGGCACATGGTGGAAGCCGGCGAACACAGCGGGCAGTTGACCCACGTCCTCGATCAACTTGCCGATTACACTGAAGATCGCCAAGCCTTGCGCCAAAAGGTCCTCTTGGCATTCATCTACCCAGCCCTAGTCACCTTGGTGGCAATCATGATCGTGGGGTTTCTGCTGGTCAACGTCGTGCCACAGGTAACGCGCGTATTCGAAAACACGGGCCAAACATTACCATTGGTTACGCGCGTGCTTATAATGACCAGCGATTTCGTACGCGCGGGTGGAGTATGGTGGCTGGTTGGAATCGCGGTTGTTTTTGTGGGAGTACGCGTGATGTTACGCAACAAACGTATGCGCCGACATTGGCATGGCTTGTTATTGAAGTTGCCACTCGTCGGTCGGCTAGTCCGTGGTGTAAACGCGGCCCGCTTCGCGAGCACGCTGGGTATTCTGACGTCAAGCGGTATCCCTCTGTTACCGGCCATGCAATCAGCCGTTCTGGTCGTAAGTAACTTACCCATGAGAGCGGCAGTTGATGATGCACTACGACAGGTTCGTGAGGGTGCGGGACTAGCTCGCGCTTTGGGCAAAGCAAAACTCTTTCCACCGCTTATTATTCATCTCATCGGTAGTGGTGAGGCAAGCGGCAACCTGGATATCATGCTTGTCCGTGCCGCCGAAACCCAGGCGCGCGAGCTTGAGAATTGGGTCAAAGCAATAACTGCGTTGTTAGAACCGGTCATGATTTTAGTCGTCGGCGCCGTTGTGGGCTTCATCGTGCTCGCCATGCTGCTCCCTATCTTTGAAATGAATCAACTAATCAGATGAGAATAGCCATGTCCTCTATTAAAGCGTTGACCAAACGATCCCATCAGTCTGGGTTCACGCTCATCGAAATCCTAGTGGTGGTCGTCATACTAGGC
Source organism: Acidiferrobacterales bacterium (assembly GCA_964194625.1). Lineage (GTDB taxonomy): Bacteria > Pseudomonadota > Gammaproteobacteria > Acidiferrobacterales > SPGG2 > SPGG2. The sequence continues at coordinate 32,197 of CAXMNC010000215.1, forward strand.
GTCCTCGCGGCGATGGTGGTCCCGCGTATCATGCAACGACCCGACCAAGCCCGGATTATCGCCGCTAAGAATGATATTCGCACCATCATCAGTGCACTGAAGCTCTATCGCCTAGACAGTGGGACCTATCCAAGTACCGACCAGGGATTGATGGCCCTCGTACAAAAACCGGAAACCGGCAACATTCCACGCAACTGGAAGTCAGGTGGCTATTTGGAGCGCCTGCCGGTAGATCCCTGGCAGGCCCAGTACCAATATCTGAACCCCGGCATCCATGGACAAATCGATATATTCAGCTTCGGTGGCGATAATGCCCCCGGTGGCGAGGGTACTAACGCCGATCTCGGCTCCTGGAACCTCGACTACGAGTAGTGTGATTTCGCAGCCAACGTCTTTCGGGTCGCGCGTGTTATGCAAACCGGTCCTGCGTGGACAATCGATATCGATGTGCCGCGTCTTCGGGTTCACGCTAATCGAACTAATTGTCGTCATGCTACTCCTGGTAGTCATAGCTGGCATGGCGGTACTAAACCTCGGGGGCGACGACGCCGGTGAGGTGCGGGAGGAAGCAGAAAGACTTACCGTACTGTTGAACACGGTGCAGGAGGAGTCGATCCTTCAAGGACAATTGTTTGCGCTCGCAGTAGAGAAACGTGGCTATCATTTCCTACAACTCACCAAAAAGGGAACACTAGAACCGCTCACCAAAGAGGACGATGTGCTGCGTCCTCGTGAACTCCCGAGCGGCATGAAAATCAGCGAAGTAGAGATCGATGGCATCGTGAAGGAACAGGACGAGGGAATCGGCATCGTTCTGCAGCCTAGTGGTGATATACCTGACTTCGTGATCACTTTTAATAAAGGCACCGCAACCTGGCGCGTTACCGGGTCAATCGGGGACGGCATTAGATCAACACAGTTAGTAGAAGGCCGTGCGACGTCGTAAAAAGCAAACGGGATTCTTGCTCGTCGAAATATTAGTCGCGTTGGTAATACTGGCTATACCTCTGGCCGCCATTACCCGCACCGTGAGTCAGGCGATCGATACTACTGCTGCCCTGCGTGATCGCAACATCGCCATGTGGGTGGCACAAGACCACCTGACTATGCATCGCATCGAGCGCGATTGGCCGTCTCTCAAGACCACCACCGGAACCAGTGAGATGGCAGGTCGGAGTTGGCGCTGGCAAGAAAAGGTCATCAGTACGCCGATTGTACAGTTGCGTCGCGTTGAGATCGAAATTCGCGACGAAAATGGGCCTGACGTGTTAGCCAAGCTCGTCGGGTTCCTCCGAGACCCGCAGGCGAAACCATGAATATGAAACTCAAAAAATCCCAGCGCGGTGTGACGTTATTGGAACTAATCGTGTTCATAGGCGTGTTCGCACTGTTTTCAGTGATGGCCTACGGTGCACTGAATCGGATACTGGATCAGCGCGACCAGATCGAACAGAAGCGAGAGTATTGGCGCACACTTTCACTAACGTTCTTGCGCATGGAAGAGGATATGGCGCAAGCGCGGGCCCGACCCGTGCGGGACATAGACGGCACAACCCTGCCATCGCTACGCGGCCAACCGACTGATACTCGGGCACTTGCTGATCCGACCCTGGAGTTAACCCGCGGCGGGCTACTAGTGTTCGGCGAGGGCGTACGCAGCGACCTCCAACGTGTAGGCTATCGCTTAGAGGATAACGTACTGTTACGCCTTACGTGGCCGGTCCTCGACCGCGCACCGCAAACAAAACCGTTCGAGTCACCACTTCTCAGGGACGTAGAAACCTTCGAGGTGCGTTTCTATAGTTTGGGTGGTAACTGGGTCGATGTGTGGCCAGTAGAAGAATCGTCGGAGGAGCTGCCACGCGGCATAGAGGTTACACTGACGCTAACGAATGGTAACGAGTTCAAGCGCATCTTTTTCGTCAATGGCTAGACTGTCGTTTTTTATGTGTGCTCCTCGCCCGCCCGCTGAACAACAACGAGGCTTAGCAATAGTCACTGCGTTGTTGGTCGTTGCCATCGTTGCCACATCAGCCGCATTCCTCAGTCTTGGCCAACAAGTCTGGCTGCGACAGGCGCAGAATCTCTCCGATCGCGCCCAAGCCGAATCTGTGCGTAGCGGCGCACTCGAATGGGCCGCGATTATTCTCACCGAGGATGCGAAAGACAATGCTATTGATGAGCTCACCGAAGCCTGGGCGCAAGACATACCACCCCTACCGGCCGAACGTGGGCTTGTTACCGGTCGTATCCTTGACGCTCAGGGACAATTTAATCTTAACAACCTTGTGCGCGGCGGTCAGATCAGCAACGAAGACGTAGCGGTCTTCCAGCGCCTATTGGTCTCCCAAGAACTGCCGGCTGAACTTGCCGACTCGGTGATTGATTGGTTAGATACGGATGCCAATACGCAACCCAACGGCGCGGAAGATATCGATTACTTGAATGTGGAGCCACCCTATCGTGCTGCCAACCAATTTCTCCAGAGCATTGGCGAGCTGCGGTTGGTAAAGGGCTTCGATCGTGACGCGGTTGAAAAACTTCGCCCCGTGATTACAGTTCTACCCGAAGCGACGAGCATCAATATCAATACTGCGCCATTAGCTGTTCTTAGTGCGATGTTTCCCGATTTGCCGTTGTCTGAAGCGGAAAGCCTACTATCGCAGCGCAAAGATAATCCGTTCAGTAATGTGGGCCAACTAAAAAAACATCTGCCTTCCAACGTAGCGTTGCCAAAGGTCCCGCACGATATCAAAAGTAGCTATTTTGAAGTCGTAATCTATACGTCGTTCGGACGCCTACAGCGTCATACCGTTGCACTACTACATCGTCCGTCGGGGACGCCGGTAAAGATCTTATGGCAACAACGACAATTGCTGGTGACAAAAGAAAGCAAGGGAAGCGATGACGCTGAGTGAGAAATTGAATGGGTTAGTATCCAGCCGGTCGCTGAGCGCAATGCGACGGCCCCACCGCGTGTCCGCAACCACGCTCGAGTTGTTCCTCCCGCGCGGATGGCCTGAAGGCGGCGCGCAGATCGACTGGTACGTGCGAAGCGGCGCAAGCGTATCGCAAGGACAGGCGGCTGATCTTGATGAAATCCCTGCTTACTTAAAGTCAACGCATGTAGTTGTCTGGACACCACCGGCTGACACGCTGCTAACTCAAGCAACATTGCCTACACGCAGTCGTAACAAAATCACGCAGGCGCTGCCCTTTGCATTGGAAGACCAACTTTTAGGCGATCCCCAACAACTGCATTTTGCCTACTATCGACAGGATGATGGCACCCTCGCCGTCGCGGTCACTTCACGAGAGCGGCTGAACACCTGGCTTGACGTTTTAGCAAAGGCCGGCTTGCGCCCGACCCGCGTGTACCCGGCTAATCTGGCCCTCCCGATAGAGCCCGACAGCTGGTCAGTGGCATTTGCCGGCACCGAGTTGTGGGTACGCACGGGTCCGTTCAGCGGATTCGTGTGCCCGCTGTCGGATACACCGCCGGCAACGCTGGTTGCCGCCCTGGACGAAGCACGCGAGCAAGGTAAGCTGCCATCGCAGTTATCAATTTTCGATCCTCCCGCCGGCTTCGATGCCCCAACCTGGGGTTCGGATCTCGGCGTGGGCCTGGTAATCGCGAACGATACTTTTCACAAGGACGACAGAAATGCCCAGACGCTGTTAAACCTACTACAGGGTGACTTTGCGCCGACCGGCCAACTGCGCAATACATTCAAACCGCTACGGCCGGCGGCACTGATCTTAGGTATCTGGTTTCTGGCGATGCTAGGTTTTAATCTGTCGGAGTGGTGGCAACTCAAGAGCGCCTATCGGTCACAACAACAAGCAATGACCAGTCTATTTCAGAAGACCTTCCCCAGAGAAAAAGTAGTACTCGATCCTGCGGCACAGATGCAACGCAACCTAGATGCGTTGCAGGGCCAAAGCGGCAAAACGAGTGCTAACGATTTTTTGCCGCTGCTTGCTGGCATAGCCCCCACATTACGGTCAAACTCATCGGTGAAGTTGCGTTCGCTAAAATACGGCGACACCGGATTAACCATTGACCTCAATTTGCCCGATTTCCAAGCATTAGAGGTGATAAAGAATGACTTAGGGGTCACACGCGCTTTCAGTGTGGAAGTACTTGCCGCAAACAGTCGCGCCTCGGGAGTTGAAGGACGCCTACGCATCCAACGGACAAGCAATTAAAAAATGAATATTCCACTATTCGATAGACTGCGTAATGCTTGGCATTCCTTGCAATCACGAGAGCGCTTGATAGTAGGCATTGGCGCGGTGATCCTATTAGCCCTGTTAGGCTATAGCATTGTCTGGGCGCCAGTGCAGCGTGACCTTCCGAACCTACGTATCGATGTTCCGAAACAGCGCACGCAGCTCGCACTTATGCGGGTGCAGGCGCAACAAGTTGCACAACTACGTAGCGGTGCGCCCGCTAAGATCGCATCTGGGAATCTTTTGACGAAACTAGAGCAGTCCGCTCAAAGCCGTGGGTTAAGAGAAAATATCACACGCATGGAACCAGATGAGACGAACTCGGTACGTCTATCTCTGGACAGTGTCGATTTCAACGCTCTGCTTCGATGGCTCAAAGAACTTCAAATCCAAAACGGCATCCGGCCTGAAACCGCAATAATTACGGCGCAGTCGGACCCAGGGTTAGTAAATGCCCGCTTATTAATGCGTGGTCCAGGGCTATGAAGAAATCCTGGTTCGGATATCTGTTCTTAGGCGTAACCGCGTACCTTATATTCCTGGTCGTCACCGTACCCGCCACTTGGTTATCCTGGGGACTCGCTCGTATTACCCATGGCACAGTCGATCTTAATGAGGAACGCGGCAGCCTATGGGTTGGCCACGGTAGGCTTATCGTCCACTTTCCTCGGTCCACGCCACGGGACCTCGGCCAAACTGAATGGCGAGTAAATCCACTCTGGCTACCACTGGGGCGCCTGCAGGTTTCTCTGAAAGCAACTGGCTCGCAAAGTGATTTAGCAGCCGCTGTGGGTGTAACGCCAAAACGAATAGTACTGCAGCGTTCGCACATAAGTGCCGACGCCAATATGGCCAGTACATTCTATGCACCGGCACGCCTACTCGCCCCCAAAGGGCGTCTACGATTCAGCGCTGACCACTTAACCTTGGATAAGAACGGTTTACATGGCAATGCAGTAATCACCTGGGAAGGGGCGAGTAGTGGTCTGTCGAGTGTGCAGCCGTTGGGTGACTACCGAATCGATATCAGCGGCACCGGTGCTGACGCCGCATTGAAATTGACCACCTTACGCGGTGATCTTCAGCTGTCTGGCACGGGGCGCTGGCAACTTCTTGAAACCGGAGACCTGCAGTTCAATGGCGTCGCGCGACCAAGATCACGTGGCCAAGAACTCCAGTCTTTACTGAACCTGTTCGGAAGAGATCAGGGCGGCGGCCGGCGCGCACTCAGGTTACGCACTCGATTACCGCTCCTCCCCCTAACTCCCACCCCCTCCCCCTAACCCCTCGCCCCCTCCTGACCTCCCCCACCCAGTGGGGGAGGAATAGGGGTGGTCTTGATCGACGGATTGAAACGCGAAATGCAACTCGTGTGAGCCGGTAGATTTAGCTGAAGGATCTTATTCCCCCTCCCCTTGTGGGAGGGGTCAGGGGTTAGGGGGAGGGGGTAAGCAATTGCCGCACCGGTGCGAAACTTTTTCGGTGCACTGGACTTACCCCAAAAACTTTTAGTGCCAGCAAATGCAACGGCGTCGGATATCCTTTGTGACGCGAAAAACCGTAGCCGGGAAAATGGCGATCCAACGTTCGCATCTCCGCATCGCGCGTTACCTTGGCCAAGATAGACGCAGCGGCGATAGCCGCGACCTTAGCATCCCCTTTTCTCACTGTCAGTACATTAGCTGCCATCGGTGGTGCGTGATTGCCGTCTACGAGTACTAAGTCAGCAACGACACTCATCGCCTCCACTGCGCGTCGCATCGCTAGTAAGCTCGCCTGAAGAATATTTATCTTATCGATGTCTTCGACTTCTACACGCCCCAACCCCCAACCTAATGCGCGCCGCTTGATACTTGCGGCGAGAATCTCCCGTCGCTCGGGCGTCAACGTCTTCGAATCCGCCAGGCCAGAGATCGGTTTCCCTGCATCGAGAATAACAGCTGCCGCTACCACCGGACCGGCCAGAGGACCGCGCCCAGCCTCATCCACACCTGCCACCAGCAAACTATGCACGCTCCCCAAAGCACCACCAACTGTTTTCAAGCTCCGATTCCCTGTGCACTGAGTACCTGCATAACGGCATCGGCGGCTCGCTCATTGGCGTTTCTACGTAACTGTCCGTGCATTCCCTTGAGTGTGTCAATAATGGACTTAGATTTTTCAGGGTGCTCCAAAAGATGTTCCACCGCACGTCCCAACTTCTCGGGAACAGCATTCCCTTGGATGAGTTCTGGCACAAGCTGACAACCAGCCAAGTTATTTGGAAGTGAATAAAGCTTAACATGCGCGAACAGGCGTATTACGAAATAAGTAAGAGCAGAAACTTTGTAGGTTACAACCATCAGCCGGCTCAACAAGGCGGCTTCCAGCGTCGCTGTACCCGACGCCAGAAGAACGACATCCGATGCCGCCATGGCCTCACGTGACCTGCCGTCCAACTGCATGATCGGGAAGTTGGCGGCCACATTTCGCTCAAGTGCCGCTTCAAAAATCGCACGCGTCTCTGCGCTAGCCAAGGGCGCCACGAAATGGAGCGATGGATTTCGTCGATACAACCAGCAAGCAGTCTCGACAAACAGATCAGCATGCCTATTAAGCTCGTTAACGCGACTGCCGGGCAACAGCGCAACGATCGTTTTGTCTGCTGGCAGCCCGAGCTCCTTGCGGTAGCGACCCTGGTCAACCGTATCTTCGATCAGGTCTGCGAGTGGGTGGCCAACGAACGTAACCGGTACCTTATGCTCTTGGTAGTAACGCGCTTCGAATGGGAACAACGTCAGCATATGATCTACGGCCTTTTTAATCTTGTGAATTCGGTAACTGCGCCACGCCCATACGGTCGGGCTAACGTAATGAACAGTAGCTATCCCGGCCGCCCTCAGTCGTTGTTCCAAGCCAAGGTTGAAATCCGGCACGTCAATTCCGATAAAAAGGTCGGGCGGATCGCTCAGAAAGTGCTTGATGAGGTCTTTGCGCATCCAGTAGATCTGAGGGTACTTTCCGACTGCCTCCATTAGCCCGATTATGGATAGCCACTCCATCGGAAACATTCCTTTGCATCCCTCTGCTTCCATCCGTTCTCCGCATACACCTTCGAAGCGCGCTTCGGGAATGCGCTCTTTGAGCGCCTTAATCAAACCGGCGCCAAGCACATCACCAGAGACCTCGCCTGCTACGATGCCAATTCTTACTGGTAACCTTGGAGCTGACACGCTATCGAATGATGCCGCGTTCTGATGCCTTGACGAAGGAGACAAGCTCGTTGACTTCAGGCTGATCGACCACCCTCTCCTCCAGCTGAACCAGAGCTTCGCTGATCTTGAGACCGGATTTGTAGATAGTCTTGTACGCGCTTCGCAAGGCCTCAATGGTGCTTTGTGGAAACTGGCGCCGCTTCAAGCCGCGAATATTAATGCCATACGGTTCAGCCGCATTGCCCGCCGCCAGCACGTACGGGGGAATATCCTTGAACGCGATGGTGCCTAACGCAGTGATGGAATGCGTGCCCACACGGCAAAATTGATGGATGACGGTAAAGCCCCCTAGGATCGCGTAATTACCGACGTCCGCATGGCCAGCCAGGCTAGCACAATTCACCAGTATCGTGTGATTAGCAACTGAACAATCATGGGCCACGTGTACGTAGGCCATAAGAAAATTATCGTCGCCGATTCGAGTTACACCCGCCCCATCCACTGTGCCGCGATTCAACGTACAGTATTCCCGTATGGTGTTTCGATCACCGACTTCAAGCCTGGTCGGTTCACCACGATAATTAGCATGTTGTGGCGCATCGCCAACAGAGCAGAACTGATAAATCTTGTTTTCTTGTCCGATGCGTGTCGGGCCATTTATAACTGCATGGGGACCTATCCATGTGTTATCGCCGATTTCCACGTCGTCACCAATGACCGCAAACGGGCCGACTTCAACATTTTTCCCTAACTCCGCTTTGGAGCCTATAATGGCCTGCGGGTGAATCACTCAGGCTCGGCCCTATAGGTACTCATGAGTTCAGCGGTTACACACACCTCTCCGTCCACATAGGCAACTCCATCGAACTTCCAGATCCCTTTCATCCTTCGCGTTACGGACACAGTTAGTTTCAATTGATCCCCGGGCACGACTGGTCGACGGAAGCGGGCCTTGTCAATGCCAACTAGATATATGGCGCCGCTTGTACCCGGTGCTAGACCTAGGCTCCTAAAGGCGAGAATACCGGTCGACTGAGCCATCGCCTCGATCACTAACACGCCGGGCATGAGAGGGAGATGCGGGAAGTGGCCTTGAAAAAATGGTTCATTGATAGTGACGTTTTTTAGCGCAGTAAGCGATGTATCCTTCTTGTACTCGATAACGCGATCGATCAGCAGAAACGGGTATCGATGCGGGATGTGTTCCAATATTTGACCGATGTCGAAGTTGTTCAAGTTTTTCTCGCTTCAGAAAGGCGTTCTATATCCATCTCCAGTGCTTTAAGGCGCTTCGCCATCTCATCAAGTTGTGACAGTCTCACCAAGTTGCGTTTCCATTTTTCTGCCGGCTCTACTTTTAGACTGGATGAGTAAGCACCAGGCTCGCTAATCGAACTTGTGACGCGCGAACCTAACGCGATATACACATCGTCTGCGATCTCCAAATGGTCGGAGAAGGCGACTTGGCCACCAATGGCGCAGCGTCGACCCACACGCGTACTTCCAGCTATACCAACGCAGGCTGCAATCGCCGTGTGGTCGCCAATATGAACATTGTGCGCAATCTGAATTAGATTATCCAATTTTACGCCGTCGCCAATAACTGTATCGTCCATGGTACCTCGATCAATGGCCGTGTTTGCCCCGATTTCGACATCGTTGCCAATTCGCACGCCACCAAGCTGGGGAACCTTTAACCACGTCGAACCACTATTAGCAAAACCAAATCCATCGCTGCCGATTACGACTCCTGGATGTAACAAGCAGTTCCCGCCGATAACACAATCGTAATTCACCACGACGCGGGCGACCAGTCGCGTGTTCGCACCTATCACGGATCGAGCACCGACGAAACACGCTGGTCCAACAAAAGCATCGCTCCCGATGACAGCGCCAGTCTCTATGATGGCCTGTGGACCAACCCATGCGCTATCTGCAATGGTTACATCGTCGGCGACACAAGCAGTCGGGTGCGCGCCAGACTCGAATGGGATACGGGGATTAAACAGGGTGGCAACTTGCGCAAAGCAAAGGCGTGGGTTTTCTGCGATGAAAGCGTTGCCAGTGCATTTGTCGGCATTGTTCGCTGTCAGAATTACAGCGCCCGCCGATGTCTTGGACAGCGCCGCATAGAATTTCTTGTTCGTGACATAAGTAATGTCATTCGGACCGGCGTTATCTAGAGTCGCGACACCATGGATCTCTACATCGGGATCGCCACGGATCTGGCCATTAAAACGCCGCGCCAGATCAGCGAGTTTAAATACCATTTCTACTCTGACTTCTTGCTGAGTTTTTCTAGAACTTTGTCAGTAATATCGATCGTACTACTCGCATATATGGTCCCCTCATGGACGATTAGATCGTACTTTTCCTGCTTGGCGATCTCCACTATTGCCTTCTTGACGATCTTTTGCAGCACCGCCAATTCTTCATTTCTACGCAGATTGTAATCTTCCCTGAATTCCTGGGTTGCACGCCTAAGGTTTCGTTTCATGATGAGGATTCCCCGTTCTTTCTCACGCCGGTCTGTGTCCGTCATAATCAGTGCGTTCTTCTCGAGATCGTCCTCCAGTTGCTTTATTTCCTTCTGCATCGACACAAGCCGTTTATCTCGCGGGGCAAACTCGGACTCGAGCTTTTTCAACGCGGCCTCACCTTGCGGTGCCTTCTCGATGACTTTGACGGCGTTTACATAGCCAATCTTTATTTCCTGCGCCGAAACCACATTCGCCAACAAAAGAAAGACGAATACGAGTAAGACTCCGAACAACTTGTAACAAAAAGCTCTCGTCTCCAAAACTTCCTCCTGTATGCTTATCTGAATGGCACGCCTAGGCTAAACTGAAATCTCTCGAGCTCATCAAATGGCTCATCATTCAAGGGTACCGCATAACTCAGCGCCAAAGGTCCCACCGGGCTTAACCAATTAAACGCCAATCCAGTGGAGTAACGCAACAGGTCCAGATCAACGTCGTCATCTGGGCCATATGCCTGGCCCGCGTCCACAAACAGGCTGACACGCATACTCTCCTGCGCTTCGCCTGAAAAGGGAAAAATGTACTGCACGTTGCCCAGCACGCGTTTATCGCCCCCGATCGGGTCAAACGGGGCTCTTGTGTCCCGTGGTCCCAGCGATCGCGACTCGAAACCGCGTACAGTACTGGTCCCACCAGCAAAGAAATTCTTGTAAAACGGCAGTTCCTCGGTATCGCCATAGCCGTCACCCCAGCCCAATTCGCCTTTGGCGCGGAAACTCGTGCGGCGGCTCACTGGCCAGTAACGGGCCGCTTGATAAGTGAGCTTATAGTATTCAAGGTCGCTGCCAGGCACCGAAATCTCCCCCGTAAAGCGCTGTAGCGCACCCTTGCTAGGGAAGAGAAATCTGTCAAGCGAGTCTTGTGACCAGCCAAAGGTCATTTTGAGGATATCGTTTTTCGGGCCGTTTGCGGCCACAAAATCCTGGGCAACCTGGGCACTGTTCACGGTAATCCCAATTTCGGTTTGCTCAAGATCAAGGCCAAGATTGAGCTTGCGCGTTTCACTTATCGGGATCCCAAAGAATATGCCGCCACCGCGACTGTTGGTTTCATAGTCGCCGATATCCAAGTCCGTGGTGTCGACGTCACGAACGAATAGCCGAAATCCACGACTTACGCCCCCTTTTCCAAAGTACGGATTCACATAACGAATCGACACGGCCTTAACCGAATCACTTTTGTTGAGGTCGACAGATATCTCTTTTCCGGTTCCAAACAGATTGCTCTCTGAAACACTTGCATTGATCAACACGCCCTCGGCGTCGGAGAAACCAAGTCCGAAAATAAGATTTCCCGTCAGCCGCTCCTCGACTCGGACTATGATATCCACTTGATCCGGTGTACCTGGAACAGTAGGTGTTTCGACCGTGACGGAATTGAAAAACCCCAGTCGTTGCAAGCGCACACGCGATCGACGTATCTTGCTCGCTGAATACCACGCGCTTTCGAATTGACGCATCTCGCGCCGTAACACACCATCCTGCGTCGACAAGTTTCCTTCAAATCGAATCCGCCTCACATACACCCGCTTACCAGGATCAATAAAGAACGTAAACGCAACAGTGGCACTTTTCTCATCAACCTCAGGAACGGCATTAACGTTAGCAAACGCGTATCCTTGATCGCCCAACGCATCGCTGATACTTTTCGTCGTCTCCGTAATCTGCCTGCGTGAGAATATACCCCCAACTTTAACGAGCAATAATGCATCAAGTTCCTCTTTCGGTATTACGAACGTCCCTGCAAAACGCACATCAGAGATCGTGTACTTTTTACCCTCGACAATATTTATGGTGATATAGATCTCTTCCTTATTCGGCGCGATAGACACCTGTGTAGACTCGATGTCAAATTCCAGAAAACCTCGATCCTGGTAAAAGTTTCGTAATCTTTCTAGATCGCCGACTAACTGTTGTCGCGAGTATTTATCCTTGCTCCGAAACAGCCCTGGTTTTTCACGTAACTCCAAAAGTTTCAACAGTTCTTTCTCAGAAAATTGCTTATTACCAACCAAGTTTATTTCCTTGATGCGCGCGTTCCGGCCCTCTGCAACATCGATCTGAACTGCAACCCGGTTACGCTCCAAGGGCGTCACAGAGGCCGTTACCTTTACAGAGTACCGCCCACGACTGAAGTACGTTCGCCTGAGTTCCTGCTCGATCTTTTCCAACAGCGACCGATTAAATACCCGCCCTTCGACAAATCCTTCTTCGCGCAAACCCTGCTTCAGCTCACTCTCAGAAATCTCTCGCGTGCCAGATATTTCAATGCTGGCGATAGCCGGTCGTTCGCTCACGGTCACGATCAGCACATTTCCATCTCGCTCAAGACGTATATCATGGAAAAACCCTGTCTGGAAGAGCGCACGGATCGCCTGTTGGGCGCCCTTTTCCGTCAACGTGTCACCGACCTTAATGGGGAGATAATTGAACACAGTGCCAGCGGAGATACGCTGCGCACCTTCGACGCGGATATCATTGACAGTAAACGCCTCAATGGCGGCCATAGCCGAAGTAGAAAACGTGCATAAGAGCAGCGCTGCAAGTAGTCTTTGCATTAGTCTCCTAGTGGAAAATGCGGAGAAGGACTACTGAAAGATTCTCGTAAGATCGTTGTAAAAAGCTAAGACCATCAAGCCGATCAGGACCAGTATGCCGAACTGCTGACCCCAGATCATTGTTCGCTCAGAGACAGGACTACCCTTTATTGCCTCAATGCAGTAATACATCAGGTGGCCGCCATCAAGTATAGGAATCGGTAATAGATTGAGTACCCCCAAGCTTATGCTTACGACGGCCAAGAACATAAGAAACCGATCGAGACCCAGCTTAGCCGTCTGGCCCGCGTATTGAGCAATGGTAATGGGACCGCTAATATTCTTGGCCGATACTTCGAGTTTCAGCATCTTAAACAGCATCTTTAAAGTCAGCACAGACATCGACCAGGTGCTGGCCACACCTTCAACAAGTGCTTCGAGTGGCCCGTAGCGCACCCGTACACTCCACTCAAGGGGAATTTCGCCGAAGCTTGGCGCAATTTTAATTAAACCTACGGTTTTGCCGTCTCGTTGCACCGGCTCGGGTGTCAACTCAAAGGTCAATTGCTCACCGGCACGGTCGATAGTAATCTGAATTAACTCACCGGCCCTCGGACTAACACCTTCGACGACATCTTCCCAGGTTTCAATGGGCTGTTCACCGATTCTTATGATTCGATCGCCAACTCGCATTCCCGCATTCTTTGCCGGGCCCTCTTTTAAATCGCCGATGACCGGCAAAACTTCTGGCACATAACCGTAGAGCCCCAATCCGCTCCCCAACAATGCCGCGTTCACTTTGCTCACGGGCAATTCTGATAAGTCTAATATCCGTGTCTGGCGCACTCCATCTTTATCTCTCACTACGGCTCGTATCGTCGAGCCATTAAGAGCGCGCTCAAAGATATACAAACGCCGATGATTCCAGCTAACAACATCCTTATCGTCCAGCTGCAAGAGCTCGTCACCAACACGAAAACCGCCTTTCTCAGCGATCGATCCTTCTACAACCTTTCCAACAACTGGTTTGATGCCGTCTATGCCGATCATGTACAAAGCCCAATAAGCAAACACAGCAAATATGAAATTGAACAGTGGTCCGGCAACAACCACCGCTATGCGCTTGGGAATAGACTGTCGATTGAAAGCCCGGTGTGCTTCACTCTCCGGAACCTCACCTTCGCTTTCATCTAGCATTTTTACATAGCCACCCAGTGGCAGGGCGGCAATCACCAGCTCAGTTCTATCGGCACCAAAGCGGCGCGACCACAATGGTTTGCCAAATCCAACCGAAAAACGCAGTACTTTGACGCCTACCTGCTTAGCGACCCAGTAATGACCAAACTCGTGCACGACGATCAGGATCCCCAAGGCCACAACAAAGGCTAAAACTGCAAAAAGGATATCGATCACTAGAACTCCCTGGCGGCTTTATAGTTCGAACCCGCGACAAAACTGCTGGCAGACGTTCGCGCCGCTGCGTCATCAGCTAGCACGGCCTCTAAGTCATTGTCATCGTTCAGGCTGACATTGGATAACGTATGCTCGATCACACAAGATATATCTGTAAAGCGGATTCTATGATCAAGAAATGCTTCCACAGCGACCTCGTTAGCGGCGTTCAGTATAGCTGGCGCTGTGCCACCTGCCTGGGCGGCATCGCGAGCTAATACAAGGCAAGGAAATCTTCCCAGATCGGGCGGTTCGAAATCGAGTTGTGCCACCTCGAATAGATCGAGGCTTTCGACACCCGACTCGATGCGTTCCGGCCATGCTAAGGCATGAGCAATAGGGGTGCGCATATCTGGGTTACCGAGCTGTGCCAGCACGGATCCATCTTTGTATTCCACCATCGAATGTACAACACTTTGTGGGTGTATCAAGATTTGGACATGATCAGGCGTACAACCGAATAGCCTGCAAGCCTCGATTAACTCCAAGCCCTTGTTCATTAGCGTGGCCGAGTCCACCGAAATCTTCCGACCCATCACCCAGTTAGGATGGGCGCAGGCCTGTTCTGGTGTAACCGCTACCAGATCTTGTGGCTGGGCTGTCCTAAACGGTCCACCGGAACACGTCAGCAGGATTCGTCGAACCGCGGCATGATTTATCCCTGGCATATATCCAGCCGGCATACATTGAAAGATGGCATTATGCTCGCTATCAATCGGCAATAGTTCTGCGCCAGAACGGCGTGCTTCACGTATAAACAAATTTCCGGACATTACGAGTGGTTCCTTGTTAGCGAGCAACACTCGTTTTCCCGCCTGCACCGCGGCCAGGGTTGGAAGCAATCCGGCCGCACCGACGATAGCTGCCATTACAATGTCCGTTGCCGAGTTAGTAACCACTTCCTGCAGTGCGGCCGCACCGGATGTCACTTCCGTTTCTAACCCTGCTACGCTGACCATTTCCTTAAGTTTCATACCGGCAGACTCGTCTAACATCACTGCATGAGCAGGGTGCATTTGCTGACATTGCTCGAATAGTCGGTCCACCTGCGTATTCGCAGTTAAGACAACGACCTTGAAACGCTCGGGGTGACGCGCTATCACATCGAGTGTGCTCACACCAATCGATCCCGTAGAACCCAGTATGGTCACCCCCTTCAGTGTGTTCATGCCTTCATACCCTGAAGAAGCGCCCAGCCCAACGCGAACACCGGCGCCGCTGCGGTTATCGCATCAATACGGTCAAGCACTCCACCATGACCAGGCAACCAGTGTCCGCTGTCTTTCGCCCCAGCTAATCGCTTTAGCTTGCTTTCCACCAAATCACCCAGTACAGAGAAAAGCGACGCACAAACAGCCACCACAACCCAGGCGAACAGATTCAGCGCTTGCAACTCCCAAATCATGGCCCCACAGAAATAGGCCAACAAGATAACCGCTACCAGCGCGCCGAATAGGCCTTCCACCGTTTTACCCGGGCTCACTCGAGGAGCAAGGCTTGTTTTACCCCATCTCTTACCCACAAAATACGCGCTGGTGTCGGCGACCCATACAAGCGCGAAGAAAAACAACAATATAGCCGGGCTGATGGGATCGATGCGGTGAAGATAGACTGCCGCAAACCACGCTGGTATTAGCACAAACGCTCCGCCAACAAGTCTCCCGATCACAGAATGAAACATGCCACTTGAACCTTCGGCCCGACGCACCAGATCAAAAAACGCCCATATCCACCAAATCGCGGCCACGGCCGCAATTGCTATCGCCAACGCCGGGAAGCGCCAAATACCTACCGAGGTCATGCCAGCCATAATGCCTAACAACACCACATAGGTTATTCGGTGTGGCAATGCTTGAAGCCCGGACAACGCTGCCCACTCCCAGGCTCCCACCAATATAAAAATCCCCAGCACTACACCAAGCCATGATGAAGGCAGATAGATCATGGCAGCGACAATGAGTGGCAACAGCACTAATGCTGTCAACACACGCTGCTTAAGCTTGCCGGGCGGCCTCGATTTGTTCACCGGTAAGGCCAAACCGACGCTGACGTGCAGTATAAGAATCCAGCGCCAGATCGAATTGGGAGCGGTCAAAGTCGGGCCACGGAATCGGCACAAAGTACAACTCAGTATACGCGAGCTGCCACAGGAGGAAATTACTAACGCGTTGTTCACCCCCGGTGCGTATAAACAAATCTGGATCAGGAATATCGTGCATGCTTAATGAAGCCTCAATCAACTCTGGGGTAATGGCATCCGCCTCGATCCTCCCTTCCTGTACACGCCTAGCAAGCTCCGCGCATGCCTGCGCAATATCCCAGCGTCCGCCATAATTGGCAGCTATGGTTAGCACCAGTCTTTCATTATCGCGCGTCAGCGCCTCAGCATTCTTGATTTTACAAACAGCATTCTTTCCAAAACGATCTATATGGCCGATTACTCGAAACTTAATATTGTTATCCTGTAGTTTTTCCAACTCTTCATCGAGTGCGCTGACGAATAATTCTATGAGAGACTTAACCTCTAGTTTCGGTCGACGCCAATTCTCACTACTAAATGCAAACAGCGTCAGATATTTGATCCCTATCTCGCTGCAAGCGCTAACTAGTTCACGTACCCGTTTTACACCTTTCGAATGTCCAGCTATCCGCGGCAGGCGCCGTTGCGTTGCCCAACGTCCATTACCATCCATAATGACGGCGACGTGCCGAGGTAAAGATGAACCGGGCGGCAGTTGCCAGATTGGATTTGCACTACTGCTCTTACTCATCGATCGGAGAACCTCAAATTTTCATAATATCCTGCTCTTTGGTCTCGACAAGCTTGTCTATTTCAGCGATAAAGCGATCGGTGAGTTGCTGCATGATATCTTCAGCCCGCCTGTCGTCATCCTTCGAAATCTCCTTCTTCTTCAGCAAATCCTTGAGGTGGTGATTGCCGTCGCGGCGAATGTTGCGTATAGCGATCCTAGAATTTTCGCCCTCGCCACGTACAACCTTGGCCAATTCATTCCTGCGTTCCTCCGTAAGTGCTGGTAGCGGAATGTGTATCGTCTGGCCTGACGTTGCCGGGTTAAGTCCTAGGTCTGACTCGCGGATCGCTTTCTCAACCTTCGCTACCATGTTCTTGTCCCAGGGGGTGACGCTGATAGTCCGCGCATCGGCGACCGTGACATTAGCTACTTGGTTTATTGGCGTTGGGGTATCGTAATAATCGACCCTTAGATGATCGAGTAAACCAGCATGTGCACGCCCTGTCCGAACTTTCGCCAGATCGGATGTAAGTGCCTCTACTGATTTTCCCATCCGCCTTTCAGCATCTTTCCTTATTTTCTCTATCTCAGCTTCCATATCAGTCTCCAGCCTGCATTAGGGTACCTTCGCTCTCACCCAATACAATACGCAGCACATTACCTGGTTTGTTGATATTGAACACCCGCACCGGAAGATCCTGTTCGCGACATAAAGCAACGGCGGTCGCATCCATAACCGCTAGTTTCTGCTCAAGTACCTGATCGTAGCTGAGTACATTATAACGTGTAGCATCCGCGTGACGTACTGGATCCTTGCTGTACACGCCATCAACTTTCGTCGCTTTGAGTACGATATCAGCGTTTATCTCGATCCCGCGAAGGCTTGCCGCTGTATCGGTAGTGAAGAAGGGATTGCCAGTACCTGCCGCAAACAGAACCACATGACCTCGCTCCAAGTGATCGAGCGCCCGCTGTCGGTTGTAAGGCTCAGCAATTTGATCCAGGCGAATAGCCGACTGCAGATGTGTCCGCACATCTTGGCCGGCGAGCGCATCTTGCAAAGCCATTGCATTCATGACAGTTGCCAGCATGCCTATGTAGTCGGCGGTCGCACGCTCCATGTTTGCTGCCGTCGGTGCAACACCACGAAATATGTTACCGCCACCAACCACGATGGCAAGTTGCACACCTGTTGCTACAACTTCTTTAAGCTCCGTCGCAACACGAGTAAGAACTTCCGGACTAATGCCGTAACCGCCTTCGCCCATCAGGGCTTCGCCGCTAAGCTTTAACAACACGCGCTTGAATACAGGCGCCTTTGCCGCTCCGGTCAATGGCTTATCCCCCTGTAACTTGGGCCATTACCTCCACCATCAAACTACGCTGCCTTCTTCTCAATACCCTCTCCGACTTCGTAGCGACAGAAACGTTCGATACGGGCACTGGCAGACTTGAGCAATTTTTCGACGATTGTGTCTGGGTCCTTCACGAACGGTTTACCCAACAGCGTCAGCTCACTGAGGTACTTGTTCAGTCGACCAGCGACCATCTTCTCTACAATATCAGGTGGTTTACCACTGTCTTTAGCTTGATCAATAAGAATTTCCCGTTCTTTGTTTGCGATATCCGAGGGTACATCATCTGATGAAATGTACTCTGGTCGCGTTGCGGCCACTTGCATAGCCATGTCATGGGCAAGTGCGTTATCGCCTCCTTCCATCTCGACCAGTACGCCGATGCGTGAGCCCGCATGCACATAGGTATCGAGATGCCCGTTACTCGCTTTGTAGCGGGTAAAACGCCGCACATCGATTTTCTCGCCCAACTTAGCAACCAGGTATTCGCAAGTTTGGCCTATCGTGTCGGCCTTCCCATCTGTCAGCGACAGCGCCAATAACGCATCGATATCATTGGGATCATGCTCGACAATAGTCTTAGCAACAGTGGCGGCAAAGTCTACGAATCCTTCTTCCTTGGCAACAAAATCCGTCTCACAATTGATCTCCACCATAGCTGCAAGCTTTTGATCATCGCTCACATAGGTAGCGACGATGCCCTCGGCGGCCGTGCGTCCGGCTTTCTTTTCCACCTTCGCACCGGCACGCTTGCGTAGTAGCGCGATTGCCTCATCGATATCACCACCAGATTCAACCAACGCATTTTTACACTCCATCATACCTAGCCCCGTACGTTCACGAAGCTCCTTAACCTGTGTAGCAGAAATTCCCATCTAACCTCTCCGTCTAACCGACTTTCCACGCACTTAACAAAAAACAGGGGGCCACGGCCCCCAGACATTACTTTGCATCAGATTCCTCTGATGGATCTTGCTTCCGTTGCACACTTGATTTTTTAGTCGGCGCTCGTTTCGTTTTTGTAGCCGTCTTAGCCTTTGTGCCGGTAGATTTAGCTTTAGTGGTCACCTTGGCTTTGCGCGCTGGTTTTTTGGCCGCCGTTTTGCTCGCGGTCTTCTTGGCTTCGGCCGTTTTGGGCTTCGCGGTTGCCGGCGTTTGGTCGTCGTCTGTCGACGCAGCCTCCTTCGCCTGCGTTGATTTCACTGATTCTTGCGATTTTGCAGTAGCGCTCGGCGACTCGGTAACTGCTCCCTGCGTTACTCCCGGTCGCTGCTCCCGGCGCGACTCTACCTCCCCCTTCCCTGGCGTCGTACCTCCTCCATCCGTGGAGTCGTCGGTAACTGCTTCCTGCGTTACTCCCGGTCGCTGCTCCGGCAACTGCTCCTCGACCGCTGTTCCCGACGCGGTTCTATCTCCTCCATCCATGGAGTCGTGCGTTGCTCTAACTTCCTGCGTCCCTGCAGGTCGCCCGACGGCGTCTACCTCCCCCGTCCCCGGGGTCGTACCTCCTCCATCCCCGGAGTCGTCGGTAACTGCTCCCAGCGTTATCCCTGATCGCTGTTCCCGAGGCCCCACCGCCTGCAGTCCCGCCGTCGTCTTGTCGGCCGTCATTGTCAATCCGATGACGGTAGCCGACTTAGGTGATGCTGCTGGTTCGATCGGCGGCTCACTGGCTTCTCCCCGCTCGTCCACCTCAATGAACTCCTCATCGCCGGCAAGAATAGCCTCCTGCGCCGCCTTATGCCCTTCGAGAATGGCATCGGCCGCCGCATGCGTGTAAAGCCTTATCGCCCGAATTGCATCGTCATTACCCGGGATCAGATAATCGACGCCATCAGGTTTGCAATTAGTGTCGACGACTGCGACGACGGGAATGTTGAGGTGATTGGCCTCGGCCACTGCGATCGCTTCCTGGCCTACATCGACCACGAACAAGGCATCCGGCAATCCCGGCATATCTTTGATTCCCGCGAGGCTCTGATTCAGTTTGCGGCACTCACGGGTCAGGGATAATACTTCCTTCTTCACGAGTTTCGAAACGCTGCCGTCCTCAAACATGACCTCGAGACTCTTCAGCCGATCAATAGAATTCTTGACCGTTTTGTAGTTGGTCAATGTCCCGCCGAGCCACCGATGGTTGACATACGGGCAGCCGCAGCGCACGGCCTCCTCTTGAACAATGTCGGCCGCCTGTCGTTTAGTGCCTGCAAATAGCACGATGCCCCGATTGGCCGTCAACTTGTGCAGAAACTCCATCGCCTCGTTGAATAGCGGTAGGGTCTTTTCCAGATTTATAATGTGGATTTTGTTGCGCTCGCCGAAGATATAGGGGCGCATTTTGGGGTGCCAGAACCGCGTGCGATGGCCGAAGTGGACGCCGGCCTCCAGCATCTGGCGCATGGTAACACTAGTCATTTTTAGCTCCGTTCGGGTTAGTCCGCCACGGGCTCCATGCGTCGACCCAACCACCAAACGCTTATGGTCGTCGGGCACCCGGGCGCATGTGTCGGCCCATGTGTGATTTGTAAAGCTGAAATTTTACACTATGAATGGCCATTTACAATAATACTTTTAAGGATTTATGAGTCAACCCTACCGATTTTTCTATGGGTCTGGCACAAGAAAATGAGGTAAATTAGCCTATTGCCAAAGCCCTGGGTAGCGACCAAAGCAGATCGATCGCACAACGATGCCGCCTACGATTAAAACGCCAGAGGAAATAGAGAAAATGCGTGTTGCCGGACAGCTGGCGGCCGAAGTGTTAAAAATGATTGAACCGTATGTTCAGCCCGGCATCACCACGGGTGAGCTCGATCGAATCTGCCATGATCATATCGTCGATAAACAGCAAGCCATTCCCGCCCCACTCAACTACAAGGGATTTCCGAAATCGATTTGTACTTCTGTGAATTACCAGGTGTGCCACGGAATACCCGGTGACAAAAGACTAAAAAAAGGGGACATCATCAATATCGATATCACTGTAATCAAAGATGACTATCACGGTGACACAAGTAAGATGTTCTTTGTGGGTGAACCATCGATCCAAGCGCAAAGACTTGTGAGGTTAAGTCACGAATGTATGGTGAAGGGCATCGAGAAAGTAAGGCCGGGCGTTCGCTTAGGCGACATCGGCTACGCGATCCAGCAACACGCCGAAAGAAACAATTGCTCCGTGGTGCGGGAGTATTGCGGCCACGGCATAGGGCGTCAATTCCATGAGGAACCTCAGGTATTGCACTATGGAAAGCCTAGTACCGGCATGGAACTTGTACCCGGAATGACGTTCACCATCGAGCCCATGATCAACGCGGGGCGCAAAGAAGTAAAACTTCTGCCGGATAACTGGACCGTCGTCACTCGCGACCATAGCTTGTCCGCGCAATGGGAGCATACGATGTTGCTGACGGACACGGGCTGTGAGGTGCTGACTCAAATTCCCGGTGACGACCTTTGAGTATGCCCTGAAGCGAGCTAATCTCGCGATCGAACAATGGCAATAGATAGAGATCAGCTATTCAATGCGCGCGAGTTCGAGCGGGCCCTAAGCATTTCAGACAAGCCACTCCCTCTGTTTCGTGCCGCGCTAAAATCCGGACGCGATCTCCTAGAAAAACAACACACTGAAAATACTGCGGCACCACAGATCGTCGCCGCACAAGCATGGCTAATCGATCAGTTACTGATAGCGGCCTGGAGATTACATCTAGCTTTACTGCCATCGGAGCAAGCGCTATCACTAATTGCAGTCGGTGGTTACGGTCGAGGCGAACTACACCCGGCTTCCGACATCGACCTAATGCTATTGGCCGAAAAAGACCAACACGAGCAGATCGGTGGTTTTGCGGAAACGTTTGTCCAATTCCTCTGGGATATGGGTTTGGAGGTGGGGCACAGTGTTCGTTCAATACGAGACTGTGTGCAATTGGCCAAGAAGGATATTACGGTAGCCACGAACATAATGGAAGCCCGACTGCTTTATGGCGATCAACGTATTTTCGACAAGATGCAACGTGTCACAAGCCCACCAAAAGTTTGGCCAAGTCGAAAATTTTTCTCTGCAAAATGGCAAGAACAGATCGACCGACATCTTCGCTTCGAAGACACAGCTTACGACCTAGAACCCAATATAAAGGAAGGGCCAGGCGGCTTACGCGACATTCAAATGATTGCCTGGGTCACACAACGTCATTTCAACACAAGCTCCTTGCACGATCTCGTGCCGCTCGATTTCCTCCGTGAGGAGGAATATCGCGCGCTCATGCGTGGACGAAACTTTCTTTGGCAAATACGAAACGGGTTACATTACTTGTCTGGGCGCCGGGAAGATCGACTCCTATTCGATCACCAACGGATGCTTGCAAAGCAACTTGGCTATATTGACAAACCAGGTGGTCTAGCCGTTGAGCAATTTATGAAGCGCTACTACCGGACGGTCAAAGAATTATCGCTACTGAACGAGATCCTGCTGCAGCACTTCCAGGAAGCGATTCTCGCCCGCGGTGCCGCTAGCATCAAACCCATTAATCGGCGTTTTCGATCGCGTAACAACTTTATTGAGGTTGTAAGTGATAAGGTCTTTGAACGCTCGCCGTATGCCATACTCGAGCTGTTCCATATCCTTCAGCAGCAACCCGCACTAAAGGGTGTTCGTGCCCATACCATTCGGCTTGTGCGCGCGAATCTTGATCGTATCGATCGAGATTTCCGCAAGGATTTAGGTTGTCGCAGTCTTTTTATGGAAATAATACGGAGTCCGGTTGGGATCACACACGCACTGCGCCGGATGAATGCATATGGTGTTCTCGGTGCCTATATTCCAGCGTTCGGTAGGATCGTGGGCCAAATGCAACATGACCTATTTCATGTGTATACAGTCGATGAGCACTTGCTTTTTGTGGTGCGAAACCTCCGCAGATTCACGATCTCAGAACACCAGCACGAGTTTCCGCTAGCGAGCTCGCTTATTAAACATCTGGTCAAACCCGAGCGGTTGTACCTGGCGGCACTATTCCATGACATTGCCAAAGGTCGTGGTGGTGACCATTCCGTGATAGGCGAGAAGGTGGTGCGTGGGTTTTGCAAACTGCACGGCTTGAGTGACTATGATTGCCACTTCATTTGCTGGCTGGTACGCAATCACCTAATGATGTCATGGACCGCACAACGCCAAGACATCCATGACCCCGATGTTGTGCTTGAATTTGCGCGCAAGACAGGAAACCAGGAACGCCTCGATAATCTCTATCTGCTGACTGTCGCCGATATACGTGGCACGAGTCCGAAAGTATGGAACGCCTGGAAGGGTCGCTTATTGTCGGAACTGTACGCAGCAACAACGCGGATATTCTACCGTGGTTTTGCCACACCATTTGACGTCAAGGCCCAGATCCAAGATCTGCAAAACGAAGCATTGACGCTCATTAGGGACAGGAAACTGCCGGATGGTTTAATCAAGACCTACTGGCAGCAACTCGATAACGAATATTTCCTCCGATACGACGCACAGAGCCTCGCTTGGCATGTCGAAACCATCGCCAGATCCTCCGCTGCTGATTTCCCGATCGTCGCCACCCACTACAATCCAGATATTGGCGGCAGTGAATTCTTTATATATACGCCAGACCGGGAGTATCTATTTGTGGTCCAGACCGGTGGCTTTGATCAGATGAACCTTTCGATCGTGGACGCGCGAATCCACACAACCCGGGACGGATTTGCTCTAAATACTTTTGTGGTGCTCGATTCGGATGGTGAGCCTGTACGCGACCGCAAGCTCTTATCAGATATGCAACAGACCATGCGCCAACAACTATTGAACCCTCATGAAGGACGCGATATTCGCATGGTTCGCCTACCTCGCCGTCTCAAACATTTTCCTATCGAGACCAAGGTAAATTTCAGCTCGGCCGCAAACGGACAACAAACGATTATGGAAGTCGTAGCGCAGGATAGGCCAGGGCTTCTTTACCAGGTAGCACGCGCATTGCAACATTGTCACGTTGATCTCGTAACTGCCAAGATTTCGACATATGGTGAACGCGCCGAGGACATCTTTTTCCTGACAGATCTTGAACGACGGCCAATCGTAGACAAGACTCAGCTCGAGTGTCTTGCGACTCAAATCTATGAAAATCTAAAGATTCCGACGTCGATCGGCACAACTGACAAGGGATCAACGACCGAGGAGCGGACTACCACCAAAAAGGTACGAAATGCTAGTTAGCTCTTAAGGGATCACCAGCTTGCGTCCAACCTTAAGCTTGTTGCCGCTCAAGTTATTGGCGAAACGCAGCGTGTCCATATGTACATCGTACAGTCTCGCAATCGCAGATAGCGTATCGCCCGGCTGTACGATATGCACACGTCGCTCGTCCGCACGCTCCGGCTGATTGTCAGCAAGTTTGCGCCGCGTTGCGTAGCGTTTGATCCCCTTGAAGATAGCACCCGCAAGCTTTCGCTGATAACCCTTACTGCGTAACTTCTTCTCTTCCGTGGGTGTCGAGATAAATGCAGTCTCGATCAAAAGCGAGGGTACATCCGGTGCTTTCAATACAGCGAATCCGGCCTGTTGCACCGTCTCAATATGGATTGGGCCAACACGCTTGAGCTCCGATAGAACAGACGAGCCTAGCTCAACACTAGAGCCGATAGTCGCCGTTTGTGAAAGATCGAGCAGCACTTTTGCCAGAAGATCATCTTTATCGCTTAGGCTGACACCCCCGATCAAATCGGATGCATTGTGTTTGTTAGCCAAAGTTCTAGCCAAGGCACTCGTCGCTCCACGCTCGGACAGTGCGTATACAGATGCGCCACGGGCACGACGCTTACCTGGTAAGGCGTCAGCGTGTATTGACACAAATATGTCTGCTTCATTTTTCCGTGCTTTTTCATAGCGGTCTTTTAGTTTTACATAGTAATCCGCTTTGCGGGTCATGACCGCCCGCATATTTGGCTCGGCATCCACAAGTTTCTTGAGCTGTTTCGCGATCGCAAGCACCACGTCTTTTTCTCGGGTCTTGTAGCGCCGACCGACGGCACCTGGATCTTCGCCACCGTGACCGGCGTCGATGGCGATAACTATGTAGTGGCGCTTGGACTTCGCCGGCTTCCTTTGTGCTCGCGGTGCGCCCTTGGCCTCATAAAGGTCTATGACGAGACGATGACCGTATTGACCATAGGGTTTGAGAACCAACGTTCGCGGCCGCACCGGCTGCTTGAGGTCCAGTACGATGCGCAGCTTGTTGTCGCCGTGAGCGCCGGTACGGATACCGGCGAGTATGGGCTCGTTGGGGTCGGGGGTTGGAATCGCTCCCAGTAGACGACCGTTCTCTAAGTCAACCACCAGCCGATCAGGATTCTTTAGGATAAACAGCCGATGTTCGAGGGTCCCACTAAGATCAAACACCAAGCGCGTGTGATCGGGAGCTCGCCATAGGCGCAGGTTTTCAACCGCGACGGTGGCACCTTGACCGAACCCAGGGAAGAGGCCCAGGAACAGTAGAACGCCAAGGCGCGCGATTCTCATGACAGGTCGGTCAATAGGTCAGCACCCCGATCGGTACGAGACATCAGATGCACGATACGCTTATGGTCGGCTTTGTGGATGACAACGTCAATATCCGGCATCGGTAAAACCTCGGCGGCACGCTCCGCCCACTCCACCAGGCAGACGTTTCTAGCTCTAACATAATCGCGGAATCCCACGAATTCCAACTCGTTGGGATCCTTTAACCGATAGAGATCGAAATGGTAGGTATTCTGACCGGCAACCGAGTAGGGCTCGACGAGCGTAAAGGTGGGACTCTTGACCACGCCCACATGGCCCAAGGCACGCAACAATCCGCGCACCAGTGTCGTCTTTCCAGTACCTAGCTCGCCGTGCAGATAGATCAATTGCACTTTGGCAATACCCGGCGCCAGTCGCGCTCCCAATGCCTCCATATCCGCCACTTCCGGAATTTCGATCTCAAGCTTCATGAATCGAGAGTCGATTCAGCCTCGTACGAACTAGCGGTAGCAAATCAGAGGCCAGCAATCCGATTTCACCGTTGTTGCGTGCAGCGTCGTCGGCAGCCGTAGCATGCAGCCAGACGCCAAGCCGTGCCGCGTCCAACCGCGATAACCCCTGGGCCAAAAGAGCAGCAATGATTCCCGTCAGTACGTCGCCCATACCTCCGCTCGCCATGCCGGGGTTACCAGCATCACATAACCACACGTCACGATCACCGGACTCAGTAATCAATGTTCCGGCACCCTTTAGGACGATTACACCCCCAAAACGTTCCGCCAGCGATCGAACTGCATCGAAACGCTGTGCCTGCACCTCTGCGCTTGTACATTTAAGTAGACGCGCCGCTTCACCCGGATGTGGCGTCAGAACCCAGTCATCGCGTTTCATGGGATCCGGGGCTAACAGGTTCAGTCCGTCGGCATCAACCACCAACGGTTTGCTGGATTCCAAAGCGGTAGCCAGCATTCTGCGTCCCCACTGCTCCCTCCCTAGGCCGGGACCTACCGCGATGACGGTTGCGCGCTCGATAGCCGCGCGTAATTGCCTCACCTCCCGCAACCCACAACTCATCAGCTCCGGTCGATGCGAGGCGATGTAGGCAGCATGGGTGGGATGAGTCGCCACCGTCACTAGACCAGCCCCAGTCCGACAGGCGGCCTCGCCTGCCAATCGTACTGCCCCACTCATACCCTCGGTGCCGCCGATCACGACGACATGGCCGACATCTCCTTTATGCAAAGTGCGGCGCCGGCGCGGCGCCAAAGACAACAATGATTGCTCTGTGATTCGTAACGCAGAGGGCGGGACATTGCGATAGACATCGGTTGGTACACCTAGGTCGTCGAACACCAAATGGCCACGAAAACCCGGACCTTCGCCGGTAAACAAACCAGTTTTAAGACCGATGAATGTTATCGTGACATCAGCATGAACAGCGGCGCCCAACACGCGGCCAGAATCTGCATGTAAACCGGACGGAATATCGACCGCCAATACAGCCACATTAGCCGCGTTGATTGCATCAATCGCCACCTGCCAGTCATCGGTGACTTCACGCTCCAAGCCAGTCCCAAAAAGCGCATCGACGATTACCTCGGCGCTTTCAAGCCGCGACGCTCGGAATGGATGACAACGGACGCCGGCCGCTTCCATCTTCTCGCGGGCCGCGCGCGCATCCCCACGGCGGCGCTCGGGATCGCCAAGCTCTAGCACCACCGGCATCAAACCCGCTTGCTGCGCAAGCCGTGCGACGACGTAACCGTCCCCACCATTGTTCCCTACGCCACACACTACCGCGATGATCCGAGCCCGTGGATAACGCTGCCGCAACAGCGCGAAGGTTGCCTGGCCGGCACGACACATTAACATCGAGCCTGGGATCCCTTCTTGCGTTATCGCAATTTTATCCAGTTGCCGAGTCTGTTCGGCATAATACAATGCTTGAGGTAATTTCATCTTGTGATGTATTGTATCCAGGACAACGAGGTCAACCTAGAAGAAGTTGCCGTGTCACAACGATTGTTAAGGTCGTAGGCCAAACAGATGGCAGACTTCACACAACTGCGCAACGACATACGGGCCTGGGGGCGTGACCTTGGGTTTCAACAGGTCGGAATCTCCGATATCGATTTAGGTGCGGCCGAGGTCCGGCTATTGAATTGGCTAGATGCTGGTCGTCATGGGGAAATGCGCTACATGACAGCCCACCAAACTCGTCGTAGTCGCCCAGCAGATCTGTTTCCGGGAACGCTTCGCGTAATCTGCGCCCGCATGGATTACATGCCGGCGAAAGTCGCAGATACTGACACGGTCCTGGCGGACCCCACTCTTGGTTTTATTTCACGCTATGCGCTCGGGCGCGACTATCACAAGGTGATGCGCAATCGACTTAGGCGCCTCGCAGACAGAATCGAACAGGCGATCGGCAAACATCACTATCGCGTTTTCACCGACAGTGCGCCGGTGTTAGAGAAGCCCCTGGCCGAGAAGGCCGGGCTAGGGTGGGTTGGCAAGCATACGAACCTACTGCATCGCGAGGCGGGGTCCTGGTTCTTCCTCGGTGAAATCTACACCGATCTCCCGTTGCCAATCGATGCCCCCGTCGAAAATCACTGCGGCCGCTGCCAAGCTTGTATCGATATCTGTCCCACCGGCGCCATCACTGGCCCATATGAGCTCGACGCGCGACTTTGCATCTCTTATCTGACGATCGAGTTGCGCGGGCCAATACCGATCGAGCTGCGACCGCTCATCGGAAACCGTATTTTCGGATGCGACGACTGTCAGTTGGTATGTCCCTGGAATCGGTTTGCAAAGACTACGACCGAACCCGATTTTGATGTTCGTCACGGCCTCGATGCAGCACAACTCGTCGACCTATTTGCATGGACCGAGGCCCAGTTTTTGACTAGAACTGAAGGCTCTGCTATTCGCCGAATCGGCTATGTATGTTGGTTACGAAATATAGCGGTAGCATTGGGCAATGCACCCATCAGCGATGTCGTTATCGCGGCGCTACAAACCAGACAAGATCATTCTTCGGCATTGGTACGAGAACATGTACGGTGGGCCTTAGCGAGGCATATCGGCGACCAGACAACACCTACCGAAGAGTAGTTACAGTCGAAGCAACTGTGCGCGATAGTGCTTTAGTTCTTCGATAGATTCGCGCACATCATCGAGCGCTTTGTGTGTGTTCTTTTTAACCAGCCCATTGTAGACGTCGGGCTTCCATCGGCGTGCCAGCTCCTTGAGCGTACTCACGTCAAGATTGCGGTAGTGAAACCAGGCCTCCAGTTCCGGCATACAACGTGCTAGGAAACGCCGATCCTGGCAGATGCTATTTCCACACATCGGTGACTTTTTCTTAGGTACATAACGCTCGATAAACTCCAGCGTCTGTCGTTCAGCATCGATTTCTCCCAACACCGACGCCCGCACACGTTCGACAAGGCCGGTCTCCGAATGTGTGCGTGTATTCCATTCGTCCATATTCTCGAGTACCGAGGCCGGCTGATGCACCGCCAACACAGGACCCTCAGCAAGTATGTTCAGCGCGCTGTCTGTAATAATGGTCGCGACTTCTAGAATGCGATCGGTCTCCGTATCTAAACCGGACATTTCCAGATCGATCCAGATCAGGGCATCGGGGGCCTGTGTCCCCGAAGGTGCTTGCGCCATGGGCTATCTCCAGTTCTAATCTCTATTCCACGAGCCTCGGTTCGACGATGATATCACCGTAAGAGGGCGCCATCATGATCGAATTGACAAAGAAACAATGTAAGCCTTGCGAAGGGGGCACTGCCCCGCTGACAGAGACGGAGGCGAAGGCCTTGCTCCAGCAAACACCAGAATGGTCACTGAACGAAGATGGTACCGAAATTCACCGTGCCTACGAATTTAAGAACTATCACCAGACCATGGCCTTCGTCAACGCCCTGGCTTGGATCGCACACCGAGAAGGCCATCACCCCGACATCGAAGTGGGCTACAAGCGCTGTCACGTACATTACAGCACGCATTCAATTGGTGGCCTGTCTGAGAACGACTTTATTTGTGCTGCAAAAATCGACGCCCTGGTCGCCTAGTTTGGCGACTGCAGGCTAGGGCCCTGCGTCTTAACCCCCTAGCCTTTTTTCCACGTTAATAATCCACGGCTGCTACATTGGCCGCCGTGGCTACATCCTTGTCAACGTGGAGAAAACATATGCACACTCACCCCTTGAAGCGCTCCATCATTGTCGTGGCCTTTGCCACCCTGCTTCCGATCGGCTGTTCGGTAAATGTATCACCTGACACACGCACCGAGCTCGACGATGAGATACAGACACCACCACAGCAGCAAACAAACGCGCCCGAGCCAGAAGTAGTATTGCACGAATCAGGTCGGTCGGCCACTCATCAAAAACAGGTCACTACTATAGATAGCCCAGCACCTGCCGCTAAGCGAAAGAGCGAAAAACGCTTGCATAGCCTCGTTGGCGTAGTCACGTCAGAAGAGACGATGCGTACACGTGACTTATCCTCTATACGGTATCCGCGTGAATCCATCGACCGTGAGACGTACAAACATTTCGACGACAACCCAGTTAAGCGCGTTGCCGAGCACCCAGTGTCAACTTTCAGCATCGATGTAGACACCGGCGCTTATGCTAACGTACGCCGATTCCTACAGGCGGGTCGTTTACCACCCGGAGATGCGGTGCGGGTTGAAGAGCTAATTAATTACTTTTCCTATACCTACCCGCAACCGAAAGACCAGAGTCGCCCATTCCACGTCACCACCGAGATTGCGCCCGCGCCGTGGAACACTAAACGCCACCTGTTACACATCGGTATTAAGGGCTATGACGTTCCGAAAGCGGACCTGCCACCCGCCAATCTTGTCTTTCTCGTCGATGTCTCAGGATCTATGCGCGCCCCTAACAAGCTTGAACTACTGAAGACATCCCTCAAGCTCCTAAGTCGGCAACTGCGAATCGAAGATCGAATCTCGATCGTTGTCTATGCCGGCGCCTCCGGTGTTGTACTCGAACCCATAGCCGGCAACGCCACCGCCAAAATCATGGCTGCGCTGGATACACTTACCGCCGGTGGGTCGACCAACGGTGGCGCCGGTATTCGACTGGCTTATGCAATGGCCGAGCAGGCATATATTCGCAACGGCATCAATCGCGTCATTCTGGCAACCGATGGTGATTTCAATGTCGGCACCGTCAATTTCGAGGCCCTGAAAGATTTGATCGAACAAAAACGAGAGACTGGCATATCATTAACGACGCTCGGGTTTGGTACCGGTAACTACAATGACCAGCTCATGGAACAGTTGGCTGACGCTGGCAACGGCAATTACGGGTACATCGACAATCTCAAAGAAGCACAGAAAGTACTGGTCGACGAGATTTCATCAACCATGCATACGATCGCCAAGGACGTAAAGATCCAGATCGAATTCAATCCCGATGTCGTTGCCGAGTATCGGCTAATCGGCTACGAGAACCGCGTCCTCAAGCGTGAAGATTTCAATAACGATAAGGTCGATGCTGGCGAGATCGGTGCCGGCCATACTGTCACCGCGCTTTATGAAATCGTCCTGCAGGGTAGCAGTGCCCTATATCTGGAGCCCTCTCGGTATTCTCCGCAAACCAAGGTTACACACGAACACGGCGACGAACTCGCGTTTGTGCGCATGCGCTATAAGTTACCTGGTGGCAAAAAGAGCACTCTAACCGAATGGCCGCTTACGAAACAGGATATGACGACAACTATCGCTGCTACCTCTGATAATTTCCGCTTCTCGACAGCAGTCGCCGCTTTTGGCCAGCTACTGCGGGGCGGGATATACACCGGCGACATGGGCTACGCCGATATCACTGAATTGGCGCGGAACGCACGCGGCCACGATACCTTCGGTTATCGCGGCGAATTCATCCAACTTGTAAACCTCGCTCAGTCGCTGGCAACTGCAAACAAGCAAGCGCAGCGCTAAAACGCGTCTGTCGTGAACCGCTTGCTCGCTCAGAGGCAAGCGGTTCTTTCACCCTGATGGTGGCAATCGTTTCGAACTTAGCACCCGAGGTTTGCTTTGTTGTGTATATTTTAGTACGCTCTACGTATTAATTAATACATCCCCAAGTACATGCCCAAATCAACCATTCCCGCAGATGCTCAGCCGTTACCGGACCCGACCACCAAACCCGGGCGTACCGCGCTCGCGAAAATGATTACCCGGCTGTTCGATCGGTGGGATTTAGATTCTCGCGAGCAGGCTGCCCTACTCGGCCTGTCTTCCGGAACGCGCTCGACCGTGAGCCGATATCGCAAGGGAGCACCGTTGCCATTACACCAGGACTTGTTGGACAGAGTGGGTCACTTGTTGGGTATACATCTTGCGCTGCGCTTGATCTTTCCGCAGAACCGACAGCTTGCCTATAGCTGGATCAAGACACCCAACCGGCGGTTCGACGGTAAGACACCGCTTGAAGTAATGCTCGGCGAGGGCTTCCTCGGGGTCGTGATGGTACGGCGGTATCTCGACTTCGAGCGCGGGCGCTAGTGTTCGAAGGTCTCCTTACCCAACTCGTCGATTTCGACGGGGATTTGTTTCGTAACATAAAGGGCATGCGCGTTTCGCAAGACCTGTTCGATGATTTGGCCGACCGTCCTAGCCACAGAGCAGTTGCGATGGCAGCGACAGCGACCACCAAGCCGAACAGCGCATCACCCCTTCTCAGTCGTCCTTTCGACTATGGCACCGCACTCACCCATCCCTTTCGATCCGAGAATTGGCATGCGACTCGCTTTAGCGATGGCACCGCGTTCGGCGTCTGGTACGGATCCCAACAAGTAAAGACGACGGTGTTTGAAACCGTATTTCATTGGACACGTTTTGTCCTTGATAGCTTTCCGGACTACAAGGACACCATAATCAGCGAACGCCGCGTATTCCGCGCGCGTTGCGGTGGCCTACTGGTAGATCTTCGAAAAAAACATAAAGTGTTTCCGCAGTTACTTGATCCAAACAGTTACGGATTTTCTAACCAAGTGGGGACTTATCTCTATGATCGACATGCCAACGGGCTACTCGTAAAGTCGGCCAGATGCGATGGCACTAATGGCGACGTCTTTAATGCGGACGTCCTATCAAACCCCAGAGATCATTGTTATCTAACCTATACCTGGCAGTGCGGGACTGAACACGTGCGGGTGGAACGCGCACCCGGTCGCACGTGGATGAGACTACCCGTTACTTACAACTAGCATCCAAAGGCGTGCCCGTCTGGCACGCCGCTCGAATATCGGTCAGCACATCCGGATCGATAGGCGCATGAAACAAGGCCTGGGGTAACAATTTACCGAGCGCAGTTTGCGTCTCTGATTGGGCCAGAACCGAGGCTCTTCGATATTTCCGCGACTGCGGCCCCATTCTGTGAACTGAGTATAGTTTCTAGTACGTTCATCCTCGTTATCTAAACGCCTAGTGCAAAACACATGGTATGCACCCGCGTTCGAGCCCATAACAACGGTACGGGGACAACTACATGACCAAGATATTGTGTGTCGGAGATCACGCCGACACTAACTTACTCGCGCAGCTTGTCTAGCGGGTAATCTGGATAGCGCTTCCTAAATGCCGCCAGACTTGCGTCGGCCTCCGCCTGCTTGCCCTGGGCCCGCAATGTAACGATCTTTGCCAGCCATTCCTCAGGGGTCATCATTTCATTGGCCTCCGAAATCTCATCCAACCTCTGCAATGCGCCCGTGCTTTCCAGCGACTTGTTCTCTTTCTTCGGGCGCACCTCTTGAGACTCGATACGTGTAGCAGCACTGCCGCTCGCCGGCGATCGCATACGCTCATCGACACTCTGGGGCGAAGTCATCTCGGGTTCAGCCGGCACCATTTGTTTCATCTCCCCTGTCTTTTGTGATTGCCGTCTGGTTTTAGTCAAACCTTCGACAGCAGGGGCGCGAGCGGCAGGAGGTTCAATCACAAGACTACGTTTAGCCTTGGAGGTGGCTTTTTCATCCACAGGTTGGTCAGAACGTAGCATGTCATCAGCTTCCCGTGATTTATCGGGAATTAAGGGCGCCTCCTCTTCTAACGCCGAATCCAGCGAAGGCGCCGGCGTAGTCTCAGGCAATAATGGCGTATCGGTCTTTTCGAACATGAATGTCACTAAGCCCACCGTTAACACCAACACGGCTGCCAGTGAAACCGGAATCATCCAGTTGTTTGCGAACGGGCTGCGTCCTACACGCGCCTGACGACGCACCGCCTGCCTTGCTCGTTCGAGGATGCGAGTATCCAGCTCGACTGGCGGTGTCTCTTTCGCAGTCGCTTTGTAGACCCGCGAGAGCGAAGACTCGCTCTGTAGATAGCTCTCGAACGCCTCTCTATCCGGCTGCTTCGGATTCATTGTCTAACTACCAACTGCATCTTTTATACTCACTCTGAGTTTGGCCACCGCATACCGCAGACGACTCTTGGCCGTCTCCTGATTTACGCCGGTGACTTCCGCGATCTGGTCAATTGTAAAGCCTGCCTCTTCACGTAACAGGAAAGCCTCTCGCTGCACCGCCGGCAGTTGATCAATCGCCGCTAACAGCTGCTCACCCAGGCGTCTGAATTCGGCCTGCCGTTGTGGTTGTTCCCGATCCGATGCTGGCAGTTCGTTGATATCGCTATCACCCTCACCGTCTAAGACGACCACGTTAGAAATTGAGATCGGGTTGTTGGCACTCTTGCGATAGAAATCGACAACCCGATTGTGCGCCAACCGAAACAGGTAGGTAGTAAACTTCGCTCGCACCTCATAGCGTTCGCGTGCACGAATCAGGTTGGCCCAAACATCCTGAGACAATTCCTGGGCGTCTTCTGCTTTTCCACATTGTCGCAATAGATAACGATAGAGGGCGCCCCGATGCCGCTCATATATGATTTCAAAGGCACCAAAATCGCCACTGCCATACGCGAGCATCAATTCCTCATCGCTCTTTTTGCCGTGCATCTATATTAACGTCAAAAGGACTTGCCGAGGGTCATCCCAACTAATCGCGCTTTAGGCCATCGGTCGCCAAATATGCGCGAAAAATGAGTTTACAGGTCCCCGTCGGGCTCGATTTTGTGGACAGCGGAATCCGCACCCTCATGTTCTTCTTTTTTAGTAAGTCGTATGCCGACACCGGACCTGAGCAGGCCATAAATGCCGAATCCGCTGACGATCGCAATACCGATACCGCCCAACGTACCCACAACCTGGGACATGAGTGCGACGCCCCCTTGACC
Organism: Acidiferrobacterales bacterium; assembly: GCA_964194625.1. Classification (GTDB taxonomy): domain Bacteria; phylum Pseudomonadota; class Gammaproteobacteria; order Acidiferrobacterales; family SPGG2; genus SPGG2. Next base: position 67,059 of record CAXMNC010000215.1, read on the forward strand.
GCCTACCTGTGGAGAACCAAAGATACCGCAGGCCAGACCGCCCCATGCGCCGCAAAGGCCGTGAAGTGACCATGCGCCGACAACATCGTCAATCTTCCAATGAAAGCGACAATAATTGAAAGCCACCACAAACATAACGCCGGCCAAACCTCCAACAAACACGCTTGCGATGGGATGGATTACATCAGATCCAGCAGAGATAGCGACTAGACCTGCCAGTCCACCGCTTTGAACCAACCATGGATTATTCTTACTTGCCACCAGCGCACCTAACAAGCCGCCCGTGATCGCCATTAGCGAATTCAGCGTTACCATACCGCTTAAACCCGGCGTAAAAACGGTACTCATCATGTTCAAACCAAGCCACACCAGTACCAACATCCACGAACCCAAGACGAAATAGGGCAAACTTGAACGCATCATGGGGCGCGGCTTGCCCGACTTACTGAAACGTCCTTCGCGAGGTCCTAGCAACATGACCGCTGCCAATGCCAGCCAGCCTCCCATGACATGAACCAATATCGATCCCGAAAAGTCATGGAATTCAGCGCCAAAGCTGGAGCTAAGCAATTGCTGCACGCGCAGATAACCCGACCAGACGATAGCTTCGTAGAACGGATAAATGAGACCCCCTATCACGAGCGCGGCCATTAGTTGGGGCCAGAAACGGGCGCGTTCCGCGAGCGCGCCGGTAACAATGGCAGGCACCGCCGCCGCGAACGTCAAGAAAAGAAGGAATTGAAGGACTGGTTCGCCGACTCGCTCTGGCGATGTTGAAACGACTACAAGAAAACTGTGGCCGTGTGCAATATGGTAGCCGAGGACCGTATACGCAATGCTGACAACCGCCAACAACGCAGCTGCTTTGGCGAACGCGTTTGCCTGATTCTTAGCGCGCACGCTGCCGGCTTCGCGGAATGCGAAACCGACGTACATAACCAACAGCATGCCGGCTGCCATTAGTTCAAATAAGATGGCGGTATCCAATCGCTGTGGCTCCCTGCTGCCTATTCTAGTTGTAAATGATAGATTACGGGTGCGGCGTTCGATGACTCCAAAGAACGTTGGTTCTGGTTACAAACATATGGGCACTACCCATGCATAGTTGCTCAACCGACAACAGAAGCGGGTCGCCATCGCTAGGCTTCACGTCTCCCAGCGAACGCCCGAGCCAGTGTTCCTTGGTCGACATACTCGAGCTCGCCACCCACCGGTACGCCGTAGGCTATACGGGTTGCACGCATTTTCCGCGCCCGTACGAGCTCGCTAATATAGTGCGCCGTCGCCTCGCCCTCCACCGTCAAGTTCGTCGCCAGTATGACCTCACGAATCGCTCCCTCGTTTAGCAGCGCCTCCAGGCGAGGGATACCGAGTTCGTCAGGACCAATACCGTCCAGCGGCGACAAGTGTCCCATTAGAATAAAATACAATCCTTTGTACACCCCCGCCTGTTCAAGCGACATTAGATCGGCCGGCGATTCGACGATGCACAACTGGGAACGATCTCGACGTTGCGAGCTACAGATCGGGCAAACCTCGTCCTCACTGAAATTGTTGCAACGCTTGCAATGGATCACGCGATCAAGCGCATGGCGCAGCGTATCCACGATCTGTTTCGCCCCCTCGCGATCGCGCTCAAGCAGATGCAACGCCATACGCTGAGCACCCTTGGGACCAACCCCAGGGAGCCGGCGCAAGGCTTGCTTAAGGTTTTCAATCGCCGGGGCTACAGTCCCTCGATCGTGCGTATCTGACATGTAGTACTGCTTAGAACGGTAGATTAAGTCCTGGTATGTTTAGACCGCCGGTCAATGCAGCTAACTTTTCCTGGCTCGACTTTTCTACTTTGCGCACAGCGTCATTGACGGCCGCCGCGACCAAGTCTTCCAATACCTCCTTGTCATCATCCATCAGACTCGCGTCGACTTGGATCTTTTTGACATCATGACGACACGTCATGGTCACACTAACCATACCACCACCAGCAGTCCCCGTTACTTCGATTTTTGCCAACTCTTCCTGAGCACGGTGCAAGTTTTCCTGCATTGCTTGCGCCTGCTTCATAATATTACCAAGTCCGCCTTTCATTACTTATCCTCCAACTGACTCATTCCAGATGGCGCTACGCTGTCAGCTTTTGGGTCGAATTGATGCCGGATTCACACGTGCATCAAATCGCTCTTCCAATGCCTTTACGTTTGGGTCATTGTAGATTGCATCGGCTGCCGCTTTCTGACGAGTATCCTCCATACGTGAGCGCTTCTGCGCAGGCGTCTCTCCGTTAGGCCGGCTTATTCGCATGTTCAACTGCATGCCTGTACCATAAAACTCTTCCAAGGCCCCACGAAGTGCGGTTTCGCGCTCCTTGTTGTAAAGCTGTGCGCAACTCTCGTCCAACACCAACACCATATCGCCTTCAACTAAGGATTCGACCGTACTGTTATGTGCCATCTCCCGCACAAGCCCGTCAACTTTCAATCGCTCGACAACACTCCCCCAGTCACTTGGCGAGACCTTCGGCTCACTACTCGATCCGCTACCGACAACCGTACCCGAGGCACTAGCCTTGGCTGGAGTCTGCAAACCCCACTTTGCGTCCGCATCTATCGCCGGTCGAAAAGCCAGCATCCGCAGCAACACCATTTCAAGTCCGGTGCGTGCGTCTGGCGCAAACGGCAAATCACGCCGACCAACCATACCGATCTGATAATAGAGCTGCACATCCTCAGGCGTCATATTACTTGCATTGGCAAGGATCGTTTCTTTGTCTTCGCTAACATTATTGAGCAGGTCCTCATCGATCTGTACGAGCGAGATCTGGTGCAAGCTAACCAATAGCTCACTAAGCACGGCATCGTGATCCACGCCATGCTCGGAAATCTCAGCCACAACCGCTAAAAGTGCCTGTGCATCCCCTGCTGATAAGGCACCCAGAAGCCTTGCGATCGCAGCCTGATCGATGCTACCCAACATCTCTCGCACTTGGCTCTCGTCGACCGTACCACCCGAATACGCAATTGCCTGATCCAAGAGGCTTAAAGCATCCCGCATACTGCCGTCGGCGGCACGCGCCAGTAGCGTCAACGCACCCGCATCATAATGAATACCTTCGGCCTTCAGGATTTTCTGCAACTGCGGCTCAATTAAGTCTGGTACTAATTTCTTAAGGTTAAACTGAAGACAGCGAGACAGCACTGTTACTGGCAGTTTCTGTGGATTGGTCGTAGCCAGCAAGAACTTGACGTGCGGTGGAGGTTCCTCGAGCGTTTTCAGCAGGGCATTAAAACTATGGCCCGAGAGCATATGAACTTCATCGATCAAATAAATCTTGAAATGGCCTCGCATAGGCGCGTATTGCACATTCTCGAGCAGCTCGCGCGTATCATCAACTTTCGTTCGCGACGCCGCATCGACCTCAATGAGATCAACAAAGCGTCCTTCGTCCAATTCGACGCAGGCCGGACAAACTCCACAAGGCTGCGATCCCACACCTTGTTCACAATTGAGTGACTTGGCTAGAACACGAGCGATGGTAGTTTTCCCGATTCCCCGCGTGCCCGTAAATAAGAACGCATGGTGTACGCGATCATGGTCAAGAGCATGTACGAGCGCCCGCACCACGTGCTCCTGGCCCACAACTTCCGAAAAAGTGCGGGGACGGTATTTACGTGCAAGAACTTTATAGCTCACTGGCTTCGCCAATAAGATCATGGATAAACTAGTTCGGGATTACAGGTGGGTGGCGGCTCCGGCCCGCCGCACCCCAGCACCCGAACTGGCCGCTGCGGCTGCTTCCTTCCGGACCTGACCGGATTCACAACCTGTCGTCGCCGGGGGGACCGACCTTCGCCGCCATAGTCTCGATGCCGAAGTGTATCATGGTTCAAAGGACTGAGGCCTGAGGGCTGAATACTCAAAAGCCCGGGGTTCTGTCCTCCGTCTCCTGATGTGGTGGACAGGGAGCGCCCTCACTCTAGCCCCCTCCTACAAGCGGAGGCGGTATGACATTGGTGAAAGCTCTACCTATTGACTAGTTAACCTGCGCTCGCCAATGCCGAAACCGAGAAAACAAAAGCACAAAACCAATTTGTCTTATGCTCCTAGTATCCTCCCCATTTGTTGGGGAGGGCTAGGTAGGGGTTGGCGGAGAGGAAGGCCGCTCTCGCGTTCCCACGCTTCGCGGCACTTCCTACATCCATGTGGGTCGGATTCTCACATGTTCTCACCCAACCTACACGACTAAATTGAAAGGGGGCTTGCAGCCCCCTTTCAATTTAGTGGCGGAGAGGGAGGGATTCGAACCCTCGGTACGCTATTAACGTACACACACTTTCCAGGCGTGCTCCTTCAACCACTCGGACACCTCTCCGGTTGCACTTGACATGAAAGTGTAGATATCAACTACGGTAGTAAGGGTAAACCAGTTTCCGGAAGCACCGCAATGCTTGGCTGGTAACTTCAGAATTACGCCGATGTCCCACGTGCCTCCCGCAAGGCACTTAAGCCACCTTTCATAACGTAGACGTCGTATCCCCGCTCGCTTAATAAAAACGCGGCGGCCGAGCTTCTATTTCCCGTTTCACAATAAACGACATAACGGCGCTCCATATCAAGCTCGGGGGCCTTCAGTCTTAACAGATAAAGTGGAATGTTCATGCTGCCCTTTATGGCGCTCCGCTTGTACTCATCCTCTAAACGTACGTCAATGAGCCCCACGCCCTGTTGCACCATGGCCTTCACTTCTGCGAGCGAAACCCATTTCACAAGGGGTTGCTTCAATAGTTCATCAAAATCTTCTCTCGCTAGGCGCATTAGTGTCCCATCTGTAGCCATCACTATTGTCGCGTTTCGTGGCGCGTCTGATAGGAGCGCTTCTTCACCAAAGCTATCCCCTTCCGACAGCTCACCCAGAACCGTGGTCTCGCGGCCTTTCTCTAATTCGTGTGAAACGTGACATCGGCCGTGCTTTATGATGTAAAAATAGTCACCCCGCTCTCCCTGCCTGATAATGACATCATTGGTGCGAACTGGTATTGGTTCTAATCGGGCGAACAATTCATTGATACTGGTCGCAGGCAACATTTGAAAGGCCTTGTTACGTAGTACCTGCATAGTCCATTCGGCGTCATCGGCCTCACCTAGCTCGGTAACCTCATAGTCACCCGTTACTTGATCCCAGGTTAGTAGTCGGTCGAGTAAGTCACTAGCCACCGATGCTATCGTTACCTCTGTCCGTGATTTACCCGTGTATTGTCGTGGTTTTAGCTGAGCCAATGGATATTTAGCATCTTCACTGTCACCAAAGATACTGCGCCCCTTGCGACTCTCCGCCGGAATCAACTCCACCTCTCCCTTTAGTAGGTAGATGGCCTGATTATCCACCGCCCCACACTTGAACAAGACTTCTCCCTCTGGCCGCGTCTCGATTACCACAGCATCTGCCAGTTCCTGGAAATTGGCACCCGATAATGAATTTATCGGTACAAGTTTTTTTAGGATCTCTGCATCGACCATAAATGGGGCGACCCGGCGCTAACACTACTCTTTAATGGTTGGCGGAGAGGGTGGGATTCGAACCCACGGTACCCCAAGAGGTACAACGGATTTCGAGTCCGTCCCGTTCAACCGCTCCGGCACCTCTCCAGACTATCGCGTCTTAGGCAAACCCATGAAATAGCTTACGTGGAGTTGCAACTGACCACAACCGCCGCGTATAGCTATAATTTTCATAAGCCTTGCAGGCTTTCAGCACTATTATCCACTGAAAACATCGTGTGTAGTAATCACCTCCACCCCATGGGGCGGCCGCCATTCTGCACGGTCCTATCGCTAATCACATATGTCGCCCTCGGCGCCTGTAGCGGGCTAACGCAGCCGACCACCAAGCAATTAGCGTGTCGAACTGCGTTGATCCGGGGCAAAGCATTGACGGTGGCAGTCATTACATACTGGAGTCACTCCCCTTACTATCACGACGAGCCTGGTTTAAGAAGGCCAAGCATCGATACGCGCGCGGGATAGAGCCAGTAAGGTTCGTGACGCGTATAAGGGCGTATTATGATGTGCTTGTAAAGATCGACAGCGAGATTAACTTTGCCGATGAGGTCGAGGACTTCGACCTACGGGCTCCGACCATCTAACACCCTTACGTCGACACAAGCGTCGCTAAGGCTTGCTTAGCTAGCGTCGACGCTCGAAGAATGTTCGCAGTCGTTCACTGCAGACATCGCCTAGAATATTGCCGCTAATCTGCGATTCATGATTCAACCCCGCGCCCTGCAACAGATTGAATGCGGACCCCGCGGCGCCAGCTTGTGCATCGGCAGCACCATAGACCAAACGCGATACACGCGCCTGTACGATGGCCCCGGCACACATCACACAAGGCTCGAGCGTGACATAAAGTGTTGACCCGGGAAGGCGATAATTTCCGACACAGTTAGCAGCCGCGCGCAATGCAATGATCTCGGCGTGGCCGGTTGGATCGCAAGTATTGATAGTTCGGTTCCAACCTTCGGCGATGAGTTCTTCGTCAATCACCACCACCGCGCCTACCGGTACTTCACCTTCTTCTTGAGCCCGCTCTGCTAATCTAAGCGCGTGACGCATCCAGGCCTCGTCGGCCTGACGTGAGTCGTGAGTCGTTAACCGTGAGTCCTGTAACGACTCGAGTCGTTTATCGTCCATCGCCCTTGCGCCCGGCTGTCGTCGGTCCAGTATCCGCCGCTCCTACTACAGCGCAACAGTGCGTACTTCTCGCGGCTCATGACTAACGATTCACGGTTCACGAATCTATTCCCATTCGATCGTTGCCGGCGGCTTACCCGAGATGTCGTACACTACGCGACTTATGCAGCGCACTTCGTTGATGATTCGTCTCGAAATCGTTGCCAAAACATCATAAGGAATGTGAGCCCAAGTGGCAGTCATAAAATCGACTGTTTCGACCGCACGCAAGGCGATTACGTACTCGTAGGCCCGCTGGTCACCAACAACTCCTACAGACTTAACCGGCAAAAATACGGCGAACGCTTGACTGACCTTATCGTACAAACCGTTTCGCCTTAGTTCCTCCAAATAAATACTGTCGGCCAATCGTAACACGTCTGCATATTCCTTTTTTACTTCACCCAATATGCGCACGCCCAGGCCAGGCCCGGGAAACGGGTGACGATATACCACGTCCCGCGGCAGACCCAGTGTCTCGCCCACGCGGCGCACTTCGTCCTTAAACAGTTCCCGCAGCGGTTCCAAGAGCTGCAAATTAAGGCGCTCGGGAAGGCCACCGACATTGTGATGTGATTTAATGACATGAGCCTTGCCGCTTTTTGCGCCGGCCGATTCGATCACATCAGGATAGATAGTGCCTTGAGCAAGCCACTTGGCGTTTGTACGGACCGCCTGTTCCTCGAAAATTTCAATGAAGGTTCGGCCAATAATCTTGCGCTTCACTTCGGGATCAGAGACACCGCTGAGTGCAGACAAGAACCTGTCCTCTGCATCCACGCGTACTGGTTTCATACCAGGAACGTCAGCAAAGATCGCCATCACCTGATCCGCTTCGCCCAGGCGCAAGAGGCCATTGTCCACGAATACGCAAGTGAGCTGATCGCCAATCGCGCGGTGTAAGAGCGCTGCCACCACGGATGAGTCGACGCCACCTGACAGACCGAGTACAATTTCATCATCACCGACTTGAGCGCGTATTGATTCGACAAGATTTTCGACGATATTTTCGGAGGTCCATAACGAACGACAGCCACAGATATCGTGAGTAAAACGTTGCAGAATCGCCTGACCTTGACTCGTGTGCGTAACTTCCGGGTGGAACTGTAACCCATAATAGCCGCGACGCTCGTCACTAATCGCGGCGAACGGCGCGTTGTCGGTGCTAGCAATCACTGAAAAACCTGGTGGTACCACTTCTACCCGATCGCCATGGCTCATCCAGACATCAAGGATTCGTACGCCACCGTTACACTCACCATCTTGTAGGTTATCGAGCAATCGCGAACTGCCGTTGACACGCACTTGCGCGTGACCAAATTCCCGACGCGCCGACGCATCCACAGAACCTCCGAATTCAGCCGCCAGAACATTCATGCCATAACAGATACCGAGTATTGGTACGTCCATATCAAAAATCGATTTAGGTGGACGCGGCGTTTCGGACGGCGTCACCGACTCAGGACCACCTGAAAGGATTATTCCGCGTGGTGCGAACGTTTCGATCGCCTCTGAGGATATGTCATAGGGGTGGAGTTCACAGTAAACACCAGCCTCGCGCACCCGCCGAGCGATCAACTGCGTATATTGGGAACCAAAATCGAGTATGAGAATTCGCTGCGAATGTGGGTCTAACATAGAGGTTGGGCGCGTGCGCGCAAGACAAAGCTCTCAACTAAAGGCTTACCGGTTGCTACAGAACTACGCAAGGTTAGCCGTCCACATCTCCTACTAATGCGTCACGTTGATAGTTCGGCGCTTCCCGTGTAACCATCACATCATGCACATGGCCCTCGCGCACACCCGCATTAGTCACCCTGACAAACTGAGCCTGACGAAGATGGTTAAGGTCGGGACAACCTGTATAACCCATACTTGCGCGCAGGCCACCCATAAGTTGATGTATGATATTAACCATCGAGCCTTTGTAGGGTACGCGCCCCTCTACGCCTTCGGGTACTAGTTTCGGTGTGCCTTCGGTGCCTTCCTGAAAATATCGATCGCTAGAGCCCTCACCCATAGCACCTAGCGAACCCATGCCGCGGTAGGTCTTATACGAACGCCCCTGGTACAGTTCTACCTCACCCGGCGTCTCGTCGGCCCCTGCCAACAGACTGCCAACCATAACCGTATGAGCGCCGGCGGCTAATGCTTTCGCGATATCGCCGGAGAAGCGAATGCCGCCGTCGGCAATTATCGATGTCGGTGTGCCGGCAAGCGACTGGGCCACGTTGGCGATAGCCGTAATTTGTGGCATGCCGACCCCGGCTACCATACGCGTGGTGCATATGGAACCCGGTCCGATGCCGACCTTTACGGCATCGGCGCCGGCATCGACTAGGGCCTTGGCCCCATTGGCGGTGGCGATATTGCCAGCGACCACCTGTACATCCGGAAACTGCCGTTTGACCCACCGGACACGATCGATCACCGCCTGCGAGTGTCCGTGGGCGGTGTCAACAACAATGACATCAACCTCCGCCTCCACCAGCGCCTCCACCCGCTGTTCGGTATCTCGGCCAACCCCGACTGCGGCGCCCACTCGTAGCCGAGCATTATCATCCTTGACAGCGTTTGGGTGCTCAGTGGCCTTTTGAATATCCTTAACCGTGATCAAGCCCTTGAGCCCAAAATCACGATCAACCACCAATACCTTCTCGATACGATGCTGATGTAACAAGCGCATCACCTCTTCACGGTTGGCGCCTTCTGTCACCGTTACCAAACGTTTCTTCGGCGTCATCACCTGGCTTACGGGCTCGTCATAGCGTGTCTCGAAGCGAAGGTCTCGGTTGGTAACAATACCGACCAGGCTACCGCCCTCGGTAACCGGGACACCGGAAATTCGATTGGCGCGCGTCAATTCCAACACTTCGCGAATTGTGGTATTGGGTGACACCATTATCGGATCCGTGATAACCCCGCTCTCGGATTTCTTCACCTTGCGTACTTCATCCGCCTGGCGGGTCGGGTTCATATTCTTGTGGACAACACCCAGACCACCTTCTTGAGCAAGACAGATCGCCGCGGCGGACTCGGTAACCGTGTCCATCGCCGCTGATAGTAGTGGGATGTTAAGTCGGATCGCGTGCGTAAGGGGGGTATCTAGGCTGACGTCCCGAGGCAACACCTTCGAATGCGCGGGTACCAGCAGAACATCATCAAAGGTAAGTGCTTCTTGGATGATCTCCATGCACTATTATATAGAGTCGAAACGCCTTGGTCCACTGGGTCCGAGAGCTGCTCCCAAAAGTTTATTGCCCTCCTTCCCACCCCGCTTTTTAGTTGTGCTGATTAGGAGTATGTTTCCAGGCATGCAGGAACAATTACCACTACCAACTCAGCGCGAGATCTACAGCGTCGCCCGCCTAAATCGCGCCGCCAAACGCGTGCTGGAAAGCGGGTTCCCTTTGGTTGTATGGGTCGAAGGAGAAATCTCGAATCTTGCTCAGCCCGCCTCTGGCCATATCTATTTCTCGCTAAAAGATGATCAAGCACAGGTGAGGTGTGCGTTGTTCCGCACACAACTGCGCAGACTTGGAACAACACCTAGCAATGGGGCGCAGGTCTTAGTCCGGGCGCGCGTGAGCCTCTACGAAGGACGCGGGGAATTCCAATTGATCGTGGAGGAGCTTGAGGAAGCGGGCGAAGGCGCGCTTAGGCGAGCCCTGGAAGCATTGAAACGACGTCTCGCCGATGACGGCCTGTTCGACTTGGCGCACAAAAAATCGCTCCCCATACTACCTAAACGTATCGGCATCATCACCTCACCCACCGGGGCCGTCCTTCATGACGTCGTCACCACGCTACGACGGCGTTTCCCCGCAATTCCTGTCCTGCTTTATCCCATACCGGTGCAGGGCAGCGATGCCGCAAACGAGATTGTAGCGGCGATAAATCTCGCGTCGGCCCGCCGCGACTGCGATGCGCTCATACTCACACGCGGTGGAGGATCGCTCGAAGACCTGTGGGCGTTCAATGAGGAAGCCGTCGCGCGGGCGATCTATAGTTGCCGGGTTCCAATCGTCTGCGGAGTCGGCCATGAAACAGATGTTACTATCGCCGATTTTGTGGCAGACGTTCGCGCCCCTACCCCAACCGCCGCGGCAGAGTTATTGAGCCCAGACCAAAACGAATGGGCCGGCCATTACGGGGAGAAGGAAAGGCGTTTGCTGAGAGCAATACAAGAAACGTTCTCTGGCAAGCAGCAAAAACTCGACTGGCTTAACGCACGCCTAGTCCATCCACGCCAGCGTATCATCTTGCTAGCGGAACGTTTGCACAATCTGAGGAGACGCCTGCGTTCAGCCACCGTTTCTCACATTCAGGTTGTGTCCACCCACCTCGCCGGACTACGTGCACGCCTCAGTCAGGTTTCACCTGCAGCACGGGTCGGACAGCTCACACAACGATGCGCGGACCTCGACCGTAGATTTCGTCTTAGTATCGATAACACCATTAAGCGTCAGCGACAGAGGCTCGCCGCCGCCGTTCAAAACCTAAGCACCCTAAGTCCGCTGGCAACCCTCGAGCGTGGTTACGCAATAGTGGGGAAAACAAATGCCGCCACGATCATCCGTGATGCAACTGAAGTAAAACCTGGTGATGGGGTTAGCGCCAGGCTTGCCCGCGGTCGCCTTGGCTGCATAGTGCAAACAGTGGATGAAGAGTAGCTCGCCAGCGGCCGTGCCGTGCTGATAGTAAGGGTTTACTCCGAAGTCCAGATCTTGATGGTGTGGTCACGGCTGGCCGAGGCCAGTCGCGCACCATCGGGTGAAAATGCCACCCCGTGGACGTAGTCCTGATGCCCGTTTAGTGTTTTCGCTATGCTAGCGGTTTCCGCATCCCAGAGCTTGATTGCGTTTCCGCCACCGGCCGTCGCCAACCATTTGCCATCCGGCGAAAAGGCAAGGGACAGGACTGCCTGGCGTACGCCAGACAATGTCCGAATCAGCCTGCCGCTACGCGCGTTCCAAAGTTTTACGACATTCTTTGAGCCACCCGAGGCAAGTAGTCGGCCGTCAGGCGAGAAAGCCAGTGACAACACCACGTCTTTATGCCCCCGCAGGGTTGCTATTTCCTGGGCGCGACTAAGATCCCAAAGTTTGATCTCGCGGTCTGCCCCACCGGAAGCAAGCAAGCGGCCATCGGCCGAGAAAGCCACCGCCTGTACGTCGTCACGGTGGCCTTCGAAGCTATAGAGCAGCTCGCCAGTGGTCACGTCCCATACGAACACGATACGGTCCTTCCCGCCAGCCGCGAGCAGATTTCCAGTCGGGGAGAATGCGACGGTATAAACTGCGTAACCGGGCCCTTCTAGTACTCCACCACGGCGTCCGGTGGATGCGTCCCATAGTCTGATCACGCCATCAACGGCCCCCGATGCGAGCCACACGCCGTCGGCAGAGTATGCGACCGAATTGACCGAGTGTCGGTGACCACGCAGGATTCGGCGCAGCTCGCCCGACTTGGCATCCCAGATCCTTACGGTTTTGTCGTAACTCGCTGACGCCAGCGTGTTACCGTCCGGTGAGAAGGCAACCGCATGTACCCAATCACTATGACCATTGAGGGTATAGGCCACTGCATTTGGGAGTCGAACCTTATTTGTGGCGTCCTCGACCGGCGTAACAACCTTAGTTCCAAGATCTGTCTTCGCGCTCGCAACCTTGGTTTCTGATTTCGCTGCTTGACGTTTGCTGGATTGGCGCTGTGCCGCCACTGAGGATGAGGAGGAAGCAAGGCTCTGCCAGTAAGAAACTAGCGTCGGCCAGTGTTGCTGCAGCGTAGGACCGTAGAAGTAAGCACCAACCCCTGCCGCAATCATGAGGGTCGCCGCTACCAGGCCGCGACCACGGCGACGTGGTTGTGGCTTGCGGCGCTTGGCAACAACGACCGGCCTCGATATGGTTTTCTTGGCAGGTCGACCGGTCTTGAAGGTAGCGACCACCGGCGTGGCCGCTTTGCCAGCCCGGCCCTGACCCATCAATGCATCCTGAAGTTCTCGTGCCGCTTGTGGTCGGTCGCTTGGGTTGGTGCTGAGAGCCCAATCAATACAATCGAGCACGTAAGGTGGATACTCCCCTTTGCCGGCCACCGTTGCCGCCGGCAGCGGGTCTGGTTGATTCTTGAGCAATGCCTGTTGACGATCGGTTGAAGCAAGCGGACGCTTGCCGCTGATACAGCGGTGTAGGCTCGCCCCAATGGCATAGATGTCCGTCCAGGGCCCAGGTTTACCGCTGTCTGGATATTGCTCGATCGGCGCATAACCCGGCGTCAATGCAACCACCTGGGCATGCCCAGGACCTACCAACGCCTGTCTCGCCGAGCCGAAGTCAATGAGCATGGGACTGCCGTCCTCACGCAGATAAATATTTTCCGGTTTGATGTCCAAATGTAGCATCCCGGCCTCATGGACGGCGTTCAGGCCGTTCATGATGGGCAAAAATATCCTCAGCAAGGACGCTTGCTCCAGCTTTGGGCCATTTTGTTTTAGGTATTGGGCCAGGCTTTCACCCTTCTCGTATTCCATAACCATATAGGCCGTGCCGTTGGCCTCGATGAAACGTAAAACACGTACAATGTTTGGGTGCTTAAAGCGCGCCAATGACTGACCCTCAGTCAAAAACTCCTTCAGGCCATATTGGTAGGTCAGGACGGTTTGGCCGTCCGGATCGGGGATAATGTCGGTACCGCCTCTGCGATGAGCGAAATCGTGCGGTAGGTACTCCTTGATCGCCACTTCGGTACCAAGCTGGACGTCAATAGCCAGATAAGTCACGCCAAAGCCGCCGTGGCCTAGTACGGACTCGATCGTATACTCGGCCAGCTGATACCCTGGTGGTAAGGCGTCTCTATGATAGCGGCTCATATTGCGATGCTGCTTCCCGGCAATGTGTGGCGCAAATTGCGGCTAAATCAATGGCGAACCGCCCATATTCCGGGGTTCCGTGTTGTTCGAGCATAAACCGTGCAACTACAGTGCCAGCTCAGTCCCCCGACCATCAGGCCGCATTTAACACACCAAAAATAGCCGTTAGCAAGGCTAATCTGGTTCCCTAATGCCCCCGGCGCTTGCGTGCCCGGGGTCGGCGCCTGCTAAACGGGTTCTCGCCTGCCCTGAATTCGATCTCAACGGGGGTGCCCTCCAGTCGAAAGCCGGTTCGGACCGCATTGGACAAATAACGACGGTAAGTGGCCGGTACAGCATCCACGCGATTCCCGTGGATAATGACCAGCGGCGGATTTTTTCCGCCCTGATGGGCAAATTTGAGGCGAATCGGGCCACCATTGGCGCGCGGCGGCGAGCTCGCCTGGACCGCGCCCTGCAACACCCGATTAAGTTTGGGTGTGGCCAGGGTTCGGCGCGCCGACGCAAATGCCCGATCGACCGAAGCAAACAGCGCCCCCACTCCGCTGCCGTCACGGGCCGAAATAAAGTGCTTCTTCGCGAACCTAATAAACGCAAGCTTACGCTCTAATTCGATTTTCAGCCAATCGCGTGTGCTTGCATCGGCACGGTCCCACTTGTTGACAGCAATCACCAATGCGCAGCCGCGCTCCAGAATAAACCCGGCTAATGCCGCATCCTGATCGCCAATACCGGCATCGGCGTCCAACACGAGTATGACAACATTCGCAGCTTCAATCGCCTTCAGGGTGCTGACCACCGAGTACTTTTCCACCACCCCCTGGACCCTAGGGCGGCGACGAACACCAGCAGTGTCTATCAGTACATAGTGGCTGTCACCGCGTTGCAGCGGCACCCGAATACTGTCACGCGTGGTACCGGGCTTGTCGAAAACAACAACCCGCTCTTCGCCCAAGAGCGCGTTAACCAAAGTCGATTTACCCACATTAGGTCGCCCGGCCACCGCGATCTCAGGAATTTCGGCCGTGGGTCCGATGTCTTCCACCGTCGGCAACCCAGACAATACCTGTTCCATGAGCGTCGAAACCCCATCGCCATGTGTGGCCGAGATCGCAAACGGCCGCCCCAGACCCAGGTCATGAAACTCGGCGGTGGCGAGATCGGTCGACATGCCTTCGGTCTTGTTTACAACCAACCACACCGGCGCCCGTTCTTTTCGCAGTACAGTCGCCCAATCATGGTCCGTTGCATTGCTGCCTTCACGACCATCGACGACCAATAGGATGGCATCGGCCTCATGCAATGCCTGCTTCATCTGCTGTGACACGAGTAAGGACAACGATTCCTCGCCCCTACCATTCGACCTGGTCGGCAACACATCCGCCTCAAGACCGCCCGTATCTACCGCTAGGTAGGGCCGATCACCGAGCATGCCGGCCCCATATTGACGATCACGCGTCAGCCCCGGCACGTCGGCCACCAATGCCAGACGCTGTCTGGTTAAACGGTTAAACAGCGTAGATTTGCCAACATTCGGCCTACCTACCAGTGCTATGACAGGTTTCATCGCTAAGTGGGCCTAAACGAATACGGCCTAATCGTCGGGACGTTTTGATGGTGAAACATGGCTGGGCACTCAGACCTGGGTCGGTGCACTTACGGGTACCGGCTAGCTCGTTCGTCCTTTCTATCCAGTATAACCGGTCGGCGACTTTGGCGCCTCACCGCAATGTTAGCGCTGCTTGCTGGTGCCAGTTCGTATTTGCAGTGCCGCTAGCTGGCCCTTCTGACTTTGAACAAATAGCGTGCTACCGGCTGCCACCCCTCGGCTTCGTATAGCCCCATTCGTGCCTCGCATGCGCGCGGCGAACTGGCCGGTGTCCTTCGACAACCAGTGGACGTAACCAGCGACATCGCCGACAGCAACATACTCCGCGACAAGAGTCGGTGCGTTCAGCAAACGCGCGTGTAATTTATCCTGTCTCCACAAACTGGTGCCTGTTCGTTGATCCAAGGCGAACACATTACCGCTCTCGTCGGTGAGGTAAATGTTTTGTTGATCAGCATCCATACCCGTGTAGGTTGAAACATCGCGCGACCATAAGGTGCGACCAGTACGCATATCGATCGCAACGATGTTGCCTTGAAAACTAGCGGCGAATAGGGTGCTCCCCACCACCAGCGGCGTCGAATCTACATCTACCAGCCGTTCGATCTCGCTGCTGCCGCTAGGGTGTGCGACGGTACGCTCCCACAACAGACGCCCGCTTTCGATTTCGAAGGCAACGATTTTGCCGCTAGCAAACCCGGATAACGCCACGCCGCGGCTGATGATAGGCGAGCTCGTCCCACGCAGGCTAAGTGATGGCTCGGTTCGCTGCTGCATCCATAGCTGACTCCCATCTCGCGACGAAAGGCCAAAAATTTTGCCATCTATTGTCTGTACAACAACCACGCCAGAAAGCGCTGCAGGAGACGCCAAGACCTCACTCGACACGGCACTAACCCAACGGCTGGCGCCAGTATTTGGTTCGAGTGCGAATACCTGGCCATCCTTACTACCAAGCAAAATGAGATCATCCCCGAATCCTACCCCGCCACCAATCGGTATCTTCGTCTCAACACTCCAGATCTGTTTCCCGCTGTCGATAGCGAACGCGCTAACCCGCCCACTTGGATCAGCAACGTAGACGATGTCGTTATGAACCAAGGGCGACAATGACACTAATCGCTTGCTATCGCCCCGACCAACCTGAGTCGACCATATCCGCTTGACCTGTGCCGTCGGGGGAAAGTCGATGAGGGGCGATGGCGGCTCTACATTGCTCTTAGCACTGCAGGCTATCAGTAACGCAAGCGTAGACGCCACCAAAAGCTCTCTCATTCACTGGCCTCCGGACCAAGGGCATCAAGTTTCATACTTAGGGTCGATTTGTATGGTGAAGACTCATCGAGTTCCTTCAGCGCCATCCGATAGGCTTCACGCGCCGCTTGCTTATCGCCCTTAAGCACAGTCAGATCACCGCGCAGCTCATGATAGTCCAACTCAAATCCGGCAATGTCACTAACATCTAGCAAAGACAACGCGGCATCCACTTCATTCGCATCCGCTACAATGCGTGCTAACCGCAGACGTGCCGCATGCTTAGTGCCGTCATCAGTCGCATTATCCAACGTCCATTGAAGCTCCCGCCGTGCGTCATCTATCTCCCCTTCTTCCAGACTAACCCGTGCCAATATCATCGCGGCCAAGCCCGCGTAGGGTGTTGCTGCATAGTCACCCTTCAAGGACTCACTTGCTTCGCGAAGCTTATCAAAAGCTTTCTCTCGATAATTATCGACCAAACCATCGTAAATGGCTGATGCCGCTTCGGCTCGTTCCTGCTTGTACTGAGACCAATACTTGTTGCCCCCAAGGATGGATAACCCCAAAGCAATGCCCAACAACAATGCGTTGCCATAAGTCTTCCACCAAGTTTTTAGCTGTTCGAGTTCTTGGTCATCTGAGTAGGGATCAGTCAATTTAGCCTCCGCTCACAGCCCTTTCACCATCACGATAGATTGTGCTTCAAATAGTCACCGATCTCATCGTACGCAATCCGTTGTTGCTCTGCTCCTTGCGTGCGCAGGTCCTTTACGCTGGCCACCTGATCTTCGCGTTCCTGCTCGCCAAGAAGCAATGCGAACCTAGCGCCACTCTTATCAGCCCGTCTAAGCTGGCTTTTGAGATTACCACCACCGCAATTACACTGAACCGTTAGGCCCTGGTCGCGCAGTTTCTCTGAGAGCCTCATGCCCTGCCGTTCCGCCGCCTCACCCAGGATGGCGACATACACTTCAGGACTAGGCTCGGGACCAACAAGATCTTGTTGGTTTAGCAGATCTACGAGCCGCTCCATGCCGATTGCGAAGCCGGTACCCGACGTCGGCTTACCACCCAATTCCTCCACTAGGCCGTTATAGCGGCCGCCACCGCATACGGATCCCTGCGCACCGAGCTGGTCGGTCGTCCATTCGAACACGGTATGGGTATAGTAATCGAGCCCGCGAACTAGTTTGTTGTTAATAACGTACGGAATCTCGGCGTCAGCCAGGTAGGCTTGCAGGCCCTCGAAATGGGCACGCGAGGCGTCATCCAAATAATCGAGAATGCTCGGTGCAGCCGCAATGATGGGCTGCATTTCTGCAACCTTACTGTCCAGAACCCGCAACGGATTTTTAGAAAGACGTTGTATGCTGTCCTCGTCCAGCTGGTCCCGGTGAGACTCTAGATAACGGACTAGTTCCTTGCGGTAGGTGGCCCGCGAGTCCGGCGTACCGATGGAATTGATCTCCAAGGTCAATCCACCGATGCCAAGCGCGCGCCATAATCTTGCTGTCAATAGTACAAGCTCAGCATCGATGTCGGGGCCAGGCATGCCAAACGCTTCCACATCAATCTGGTGAAACTGACGGTAGCGTCCTTTCTGTGGCCGTTCATGCCGGAACATGGGGCCACTGTGCCACAGACGCTGAACCTGATTGTGTAATAATCCGTGCTCGATGCCAGCACGAACAATACCCGCCGTCGCCTCGGGCCTTAACGTAATACTATCTCCGCTGCGATCATCAAACGTATACATCTCCTTGCCAACGATGTCCGTGGCCTGACCGATAGACCGCGCGAACAACTCGGTCTTCTCTAACAGTGGGGTTCGGAATTCACGGTAGCCGTAAGCGTTTAGAATAGTTTGTACGGTGGCCTCCAAGCGTTGCCATCCAGCCATAGCCTCTGGTAACAGGTCATTCATTCCACGAATGGCCTGTATACGCCTACTCATTGGGTTGTCCTCAAGGGATGAAAATCAAAAGGGCTGGTCGACGGCTTATTTGCAGATATCTTCCAGTCCAGACCTGTTAGTTATCGTTGGCCGCAGGGGCACCTAACGTAAACCGCGCGACAATTCCGCTCTTATACCTGCTCGCATCAAAATATTCACCATCAAACTCAAGGCCGACACCATCTGGGTTACCGAGAAACACATTGAACGGAGGCGTTCCCACCAACGTTACCATCCGTCCTGCCGGCAACAGCGTATAGAGCAACTTATTCTCACGGGCATCTCGAATGTCAGCCCACGAAGCCTCACGAGTGTATACCACAAGCTGGGCACGTGCCGCAGCCGACGGCGTCTCAACGATCGACGGCAAAGTGTTGCCCTCGGCCTCAATCTCGTCCGGCCCAGTTTTGTACAATGACAAGGACTGTCCATTCTCGGAAGTGTCGGTCTCACCTAGAGAGGGAATCAGCGTCGCCGGTAATTCGGCTCTTGCCGTCAACTCATCCGCCCCAGGGTTGGTCTCGCTATTAGCTTCCATCGCCGCAATATCGGGGCCTAACAAGTCTTGCCCTGGTGACGACACGCTCGCTGTATCTGCGTCAACACTCGTGGGTGGCGTATAACTACGTCCTTGCCACCAAACGACTGCAAGCACTACCAATAGACCGACAACCAAGAAGGTCGCGAACCTCACTGGTCGATCCTTCAGCGTTACCTCCGGTTCAGGACTCAGTGTACTTAGTCGAGTCGTATGCTGGGTACCATTGACGCGGGCATAGTCGGCCAGGATGTCGTCAGACGATAGCTCTAGTACCTGCGCATAGCTACGTAGATAGCCGCGTACATACGTGGATCCCGGCAAGCTCGCGAAATCATCGTTTTCCAAAGCATTGATCTGTGACGTAGAGAGATTCAGTATCTCCGCAACCTCTTCAGGACTGAACCCAAGTTGCTTACGCGCATCACACAAGATCTTGCCAGGCCCGGCGCTGGCCGTGGCCTTGTCGCTCGAATCAGTATTTGGGTTGGTCATAGAGATCTAAACTAGTTAGTTGCCGATAGCTTATGCAATTCTTGCGTCTCAGGTGAATCAGGAAACTTACCTCTAAGCCGTAACGCATAGCTAGCCTCCGCATCCTTTGCATGCAACTTCCCCTCTATCTTCACCGCCAGTAATAGACTCTCCGGCGTATCATTGGCAATCTCAAAAAATCGCTGTATAAACCCGCGCGCGGAATAAGTCTTGCCGGAGTCGTAGCTAATCTTGGCCATTTGATACAGCGCCGCTTTGCGTTTGGGATCAAGTTTTAGAGTTTCTCTAAAATAGGATTCTGCCATAACCGGTGCCGGCTTTTTCATCAAACATAAGCCGGCATTGAGGTTTGCTTGGGCCGGCGTCGTATAGAGTGGGTTCGTCAACGCGAGCTCGAATTGCTTCACTGCCTTGTCGACTTCCCCACGCTCACAGAGGAAAGCCCCATAATTGTTACGTGCCTCTGAGTTGCCAGGCTGCGATTTCAGCGCCCGCCTGAAGTATCTGTCGGCAACGTCGTTTTGCTTCAGATGCCATTGGAGTAACGCCATCACGTTGTTTGCTTGCGAATCATTTGGCGCCAGTGCCAGTGCCTTGGAAATATTGTCCAAGGCGATTTCCGGCCGTCCTCGCTGGAGATACGTTGCCGCTAACTGTGTATTCAGTATCACCACATTTTCCTTTCGGGCTTTCAGCGCCTTGCGCTCTTGACTCGAGGCACAACCCATCAGGAGGGTACCTATGAGAATAGCACCAAACACACGGGTCATAGCGTTTGCACCGGAACTGGACTTGGCGCCGATATCCGAGCTGTACGCCGTGTCCGGTCATCAACCCATCCCGCTAGCTGCCCGCAGGCTGCATTAATATCACCACCGCGAGTCCTGCGGGTCACTGTCATCAACCCTGCGCTCAGCAGCACCTCCCGAAAACAGTCGATAGCGCCATTCGATGAACAACGATAAGTGGCACCGTCTATTGGATTGTACGGGATCAAATTGACTTTGGCGGGCACATTAACCAGGAGTTTAGCGAGTTTGCGCGCATGCTCGAGACTATCATTGACACCGTCCAACATTATGTACTCGAGAGTCACGCTGCGACGCGGCGCGCCCACCACGTAGCGTTCACAGGCGGCAAGGAGCTCCCGGATCGGATACTTCTTGTTCAAAGGTACCAACCTGTCCCTTAGGTCATCCGTCGGCGCGTGCAGCGACACAGCCAGACTAACATGACAATTCTCACGTAGTCGGTCGATACGGGGAACTAGTCCAGCCGTGCTTAAGGTAACACGCCGTCTCGATAGTCCGTAGGCATTGTCATCAAGCATAAGTCGCATGGCTGAAACGACATTATCGAAATTGAGCAATGGTTCGCCCATTCCCATCATTACGACATTGGTTATCTTCGTTTCCGAATCAGGCTGACAATCAAGAACCCTAGACGCCAGCCATAGCTGCCCAATGATCTCGGCCACACTGAGATTACGATTAAAACCTTGTTTACCAGTTGCGCAGAAGGAACAATCAAGCGCGCAACCTACTTGTGACGAAATGCATAGCGTTCCCCGATCGTGCTCAGGGATAAATACCATCTCAATGCAGTTTGAATTTTCAAGCTTCAGTAACCACTTTCTAGTCCCGTCGCGAGCAAGCTCATCCTTGACGATGGTAGGCGGACTGATACAGGCAAATGCCTCTAATCGCCGACGCAGCGCCTTGCTCAAGTTGGTCATCGGCTCGAACGAATCACACCCGTATCGATGGATCCATTGCGTAACTTGCGTGGCACGGTAGAGTTTTTCGCCGACACTCGTAAAGAATGCCTCTAAACCCGGTCGGTCGAGGTTAAGTAAATTCACTCTTGGATTTTGCCGTGCGGCGCTATTCATTAGCGCACTCGAGGACAGATCTCACCATTGGAAAAGAAATAAGCGATTTCGGTCGTCGCCGTTTCGGGGCTGTCGGAACCATGGACTGCATTTCGCTCCACGTTCTCTGCAAACTGTGCACGAATTGTTCCCGCGGCTGCGTCTTGTGGGTTAGTTGCACCCATAAGTTCGCGGTTCTCTGCAACAGCGTTTTCACCTTCTAATACCTGTACAACAATTGGCCCAGACATCATGAACTTTACCAGGTCATTAAAGAATGGCCGCTCCTTGTGTACAACATAGAAGCCCTCCGCCCGTTCCTTGGTCAAATACAACATTTTCGCTGCGATAATCTGTAGCCCAGCCTGCTCAAAATGGCGATAAATCTCCCCGATCAGGTTCTTAGCCACTGCATCTGGCTTAACGATCGAAAGTGTACGCTCGATTGCCATCAAGAACTCCGCGAATACTTAAGACGTCATTGCAAGTCACTAAAGTAACAGGATATTTGGTATAGCGTCTAGTGTTTCAGAAGGCAGAGACTGAGAACTGAAGACAGCAGGCGGAGGCCAAAGGATGGGAAACGGGGGTCACAGGATAGGATACAGAGCCCTGAGTTTTTTGGATTTTCAGTCCCAGTCTTGTGTCTTCAGCCCTCAGGTTTTCAGAGGGCTGAAGTGGGACTGGGATGCCAGCAAAGCAACTATCTTCAGTCCTCTGTTTGCTAAATATTGAAACTTTCACCGCACCCGCAGGCGGTTTTCACATTCGGGTTATGAAACTTAAACCCCTCATTCAATCCTTCACGGGTATAGTCGAGCTCGGTCCCCTCAAGATAAGCGAGGCTGTCCTCATCAACGATAACCTTGAGACCACGACTCTCGAATACCTGATCCTTGGGTTCGATGGTGTCCGCATAATCGACCACATACATTAACCCCGAGCATCCGGTGGATCTCACCCCAACCCGTAGGCCCTCACCCCTGCCCCGGCGGGCCAGGTATGCTCTCACGTGTTCTGCCGCCGCTTCAGTTAGAGTAACCGCCATTTAGTACCTACCAACATTATGAGCTCATGCACCGGCCGAGCTAGACGCGCCTTGAACTATCGGCGCGCTATTATGCCCTGCGTGCGCTCGTTTTGTCGCGACGCAATTTCCCTGACGTTGTCTCGACTAACCAGATCGCCCAACGTAATGCTGTTGAGAAACTCGTAGATCCGATCACTAAGTTTCTCCCAGAGATAATGGGTCAAACAAGTCTCATCATCTGGACACTTATTATCACTGCCACAGCCGGTGGCATCGATATTCTCATTAATCGCGACCACAATCTGGGCCACCGAAATCTCGTCCGGATCTTTGGCCAGATTATAGCCGCCGCCAGGGCCGCGGATACTATCGACCAGGCCATGCCGCCGCAGACGTGCGAACAGCTGTTCTAGGTACGAAAGCGAGATTCCCTGACGTTGAGCAATGTCGGCTAGCGTTACCGCTCCCTGCTCGTAATGGAGCGCCAAATCCAACATTGCCGTAACCGCGTAACGCCCTTTGGTAGTCAACTTCATCAGTGTTACCTTTTCAATCAATGGGTTACAAATCAGTCCACCTATTTACTTAGTCAACGATTTGTCGCAGACGTTCCTTTCCACGCCCAAAGCCTTAATACTCATTATACTCTATTAGCATATTCTAATATATACAGGTCTGAATTAGCAAGCCCGCTTTCCACCGTATCGCTGGACGGCCGTCAATATGCCGCGAAGAATATTAACCTCGTTTTCGTCCAGACACGCGCGATTGAACAATCGATAAAGTCGGCGCATCAGCTTTCTCGGGTTTTCAGGGTCGAGAAAGCGGATTTCTTGCAGCACCTCTTCCAGATGACGATAAAAGCGATCTATGTCCTCATTGCACGCCAACGGCACATGTGCTTCGTGCCATTCGCGGGGTATCGTATTTTGCGCTTGGCGGCTAGCGCGCAATATCTCGTAACTCATCACCTGTACGGCGCAAGCTAGATTCAGTGAACTGTATTGAGCGTTCGCTGGAATACTCACAACGAACTGGCATTGATCAAGCTCAGCATTGGTTAGCCCCATCTTTTCTCGCCCGAAAACTAACGCCACCGGCCCGTGCTCGGCTTCTGCCACAAGTTGCTGCGCGCCCACATCAGGTTCTAACGATGGCCAGGGAATTGCGCGCGTACGGGCACTTGTACCAATCACTAAATGCGAACCCTCGAGCGCCTCAGTCAGTGATTCGCTACAGGTAATGTCCGCCAACACGTCGTCGGCGCCTGCCGCCCGCGCACGCGTTTCCGGTCCCGCGTAATCGACAGGGGTGACAAGGCGTAGGGCATGCAGGCACATCGTCTTCATCGCGCGAGCCACCGCACCGATGTTTCCCGGATGACTAGGATTGACAAGGACTATGCGAATATTCTCAAGCGACATATTCGTTCCCGATTAATCGCTAACTGGATATAGCTCCAGCCGCAGTGGTTTTCTCTTTGCATGTATGACGTGCGCTTATACAATGCGTGTCATTTTCATGTTTACCAATACCTGAAATCATAATGCATCCTCTAATTAATACTGCTATCAAGGCTGCTCGTCATGCTGGCAACGTTATTATGCGTCACTTGGACCACCTTGAACGCCTCACCATAGAATCCAAAGGCCGTAATGATTTTGTGAGCGAGGTCGATCGCCAGGCGGAAGAGAAAATCCTTAAGATCATCCATGCCGCCTACCCCGACCATGGCATATTAGCTGAAGAAAGCGGGCGAAAATCGGGAAACGATTATCAATGGATTATCGACCCACTGGATGGCACCACTAACTATCTTCATGGTTTTCCACAGTTTGCCGTATCCATTGCTATAGAGCACCGCGGTAGGTTGGAGCAGGCTGTCGTGTTTGATCCCCTGCATAACGAGCTGTTTACCGCATCTCGTGGTGGCGGGGCTCGATTGAACGAGCGTCGCATGCGCGTAAGCCAGATCGTGAATCTGGAATTCGCCCTGCTGGGCACTGGCTTCCCTTTCAGGGCGGAGAAACACCTCGAAACATGGATCAACAGCTTCCGGGCGTTACTTACGCATAGCAGCGGCGTACGCCGAACCGGTTCAGCCGCACTTGACCTCGCCTATGTGGCCTGTGGCCGTCTAGATGGGTTTTGGGAGATAGGTTTGAATGCCTGGGATATCGCGGCCGGCGCCCTGTTAATCGAGGAGGCCGGCGGGCTCGTCGGTGATTTTTCAGGTGGCCGGGACTTTCTGGATACAGGTAATATCGTCGCTGGAAACCCGCAAATCTATGAAAAGATTTTACCGCTTATCCAGGCTCACATGCCTGTAGACTTGAAACGCTGATACGATTTCAACTTGAATCAACTTTCGTAAATATGATTTGATCGAACGAAGCGGTGCGTTCCAGTAATTTCAGAAGACGGACAATTTTAGGCTTCTCGTCGCCAACGACCAAATGCAGACTGCGCCCGGGCTCGTAGACACCCCTTGTTAAGATGAGGGTGGCTGGCCGTTGCAGTACTGGCATCGCCGGCAATAATAGTGCCTGCGTATAACGCCGGCCGGTGCCAGGCATATGGTTGGCGGCTGGCTTCACCGCCACTGGTGTCACATTGGGCGCCAGTCTTTCAACGCCCATCTCGACCTGGTTACTATCGGGGCTCTTTATCCAACGGACGACACCAGCGCGCCACGTGCCACCGTCATTAGAGGCCTGTATTCCTAATAAGTCGCCAACCCGCACGTGGGCACCGACCTCTCCTTCGCGTGCCAACAACAATCCCCGTGCACTTTCATCGCGCAGTTGCCAACGATCAACCGGGAAAGCGTCGGGTACTGCGAGCTTGGCCTCAGAAAGCCAGCTAGGCGGAGCCGGCATTTTGCTAGCCTGTGCATCAGCCGCAACCGCCACAGCCTCCGCCTGCCGTCCCTCATCATTTCTGAATTTCGGTGGTACTTTTCTCGATGCCCGTTGTAGTTCTTTTGGCTTCTCCTCAACCTCCGCTTCGGGTGACTTAAACGATTTGCGGCCACCGCCAAAAAAATGCAAAGCATTAATACCAGTGCACAATGCGAGTAGGCCGCGCGTTTTCGTACGAGAATACACACGTTTCGGCGTCAGCCCCCAAAACTTGATCATTCTTTTGAGTACATCCCGGCAGGCGATATTACTCATCTCCGCACCGAGGTTCAGAAAGCTGCCCGACTCGCCTTGTTCCAATCGTTTCATATAACCATGTACGGTACGTGCAAGTTCGATCGTACTGAGCACACGATGATGTTCGAACCCTTGTGTCCGATCCTGCTGCGCGAAGGGCGCAGGCGGTGCATCCGCTGATAGATCGATTAGAAAACGGCCCACAGAATCAGCGACGTTCACTTGATCTTCGATGGTCGCCTTATCAGTTCGCGACTCCAGAAAACTCCTAACATAATTGCATTCGTTCTGCGGGAGTTGGTAAGGATTGCAAAGCGCGAGCAATACGATCTGCAGATAACGTTCCGAGATTGTTACCGTGCTTTTGTTCTCTTCAGAGATTTCGATAGGATGAGACAAGCGACCGTGCTGCTCGGCGTATCGATACAATGCGTGTATCTCTTTCCATACCTCTGGTGGTGGCGGCATATAAACCTGATACGACCTCGCCAGCACTTCGCCCAGATACCTTAGCGCTCGCTCGGTCGCCATTACTAGGAGGTTCTTCTTTCCCCACGGGCGACGTGTCGCTTGAAGGTCATGGATGACGCATTTGTAACCGATGGCCATCTCCATATGGAGCTGGCGGATAAACTCGGCCAACTTCCTCACTTCTGGCGGTAACGGCAAAGCCAGGCCAATAATCTGAGACCGCAGCACAGAAGAAACCATCGCCACTGGCCCCTTATAGAGCTCCATTAAATCGAGACGGCTCTGCATCGTCAGCTCAAGCCGATTCAGCGTATACAGGGCCTGATAGATATCCCGCGCTGCTTCCCCGCTGTCGGCGAGTGGCAGGGACTCGAGCCACGCACGCGCCTCTTTCGGGTTTGTCTCGGCTACCCAGGCCGACACCTCCTTCTCCGGAATCAATAATGCCAAGTTGTTCACTAACAACCGCTCCTGTTCTGGGAGGCTTTTAGGCCTCGTTTTATAGTATTATAGGCCACTAGCATGCGGGCGCATGATCGCAGTATTCTCCGAATATCTATACCTATACGTGTACCTATACCACTATGTATGGTCAATAGCGTCATAGCGTGACTGGATGGGGTGACGGCGGCAAATCATGTTCAGCCTTGTATGGCCGCTGCTCCCGGTCGGCGCTCATGACTTAGTGCCCTACGGATCGTAACGGCTAAACTCGGCATAGAGCGAACGTCTACCTGTCTACAAATAGTTTAAAGAGGAATATTCGTTGAGTATTGTTGCCATCGTCGGCCTAGGGTATGTGGGTCTACCCCTAGCGATTGAGTTTGGGAAGAAACGAGAGACCTTTGGCTATGATTCTGACGCTGATAAGGTCGAGGCATATCGGAGCGGTGTCGACCCCAGCGGCCAAGTGACCACCGACGAGCTGAATACAGCCGACAGGCTCACGCTCGCATCAGATTCCAGCGTACTAGCTAATGCCGATTACATAATCGTGGCCGTGCCCACACCCGTGGATAAGGCCCATCAACCAGACTTCCGACCGCTACTGGCAGCGAGCCGCACTGTCGGCACCCGCATGAAAAAGGGGTGCACCGTCATCTACGAATCCACAGTCTACCCAGGCGCCACCGAGGAGATATGCATACCAGTATTGGAGCAAACGTCCAATATGACGTGGAAACGGGATTTTCGCGTTGGCTATTCGCCTGAACGCATCAACCCCGGCGACAAAGAACACACGCTAACGAATATCGTGAAAGTCGTAAGCGCAGATGACCAAGACACTCTCGAGCGTATTGCTAGCTTATACGAAGAGATCGTCATTGCTGGTGTCCATCGTGCCTCCAGCATAAAAGTGGCCGAAGCCGCTAAAGTGATAGAAAACACTCAGCGTGATCTCAACATCGCGCTCATGAATGAGCTTGCCATCATTTTCAATCGAATCGGCATCGACACCCTCGATGTGTTGCAGACTGCCGAAACCAAATGGAACTTCCTTCCGTTCAGGCCCGGACTGGTTGGCGGTCATTGCATCGGCGTCGATCCCTATTACCTCACTCACAAAGCGGAAATGTTGGGATATCACCCGCAAGTCATACTGGCTGGCCGCCAGATCAATGATGGCATGGGCAAGTACATCGCCGAACAGGCGATCAAATGCATGATCCACCACGGTGGGCCTATAAAGGCGGCCACCGTGAACATCCTTGGACTCACTTTTAAGGAAGACTGCCCTGATCTTCGAAATTCTCGTGTCATCGACGTCATCAACGAGCTTAAGTCTTACGGCGTCAGGGTGTGCGCCCATGATCCAGTAATAACCAGCGCCGAAGTCCGGCGCGAGTACAATATAGACCCCATGAACTGGGACGAACTGCCGGTCGCAGACGCAGTGATTGTTGCGGTTGCCCATCAAGAGTTCATCGACAAGCCTATTGCCGCGTATACAGAGAAGCTAATTGCCAATGGCTGTTTCGTCGACGTCAAGTCTCGCTTTGACGCCGATGAGCTGCGTCGCGCCGGGGTAACCGTCTGGCGACCATAGGCACGCATTCCCATCCTTGCTCCCATTGCGTGTATCATTGGCGCATTCTGAAAGAAGTTTGGAGCGCCGAGATTAGCAATGACCTATGTGGTCACCGAGAGTTGTATCAAGTGTAAGTACACAGATTGTGTCGAGGTATGCCCTGTAGATTGTTTTCATGAAGGGCCGAACTTTCTAGTCATCGACCCTGATGAGTGCATCGATTGCACGTTGTGTATTCCGGAGTGCCCGGTCGACGCGATTTATGCGGAAGACGACCTGCCGGAGGAATTTCAGCATTTTCTAGAGCTCAACGCAGAATTGACCAAGGAGTGGCCAGTCATTACCGAAATGAAGCCCGCGCCTGCCGACGCGGCTGAGTGGGAGAAAAAGACAGATAAACTCCAATACCTCGAACGCTAGCCTGCGTTTTCCAATGGGTGTGATCGCGCAGACGCGCCTGGATCTAACCGCTATGCATGGCCGCTCTCGCACGTCCTCGCCCGCTGTTCCCGACGCGGTTCTACCTCGGCAACCGCTCCCTGCATTGCTCTACCTCCTGCATCCCTGCAGTCGTCCTCCATCTGACCACCAGGGACAGTGGAAATGCAATAGGATTGTAGGAACAATCCTTGCCATGGAGTCGTGTGCTTCGCGGCACCTGCACGTCCAGGTGCAATGGAGGTACGCAAAAGGATTGGCGGAACATTCTCGCCAACGGAACCCCACCTAGCTTAGGTGCCATGGGCGACCCCTCGCCGCGTTCCTCTGCTGATACCGTACTCGTCTCCTACGGCGAGGATCCTCTGCGAGTAGTTTCAGAACAAATACTTGCAGACGCGCGGCCGAGCCCAATCGACCTTAGCAACGCCGTCGTATTGTTGCCCCATCAGGGTGCGGTGCCACGATTCCGACGTGTATTGCTTGACACGGCGAGCGACCTCGGGTTTTCAGCATTGTTACCACCTTACGTGGGCACCCTAGGTGCATGGCTACAAAACTTCACCGACAACAAACATAGACGCCTCAGCAATACCGGCAGAGAGATCTTATTGCTTGAGGCATTGGCCGAACACCCGCGACTAATTGAGCGATGGGGCGCGTGGCCACTTATCGATGGGCTGCTCAAATTATTCGATGAACTCAGCCTAAATAACGTCGGCTTACCCGACGAGCTCGATAGATTTACACACTTACTTGCGGACGCCTATGGTGTATCCGAGCCACTGCCGGCGCCGCTCAGTGACGAAGCGCAACTTGCCCTCACGCTTTGGAAGGCCTGGGGACGTGAGCTTAAAGATCACGCGTCTCACGATATTACGCAATCCACGCTGGCCGCCCTTAAACAGAGTCTCAGCCAGATTCAATCTGATGTGACTATCCATCTGATTGGATTCGTCAGGTTTAGTCGCGCCGAAGTTGATTGGGTCCATGCGCTTCAGGCCCGCCGGCAGATCCGACTGGTGCTTCACGGCCAAGCCGGTGGCCACCACTATCACCCAGATGCAACCATCACACAGCTTCTGAAACAACTCGGGCAACTAGCAGCGTCCCCGGCAACAAGGTCAGCATACGGCACCTTTCTGGACAACGTTTATAACGTAGATAGTGCGACAATGTTAGAACGTGCTCGCGCCCAGGCGCGTGCGCAACCGGTCAGCCCCGCCAACGGTCGATTAGTTGTGTGTGAAGCGGGCAACTTCGAGGAAGAGGCCCGTACCGTCGATCTACAAGTGCGACGTTGGCGATTACAAGGTTTAAAGCATATCGGAGTAGTGACCAATGACCGCAAGCTTGCGCGGCGGGTGCGAGCACTCCTAGAGCGCGCCAACCTCTTTTTAAATGATGCTGCCGGATGGGCGCTCTCCACCACAAGCGCGGCCACCGCATTGGTCCGGTGGCTGGACTGTATAGAACAAAACTTCGCTCATACTCTGCTTTTCGATCTACTACGGTCACCGTTTGTCTCTCTGGGCTTACCTCAAGACAAACTTGAGCGGGCAGTCGTGGCGTTCGAGCAAGGCATAGTCCTACGCCACAACCTTGCATTTGACCTAACTAGATACCGGCATGCGCTGCACCGCGATCGACAACTGATTGACGAACGCTATGGTCAGGGCACCGCGACAATCATCGGTGATTTGCTGGAAGGTTTAGAAAACGCGGCACAACCCCTGAAGGCGACACTCGGTGAGCATCGGCGATCAGCTGGCGACTATATGGCCGCCCTAGAGAAGAGCCTGCAAGTACTCGGCATCGCTATGCGCTATGGCCAAGACGAGGCCGGGGTACAGTTACTGCGCGAACTCGACGATATGCGTAACGCACTTCGGGGACGTCGTTTGCGCTTAAGATGGTCAGAGTTTCGCGACTGGCTTAGACGCAACTTGGAGCGTTGTAACTTTCAGCCACCCATGAAGGGTGGCGATGTCGAACTAATGGGGTTTACCGAAAGCCGGCTGTACCGCTTCGACGGCGTAATCATCGCTGGTGCCCTACGCGACAATCTTCCTGGACAGGCCGATCACAGAATGTTCTTCAACGAAGGTGTCCGTACACAACTCGGGCTGCCAAGCCTTACCCATCGTCGTGATGCTCTGTTTCACGATTTCCGTCGCTCACTCGAGTCAGCCACGCACGTGACCATCACCTTTCGACAAGAAGACCAAGGTGAAACCGCGATCGCCAGCCCCTGGGTAGAACGTCTGCGCGCCTTCCACTACATTGCTTACGGTAGCAGGTTGGAGGATGAGAAATTCGCGCAGCTCGTGAGTTCCGATCTCACCCATATCGTATGTACCGATAAAACTGAGATGCCGCAGCCGCAAGGCTATCCCTCGGCCATCCTACCGAAAGAGCTCGTCTCGAATTCCCTTTCGGCCAGTGCTCATCAACGCATGATTGATTGTCCGTACCAGTTCTTCGCTATCGATGGGCTTTCCCTAGATCGGACCAATGATGTACGTGAAGAGTTGGAGAAACGGGATTACGGTGTTCGTGTGCATCGTATCTTGCAAGCGTTTCATCTTGGGGCACCAGGATTACCAGGCCCTTTCAAAAAGCGGCTGGACCCTAACACCAGAACGGAAGCTAAAGAACTGCTACTAGAAATCACTCGCGCAGCGTTCGCCGACGATATAAACGCCAACATCTTTGCGCGTGGTTGGCTATTGCGATGGCAAGCAACCATAGATCCTTATCTCGATTGGCAACTACACCGTGAGCAGCAGTGGCGCCCATTCGCCAGCGAAACCACTCAGTACCGTAGACAATCGGATGGTACGACCGATGTAATGCTAAAGGCACGCATCGATCGACTCGATCAGGGCGATCAAGAGCAAGCGATTGTTGACTATAAGACCGGTCGAGTCCCCGATATGGTGACCGTGATCAGTGGTGAAAACATTCAGTTACCGTTCTATGCCCTAACCCTGGAGCATGCAGTCACACAAGCGCTTTTTCTGGAACTCATCCCTACCAAGGTCTCGGACCGCGTGCGCATAGACAGCGCTGATCTAGACATGGTCATCACACAAGTAAAAGATCGGCTGCTGGCACTGCAAGCGGCGCTTGGACAAACAACCGCTCTGCCGGCATGGGGTGATGACCAGGTTTGTACTTATTGCGATGTTCAGGGCCTATGCCGGAAACAGATGTGGCTCGAAACTAACGCGGAACTGTTCGCGCCTTGACCACCCTCAAAAAAAGGGCGATCTGGCGATCGCCCGTGTGGGCACGAATTGTCCGCTATCCTCGGCCCGGCGTCCCGGTAAGAGAGGGAGAGGCAATCGTGTGCTGCGCTACACCGTGATGCCGGTCCGCCAACATCAAGGTGAGTTAAAGCTATATCTACACAAGCGTCCTTGTTATTTATTACTTTATTGAAAGCATCAGAAAAGTCAAGAATCATGCTGTCGATGTTGGCAATTACAAATGGGAAATAATTATATATCAATTGGTTATGAAACATCTCAGGTTTTCAAAATTATGAACCATTTCCGCTTACTCCGCCGCGGCAAGGACGGGCAGCTCCCACAGTATGCTCAAGTCAGCTACCGACCCTAGCGCCAATGTCGCCATGCGCGCGGCCGCCGGCACCGGGAAAACCTGGCTGCTCACGAGCCGGTTGGTCAGCCTATTACTCAGGGGGACACCGCCAGGGTCAATACTGGCCATTACATTCACCCGTAAGGCGGCGGCGGAGATCTATCGTCGTTTGAGTGAGCGCCTTCTCGCCATGGCGTCGGTCGAAGAAGCAGAGCTGCGCCAGCAACTAGTAGATCTCGGTATCACTCCCACGAATGCACTGCTTCGCGAGGCACGCGACCTTTTCGAAAGGCTGTTATCCGCCGAACACGAGCTACGTACAACTACGTTCCACGCTTTCTGTCAGGAGATCCTAAGACGATTCCCGCTTGAAGCCGAGGTGTCGCCGGGTTTTGAACTACTCGAGTCAACAGCCGAACTCGAGCAAGCCGCGTGGCGGGCGTTAGAACAAGAAGCCACGCGCAACCCAAGCGGTCCGCTTGCACTGGCGATAGATACGCTACTACAAGTCGGCGGTGGCGCATTTAGCGCGCGTCGAGCGCTACAAGCATTTCTTGAGCACCGCAACGACTGGTGGGCTTATACCGAAGGTAAAGCTGACCCATTGGCATTTGCACAGCGGCAGCTACCAACCCTGCTTGAGATCGACGATGAAAAAGACCCTCCCTTCGAGACAAGCGCTGATGCCGTAATTATGCCGGAGCTTCAACGTTACGTTGAATTACTGTCCCGTCACCCAACGGCAACCAATCTTGATCGCGTTGCACAACTCGAGAGCGCATTAAATCAGCAAGCTCTCACGGCAGATGATCAAGTAAAGATTGAGGGTGTATTCCTGACCGCTTCTGGACAGATTCGTAAGGTGTCACGCAGCCAGCAACTTGAAACCAACCTTGGTAAAGGAGATTGCAAGCAGTTTCTCGCGCTGCACACCACGATCGGTAAGCATATGAAACAGTTTCGCGAACGCCGCCTAAGACGACAAACCCTTGCTATCAGTATGGCATGGTACCGCTGTGGTCAGTGTCTGCTTGATCATTTTCAGCGTTTAAAGTTGCAACAAGGTTTCCTAGATTTCAACGACCTAGAATGGAAAACCTACCGCCTGCTTAACCGTAGTCAACATGCCGAATGGATACAATACAAGCTAGATCAACGCATCGATCACCTGCTCGTCGATGAATTTCAAGACACTAACCCCACGCAATGGCGATTGTTATTGCCGCTACTGAAGGAGATGGCTGCCGGCAATACACAACGACGACGAAGCGTATTTATTGTTGGAGATGAAAAACAGTCCATCTATGGGTTTCGCAGAGCCGACCCAGGTCTTTTTAACACGGCGCAAGAATGGCTGACAAATCACGTGGGCGCGACTGTGCTAACTCAAGACAAATCCCGGCGATCGTCTAATGCTATTGTACAGTTTGTCAATCTTGTCTTCGGTAATGAAAATAAAAGAGCAGACACGAATAGTGGTTCAGACCACAATGGAAATGAGCTTGAGCTGCAAAATTTTCGCGATCATAGCACTCACCATGAGCAACGCTGGGGAAAGGTCGAGTTACTGCCGCTTATACGTTGGGCGCAACCTTCGTGCGTCGAAGTACCAACACAACTTCGCAACCCCCTGCGTCAGCCACGCAAAATAGAGGAGGATGAACGATATCGAGAAGAAGGCCGACTTGTTGCCAACAAAATATCAACACTAATCGGACAGACGATAGATGATGATGGCGTGCGTCCATTGGACTATGACGACATCATGATCCTGCTACGAGATCGAACTCACGCAGCGGCCTATGAGTCAGCCCTTCGCCACGCCGGTATCCCTTATGTCGGTGCTGGACGCGGAACATTCGTTGCATGCTTAGAGATTCAGGATCTTATGCATTTGCTTCGATGTCTGGTCGTACCCTATGACAATCTGGCCTTCGCTTCTGCCCTGCGTTCGCCGGTGTTTGCTTGCAGCAACGAGCACCTAACCCTACTCGCAGGCAGCAGCCACCCAAACCATTGGCGCGAGCGCCTCACCAAACTCGCAACAACACTACCGGAGCATCACCCATTGGCACGCGCCCATCGCCTGATCGAGCGCTGGAGCCGCGTGGCTGACACCATTCCGGTACATGATCTGTTGGACAAAATCTATAGCGAGGGTAATGTCATTGCGCGCTACGTAAGTAGCTCACCGTCGCATTTACAGATTCGTGTCCAAGCTAACCTACGCCGATTCCTGCAGCTGGCCTTAGAAGTGGATCATGGCCGATATCCTAGCCTGTCTCGGTTCCTGAGTCGTGTCCCCCTGCTTGCAGATGAGGATCGTTACGCACTAGCACACCTAACGGGCAGCAATCGTAGTCACGTCCGCATCATGACAATCCACGCCGCCAAGGGTCTCGAAACGCCGGTGGTGTTTCTCGTCGGCGCTATGCGTGACCATCGCGGCCGAAACGCAGGACTGCGAACACTCGTTGACTGGCCAGTCGAATCGGCGCGGCCCAGACACCTCCATCTAATCGGCAAGAATGAAGACCTAGACAGCACAAGTCGTCAGATATTGGATCGAACAAGTGCGGCTGCCCAACGCGAAGAAACGAACCTACTCTATGTTGCCCTTACGCGAGCCAAGCATGCGCTTTTTATCTCTGCGTGTGAACCTGGTCGCAGGACATCGCGTGGTTGGTACCACTATATCGAGAAGCGCATCAAGTTAATGATGGCCGACAACAATCCAGCATTATCCGGACTCGATATCAGACTAACTGCCGATCATGCCGGGGGTGGTGTCGTCATTGAACAGGGTGTGGCGCCTGCGGCCCTTGATCAACCCGATCTGCCGGGCGAACCGGCTGACGAAGTCATTGATCCGGCGCTTGCGAAACCCCTCAAGCACGATCAAGGCTCCGCTTTGATTAGTCCCAGTACCGTCGGCAAGCTTCAAAATACCGATATCGCGGAGCCCGCG
Source organism: Acidiferrobacterales bacterium (assembly GCA_964194625.1). Lineage (GTDB taxonomy): Bacteria > Pseudomonadota > Gammaproteobacteria > Acidiferrobacterales > SPGG2 > SPGG2. The sequence goes on from CAXMNC010000215.1 coordinate 102,079, forward strand.
GGCGCTGTCGGCCCAGCGTACGTACGTGGTATCGTGATCCATCGTATGCTTCGGTTGCTCACCAGCAACGTCGATCGAACCGCCGTCGAGGAACATCTACACTTCGAATTTCAAGACACGTTATCGAAATCATCGTTTGGTACCTACTGGCGGGAAGCATGCGCGGTTGTCGACCACCCGGAATTCAAACCCTTTTTTGATCCTCGTGAGTATGAGGAGGCCAGAAACGAAATGCCCATACTCTTTCGACACAAGGGTAAGAATGTATACGGTGCCGTCGATCGGTTAGTCATTCGCAAGAATGAAATCTGTATTTTGGACTATAAAACACACGAAGATGTTCGATACGAGGAAGCAGTTGCCATTGCCGACACCTTCTACAGCCAGATGCATCTGTACGCCACCGGTATCCGAAAACTGTGGCCAACACACAAGTTACGAGTATTGCTGTTGTTTACTGCATTACCGGCGATTGTAGATGTGACGAGTGCCGTAGAATGAGCCGCGCCTGCGCATCGTGCGGCTGCGCCAAAACGTCCAAAGGGCGCGATTTTCAGAGTCGCCTTCGGCGACAATCATTTTGAACGGGGCGCCGGTCCCGTACGACGAGTGACTTTTGTTTCGGCAAAAGTCACCAAAACCATTCTCGCCTGCGCCTTCACCCTTCGGGTTCCCTCATTGCCTCGGTCGCCTCAGCGGGTCCCTCGAAGGGGCATCCTGCCCCTGCGGGTGGACGCGCGAGATCCCTCTCGCGCCCCTTATTCGGGCCGGCCTTCGGCTCGGCGTAAGGCGGACAAACTACCAATCCCTAGGGGCAGCGCGATGCGCAGGACGCGCGAGTGCCGCGGGCGCATGGATGCGTAGGAGCGGCCTTCGGTTGCCGGGGCGAAACGCTAAGTCATACATGGTCAGCGAGCGATTACGACCTTGTTTCGCCCGGTCTGTTTTGCGCGATAGAGAGCGGCGTCCGCCTGTTCCAGCAGTGCACTAGCAGGATCGCTACCCAACTCATCGGAGCGGCGGTCAAGCACTGTTAGCCCAGCAGAAAGCGTCACCGTAAGACGATCCTTAGTACCAGTGTTGAAGGGCGCGCACTCGACGACATGACGCAGACGTTCGGCAATAGCACTACCCTGTTTTTCAGAAGTCTCGGGCAACAGCAACACAAACTCCTCACCGCCATACCGCGCCAACACGTCGCTGGCACGAAGATCCTTGCCAAGCAAATCCGCCACTTGCCGCAACACCCGGTCCCCCACCTGGTGACCAAAGGTGTCATTGACCTGTTTGAAGTGATCGATATCCACCAGCATACAAATCAGTGAGCCGCCCCGCCGGCTCCAACGCGTGAGCTCTTCGTGCAGCCGTCTGTCGAAAAATCGCCGATTGGCAACACCGGTCAGGGGATCGGTGAGTCCATCTGCCTTCAAACGTTCTCGATTAACCACATTATCGATACACATAGCGCTTACTGCCGCCAAATGTTCCAAAAAATCAGTACCAGCATTCTGTTGGTAGTGCGTGGGATAACGACTGGCCTGATTGAGTGAGCCAATGAGCTTGCCGCGCAAAACCAGTGGCATTAGCGCCATCGAAGCCAATTGATCTTTGTAAGACGGGAACAACACCGACTGCAGGTTAGCGTTGCAGGGGCCTAAATTTGGTCTCGGCGAATCCGAAAACAATGACTCCAGCGAATCGCGGCTTATGGTGACAAACTCGCTGTCGTCCAAACGTGGCTCAGTCTCTTGGGCAAGTAGCCGCGCCAACGCATAGTCCGGGTCCAGACAGGCAATACTGGCGCAGCTAACGTTCGGAAAGGTATCGCGGATACCGCCGATGAGTAACTTGATCAGTTCACGCAGAGAAGGCGCCCCAATGATGTCGACTTCAATGTGCCTAAAGCCCAGCCAAATGCGCTCATTGTCGCGAATCTGGGCCTGTATTTGGGCCATATCTTCGCTGTTGTCTGTAGGCCAAGAATCTCGTGTCACCAATCGGGGTTCCTCAGGCTAGCACCACGACTTCAGCGAGCAGCTATTGTTGCCACACGACGACGCCTGGGTGCCATTTTCCGGCCGCGTCCACCATCTGTGCACACCAACATAACGTCCTACCTGGCTGTGGTCAATCCGAGGGGGTGTCGCTAAGTGTTTGAGGAGAGGCTACTTTGTAGCGACCTAACTTGGTGACCGGCGCGGGCCATCGGCCACGGATTCGAGTGACAATGCGCGGCGCGCCCCGACGCAGACCTGTCAAAACCCCGGCGCAAGCAGCGCGTCACCATGCTAGATAGCCACCCCACCCTTTCTGTCCTTTAGAATTATCTGCATAACTTTCAATATGTTATGAGCCTGCTCGACTTTTGACCATGGCCTCTACGTCAACCTAGCGCGGCATCGGTTAGTCGAGTTTTCGGCACATTAAATGCACGACATGTTCTCGTTGGGATTTCACAGGTGCAAAAGGATGAAGCCTACCGACGACAAGGATACGTTGGCGCTGGCTGAAACAGCCAAGCGTGCGTTTTCGACACTAGCCCCACACAGTCGGCGTCGTCCACTAGCCGGTGACGTACCAAATGTTACTCCCACCACCTCGGGTTACAGTCTAGACGGTCAATCCCTAGCACACACTCAAGAAACTGAAAATCCAATAACAGCGCTGCGAGAGCGACATACACGACAACATCGACTCGAATTGATTCTAGATCATGCGCCACAGGCCATCATCACGTTTAATGCCACAGGGGTCATCGATAGCATCAACCAAGCATCAGCGAAGTTATTCGACTATCGAGAAGATAGAATGGTGGGTGAGCGTGTTAGTTTGTTGATCGCACCGCCGAACACATGGAACGGCAAGAAAGACTATTTGGCCTATTTCCTCAATACCGAGTTGGAGCGTTTTATCTCGGCAGAAGGCGAAGTGGTCGGACGCCGCAACGGAGGTGCCACCTTTCCCATGGCTATCAGGTTAAGTGCGCCAACCTTAGACGGTGAACCGCTGTATACAGCGCTGTTATCCGACATTAGCGAGCATAAGGCTATGCTCGACAACCTCACCGCAATGGCCGAACACGATGGTCTTACCGGTCTCTATAACCGCACATACTTTCAACAAGAACTAGACCGTGTGGTGGATTGTGCCAGACGGACGGGTCAGCGCTATAGCTTATTGTATATCGATCTCGATAACTTCAAGTTCATCAATGACACGCTTGGACACGCTGCCGGGGATCGCCTTCTAGGCGAGATCTCCAAAGAGTTGCTCAAACGTGCTCGCCAGCGTGACTTGGTTGCCCGTTTTGGTGGCGATGAGTTCACCGTACTTCTTTACGATATTGATCCAAAGTTGAGTGTTGAGGTCGCTGAGTCGTTTCGCAAAAGACTATCAGATTACGTCTTTGTACACGGTGGTGAGGCAATTCAGGTGGGCTGCTCAATTGGAGCTGCCGTTATTGGCGCCGAGAGTACAAGCGCCGAGGAAGCACTATCGAGGGCCGACCTGTCATGTCACCTGGCGAAACGCAGTGGTCGTAATCGCATTCACCTATTCAACCCAGCCGATCATGCCGATGTCGCTACGATGACCGCCGACATGGGCTGGTCAAGACGGATTAAACATGCCATCGATAATGGGCGATTCGCACTCGCCTGCCAACCCATCGTATCTACGCAAGACCGCACGCTCGAATCATTTGAGGTCTTAATTCGCATGTTAGATGAAGATGAAAGTCTGATCATGCCCGGGGGCTTTTTGGCGACAGCAGAGCGGTTTGGGTTCGCAAACGACATCGATAGATGGGTCATCGTCCACGGCATAGATAAACTGATAGAGCAGCGACGTACGGCTCCGAACGCACGTTACTCCATCAATCTCTCAGCCCAAACGCTGTCTGATCCTTCTATTTGTGACTTCATCGTCGAGAAACTCGAAACCAGTGGCCTCGACCCCACCGCACTAACTTTTGAAATTACGGAAACGGCGGCCATCGCAGATATGAACGTAGCGGCTAAGCTCCTATCCCGATTGCAACGAATCGGCTGCAAGATCGCACTGGATGACTTCGGTTCGGGCATGCCATCGTTTGCGTATCTCAAGAACCTACCGGTGGACATCGTCAAGATCGATGGGCATTTCGTAAAACAGCTCGCGGAGAATCCGGTCGATCAGGCAATAGTTAAGGGCATGAATGAAATCGTTCATGCCTTGGGGAAGAAAACGGTTGCGGAGTTTGTAGAAAACGAAGAGAGTTTTCGTCTTCTGGGTGTCTACGGCGTCGATTACGCCCAGGGCTATTACCTTGGGCGACCGGAACTTAAGGGTTGATGTACAACAGCAACGTGGCCTAGAGTACGAGCTACTGATCACCAACCAACACTATTCCTTCTTATTGCTGGTCTCCTTGCGTTGCGCCTGGACTGATTTAGGGGCGTCTACACCCAAGCGCACTTCGTCGCCTTTTATCGCAAGAACAGTTACTTCGATATCGTCACCAATACACAACGTCTCTGCATCATGCCGCCTCTCCCACTTCGTGGCCCACACAAAAAATGCTACGGCCCGTAAAGCATACAAGCCGCTCTATTATTCTTATCCCCCGTTGTTATTCTGAAAGTGCTAGATGAGTATCCTTCTGGGGATCTATATTTTAGGGGTCGAAAAAAACGGCTGCAAGATATTAAATCAGAATTTCGAGCCTTTCTGACTTAATGGTAATGTTGAATACGTATGCGGATGATGCGGATATTTGAGAGGCTAGGGTCCTCTGTGAAACGTTAGGAGGAGCCCTCACACGTTTCGGCCTCCTCCTCAGCCGTAAGCATCGCTGACTTTACGCAGTTTCTGCCATCACGCTTCGCATCATACAATGCCTTGTTTTCGGATCTGCGTAGAGCCGCCTGTCCTCTGGGCTCTGTTCGTGTTGGTATTTCTTGTAGTGCCAGGCGAACCCAGTCTTAATTTGTTCCAGACACGCATCGACCCCATCAAGTAGGACTTTCCCTACAATGCGGCCATAGCGGTCCCGCTTTTGGTATTCAATCGTTACTTGTTGGCCCGCTACTAGAGAAGCTAAGTGTTAGCGGGAAGCTACAGCCCGCAAAGTTAGAACATGCAACAAAATGAACTATACTTTTTGTGTGGTTCAGCAATCCCAGGGAATGGGGCGTGAGTTGCCATAGCCGCATCAGCGCTTTCCATATACGGACGCGTGAGCGCCACGCCAAGGACGTCGCGCGCCGCCCCGCTCGCACTCAATTCCTACTCGATAAGGACAGACAAGGGACGAATCCTTGCCAAGAGGGGTGATACGGTTATGAAAAAGAAAGTTGATGTCGATGATCTGAAACGGGGCATGTACGTCAGCGCGTTGGATCGCCCATGGCGCGATACCCCCTTTTTCTTTCAAGGCTTTGAAATCACGGACGATGAGGAGTTGGCCCAGCTAAAGCAGCACTGTAAGTACGTCTATATAGATGCCGATTACCAGACGGAGACGGCCCCGCAGGTACTTACCCCGCCGCGTGCGCGCACGCCCACAGTCGGGCCGGCGGAAACAGATCAAAAACCGGTCCTCCGCATTATCGCCGAAGACGCCACCGCGCATCGTCCCCGACGGGTCTACCGCGATGAGACGACCATCGAGCAGGAGGCCGAGGCGATCCGGGAAACACACGAGCAGGCCACCATGCTGATTCCCACCATTATGGAAGACGTCCATCTGGGCAAGAGCGTCGATACTGCTGGCGCAAAGAAGGCAGTAGGGCGCATGGCAAGAAGCGTGCTTCGGAATCCCGATGCGCTCGTGTGTTTCGCGCAGCTGAAGAAAAGGGACGACTACACGGCCCTTCATTGTCTGCGAGTCTCCATCCTAGCGCTCGCTTTCGGTCGCCACCTCGGGCTCGATGAAGAAAACCTCAACCTCCTCGGGATCGGAGCGCTATTGCACGATGTCGGAAAGATGCGCGTTCCGGACGCCATCTTGAACAAACCCGGCAAGCTCACAGACCGCGAGTATGAGATCATGAAAAGCCATGTCCCATTGGGTGTGCAGATCCTGGAACGAACGAACGCCATACCGGTGAAAGCCCTTGAGGTGACCCGCTTACATCATGAGCGATACGGCGGAAAGGGCTACATGGAGAACCTTAAGGGCGACCAGATCACCGAGTTCGGTTTAATAAGCGCGATCGTTGACGTCTATGATGCCATCACCAGTGACCGCGTCTACAAAGACGGCATTGCATCACTGGATGCGCTGAAGAAAATGTATGAATGGCGTGGACGGGATTTTCATCCGGCGCTGTTGGAGCAGTTCATCCAGTGTATCGGCATCTTTCCGATCGGCAGTGTTGTTGTGCTCAACACCAGCGAGGTCGGCGTAATAAGAACGCTGAACCGCGAGCAGCGCCTCAAACCTCAGGTGGTGCTGGTCATGAAGCCCGACAAGACGCGCTACCCCGCCCTGCGGGCAGTGGATCTTGCCCTCGAGACCGCGCCGACTGGCAAGCCATACGAAATAACAGAAGTCGTACCTCCGGCCATGTTCAATATCCAGCCGGCGGACTACCTGCCGGTGAGGGCGGTGGCTTAGCAACACTTCGCGCCGGCCGTTTGTTCTTTGACAAATACCGATCCCGCTTGTGGTATGCAATGGTTACTTGTTTACCGGCTACGATCGAAGCTAAGTGTTTACGAGAAGCGAGGCCATAAGCCTGCTTTCGCCCAGGCGCATCGATCCTGGCTAAACGGATTTTGTGTTGTTCATAATTGGCGTCGAGAACGTGGATCGTATCGCCGTCCGTAATCTTGACGACCTTGCCGGTGAGGGAATCGGCGAAGGCCGCGTAGAACCAAACGACTAAGCCGATGGATGTTGCGGTACAGGGGCTATGCATGCCTGATCGTCGTTCTTCGGGTCGTTGACCCTGGTGCTGCCCGCATAGGCCTTCATTGCTTCCGAGTCATAAGGTTTGAGAAACGGCTGTAAGGCGGCAGGGTTTTGTGTGCTGGGATCGAGCCAGCGTTCATGGTCGTCCTCGGTCAGGATAACCGGCATGCGGTCATGGATCGGTTTCAGAAGCTCATTGGCGTCGATGGTGATGATCGCACACGACTCGATGATCTCCGATGCATTCTGCCAACGGTCCCAGAGGCCGGCGAAGCCAAAGGATCGTTCGTCCTTAAGGCCTACGGCATATTTCCCTTCGTCCTGTTCGAGAGAAATCTAATAGATCATCGAGTGACCGCACGTGGTGAGGGCTGACAACCCGTGTCGGCCTAACCCGGCTCAAGCCAGGTCTATGGTTATCTGACATACCCCTTTGTTTCAATTACTTACACGACAAGCTAGATAGGCACAAGTTATGCCCGTGAAACAGAGAACCGCTCCGCAGAAGCACGAGACGGGAGACAGTATGAAACGGATCCTTATCATCGCGGCGTTACTAATCTGGATGCCCACCACCCATGCAGACATCAGCGTTAAGATCGCGACCGGGGTCCGCCATACGGAAGATGCAACCCTATTGCTTCTCGACCTAACACGACCAGCAGATCTTCTTTTTGGTCAGAGGTCGTACTGGCAGTTCAATGCGGGGGGATGGAGTGGTGAGCATGAAGCCAGTGTGGTTGGCGTGGCTCGCGGCCTACAGTGGGATCGTGAAAATCTTCACGTGCGCCTTTCGACTGGCGTTAGCCTCGTTTCCGAAACCAGCGAAATGCTATCGACTGCATTTCAGTTCTATGAACAAGCCATGGTTCGTAAGCAGTTCGGCAACCATGGCATCGCGCTCTCTTACCGCCACTGGTCCAACGCCTATATAAAGCGCCCGAACTACGGCATGGATTTTCTTGGCGTTCAAATGGATCTACGTTGGTAGACAACTCAAAATAGAACTTAGCTAGTCGCGGTCGTCTACGTCCAATTGCCCGGTAATTCGGCGTCGGATGTGGGACCAGGACACCCCGGCTGCTAACACGCCGCTAATAATCAGAAGCACTATGTAGGAAATCGCACGCTGACTGTCGCCTGGAATAATCCCCCGGTCCGTGCCGAGCCACAACAACGTGCCGAAAAAAGCGA
>CAXMNC010000216.1:0-4484 GCA_964194625.1 Acidiferrobacterales bacterium
ATCATGATGATGGTTGCTGCTGTAATTGGCGCCGGCATCACGCTTGCGGTGTTCGATGCGTTTATCGTCGTTGCTTCCGCATTTGGTGGTGCAGGGTTGGCAATGGACGGTTTGCACCTTATTTTTAGATCTATAGAAATCGTCGACCGCACAACCATTGCGAATGGCGCACTAGTACCAATGATTATCTGGATTGTTGCCGGCAGCATCGCCATGGGCTGGCAGTTCATGAACATTGAACGCTGGACACGTGTTACTCGCCGAACCACTGACTGATCAAGTAGAAAGGAAGGCCCCTCACGACGAGTGGGCGCCTTTGTCGGTCCGTACGACGCACTGATGCGCTGTCCGCGTGTCAGCTGAAAACGTTAGCCAGGCGCTTGACCCCGGCCAGCGGCCCGATATCCGTTGATGTCGCTGTGAAAATGCACGAGGATTGCCGTCGGTGTCTATCGTGATTGACAAACTCATTGGCCTTCACTACTGTCTCTAGCCACAATAAACGCTTGGGCTTCCATGCCATTCTTGTCATCTCCACTCTGATTGCCAATGCAGAACCTGAGAGAACAGTGGCAACCCTCGAATCCCGAAGGTCTTGCTAAGGAGTTTTCGCGTCTGGGCTGGCTTGGGTTTTGGTTGCAGCTTGCGTTGCTAGCCATTCCCGTTCTCTTGCTGATCTATGTCCTGTTCTTGAGCGGTCCTGAATCTGCCTACCGCAGAGGGATTGACCTGAGCAATTACCTTTCTTACAGCAGTTTGATTGTGATGCTTTTTACCACTTTTTGGTTCTATCGATATACCCGTCTGGGCAAGCGGATTGCCGATCCGGAATCGCGCCCGCCTCTATCGTCTGTGGTGCGAACACTTTGGGTTGGTATGTGGGCAAGTTGTCTGGGTATTTTCTTTTCCATGCTGCTGCTGTTCGGTGCGGTGGGGCGACTTTTGTTTATCCTCCTGGCCAATCCTCAGACGGGCATCCAGATTGCCCCGGGCCCAGGGGGCGATCCTTTGCGGTCGCTTTCTGCAATCGATGCGGTCAGCTTGAAGTCGTTACTCATTGTTCTCTCTGCCGAGTTGATTGTATTGGGTTTCACTCTTTGGCTCCTGTTTCGGACGACCAGACCGCTGGCCCGCGAATGACCGCTTAGCAGCCGAGCCCGCCTCTCACACGTCGACTTAAACTGATGCATGTGACGTTTGTTAGTTCGCCAAGTAGATGCAATTGTGAAAGAGCGGCCAAGCTCGCACATCATGCGTGAAGCACTACACGATGCCCTCCGTGACTATGTTCGTGAAGACGGCCAGCAAATCAAAGAAACGGAGATGCTCGTTAGTTCTGCTTACAACGGGATGCTTGAATTCGACTCTCTGGATGACCTCGCGTGGGCACAAAACCGATTAGGGCGCGTCGTTGCGATACTAGGTGACGGCGAGTACGCTCTTGTCCATGCACACGCGGCGAACTTCGAGAAAATGAGCTACGCGTTGCAAATCCGGATGGCTGTCAATAAAGGAATCGATCGCGCCTTGTGTGGTTAATTGTCCGCCCCGCATGCCGTGCGGAGTACTGAGCTGGGCCACTCAACAACGCCTCACGACGATTCGGCGGCCTTGTCGATCCGTACCACACACCGGAAACCGATATGGGTCGTGCCGGTATCGATCATTTGCGGACGGCGGGCGGCCGGACGGTAACGCAGGCAGTAGTTCGGCGCACACAGGTAAGACCCGCCTTTGACTACTTTGCGCGGAATGCGCCATTGGGGCGCTGCGGGATCGTAGCTCTGTTCGATATTCCCGCCACGTGGATTGTGGGGGGTGCAACAAGGTTTGTCGGCGTCTGCCGGGTAGCTCTCGGTCCACCAGTCGGCCGTCCAGTCCCAGACGTTGCCCGCCATGTCATACAGTCCAAAGCCATTGGGTGGGAACGAGCCCACCGGTGACGTACCCTCGAAACCGTCGGTCACCAGGTTCAGCCACGGGAACTCGCCCTGCCAGGTATTGGCCATGGGCTCAGCTTCCGGTATGTGCTCGTTACCCCAGGTAAAGGCGGCACCGTCGAGCCCGCCACGGGCCGCAAATTCCCACTCCGCCTCTATGGGCAGTGTCTTGCCGGCCCACTCGGCATAAGCCAACGCATCCTCGTACGCAATGTGGACCACGGGATGGTGCTTGCGCTTGTTGATGTGGCTGCGGGGACCCTCCGGATGTCGCCAGCAGGCGCCCGGTGTCCAGGCCCACCACTGGTTGATGTACTTCAAATCGACCCGCCCCTTGGTCTTTCGGAAAACCAGGGAGCTGGGCACCAGGTTCTCAGGTGGCGCACCGGGATACTGCTCGGGGTCGGGCGGGCGCTCGGCCACGGTCACGTAGCCCGTCTCCCGAACGAAGCGGGCAAACCGGGTGTTAGTCACCGGGTACTTGTCCATCCAAAAGCCATCCACCGTCACGCGGTGCACTGGCGCTTCCTCTGGGTAGTGATCATTCGACCCCATCCTGAAGCTGCCGCCGGGAATCCAGACCATGCCGGGCTGCGGCGGTTTGCACGGCGCTGGCTGTGTGGCGCCGACTAACCCAGGGTCTTGTGTTTGAGACGACATGTTTGCTGGTGGCGTGGGTTACGATCCCGGTGGAAAGTCCTGCATGATTTCTCGGACCGCCTCGTTGATGCGCTGCTCGCTCTGCTCCGGACTACTCGACGGGTTTTTGGTACGACTACCCGAGGCCTCCCACACGAGCTCCTTGTCGCGCGCTTGGAACACCGCGATGACCAGCGTGCCGACGGTGTAGTTCCACTGCGTTGTCGTACTGATACCCACGGTTCCGCCCCAATGGGAGCGGCGGCGGCCGAACCCAGCGGACCCCCAGCCGCTATGCACGGTCTGATAGGACGTGCGCTCATCGGTCGTGACCTGAAATCCAATCGCCAGGTCGGCCGCATCGGGCGTGTCGACATGCCGGAAACCCTTGGAACTCAGATCCGCGACAATGGCGGCCCTGACCCGTTGATCGGTCAATCGATTGCGCGCTTGCCCTCCCTCGTCAAGAATGGCGAACGTTTGGAATTGCGAGAAGTCGACCGCGGGATCCCAGTCGCTCGTGACCCTAATCCCGCTGCACGCGGTAAGCACGGCAATGGTTACAAACAGTGTAGCTTTTTTCACAATGGCGTCTCTCTTTTATCGCGCTCTCGTTGTAGCAGTGGCACAGGTCCTTCGGTTCGATGAGTCTACAAGGGCCGGCGGCGCATGACTAGAACGACCGGCCTGCAGTACAACAACGCAGTCATCTCGACGCGTCTAAGACATGCGAAAGGTTGCCGCGCTTGGTTGGAGAGTGTCGAGAAATTCATTACTGTGTGCCCGTCTCCAAAAGATAAGTCGGTAGCAATGGGAAACCAAAAAACCACCCGATCGCATCCACCACTAATACAACACCTAGGCCGAGCAAGCCGAAGAACAGCAGTCGTTTACCCCATCGCTTGAGGAACCGAGCCACGGCCGCAAAGATCGGATCACTTCGCCTCCCGAATATGCGACGCATCAGGACAATCAACATCATTGGGAGCAGATATATCAGGTTATAATAGAGCAGGGCTTTCGCCATCCCCGGCACAGTGAGGTCAGCCCGCAAAATCTGATCGATTGCCGCGAAGTACAGCAGGCCGACAGGTAACCCAATCATGGTCAAGCCGGCCGCTAGGGAGAACGCTCCAACCGGGCTCATCGACGTCGACGACGCCTGCTCTGGCCGCTGCTGGCTGGCACTGGCCAGCCGGTAACCGAACACGGTCATGGCCGTGCCGATGATGAGTTGCAGCACGACATCTAACGTGCCCGGGTCTTGCCACTTATCTTGCATCCATACATTGACTCGATCGAAGGCGGCGTCGAGTCCGATCACCAGCAGCAAACCAAAGGCGAACTGCGGCACGAACGTTCCGGCGATGAATGCGCTCGCAGTCAGGTAAGGTTTTCTGGTCCCCAGCGACGCAACGACTCCGGCGATACCTCTGGGCAACATCGACGCGCTGCTGATGAGCGCGATAGGCGTCAGCACCGCGAGCAACGCGTTCATCGCAGGAGACTGGACCGAGATCGGTGTCCACCGACTTTCGACGAATTTAACATGGCTGCCCAAATAGCATCGTACTCACTTTTATCCGCCCGATGCACCGCAACCTGATATGCGTGGTACCGGTGTCGGTGATCTGCAGGGCATCGACCGGCCCAGAGTCTTGCGTTTGAAACGACATGGTTCCCGCGGTGTGTTGACGCACCTGGTGAGTAGACCACGCGTTCGCTCGTGTGTCACTTCTCCGGTTGCGGCCGCATTAGGTTGACAGCATAATGCCAAAAATTCACCGTGCGAGGTTTCTATGAAGGAACTCTTCGAGACGACGGCCTTCGTCATCGAGGCAGCCGCCGTGTTGCTGCTGTTGGTTGGACTGACCCTCTCGACGGGGCGCTTTCTCTACCGGACCG
>CAXMNC010000217.1:0-15690 GCA_964194625.1 Acidiferrobacterales bacterium
CCCATCTTGAGTCGCAAATCCATGTAGTAACGCGACGGCGTGGTATCAAGGTAGCGACTGAACAACCGCTCCATCTGGCGTTTAGAGAGGCCAACGGCTGAGGCTAATTCGTTATGCAAAAGCGGTTGCTCCAGATTCGCCTCCATCAAGGCTATACAGCCTAATAGTTTTGGGTGACTAACCCCCGTGCGCGACCGCAGATTCATACGCTGCGGTTCATCCGGGTGACGAATAATGTCCTGGATAAAAGCTTCGGCAACAGCAGTGGCGAGTCGATGGTCATGATGCTCCGCGATCAAACACAGCATCATGTCGAGGGCGGCAGTGCCGCCAGCACAGGTCATGCGATCGCGATCAAACTCAAACAGAGCGCTTGAGACTTCAATATCAGGAAACTCTTGCGTGAAGCCGGGAAGATTCTCCCAGTGAATCGTACAACGATAGCCGTTCAGCAATCCGGCCCCGGCCAGAACGTGGCTTCCCGTGTCCACGGCACCCAACCGCGTGCCATTGCGGGCGAGATTGCGCAGCCAGCCGAAAACCTTTTCATCCTTGTACAGGCTGGGTTCGTAGGGACCACACACGATTACAATAGGTAAGTGCGGCGCGCGGTCGATCGCACCGTCCACAACCTGAGCCATGCCGTTGTTGGCTATAGCTGGTTCGCCATCAACTGTAAACAAACGCCAGCTATAGAGTGAACGGCCACTTAAACGGTTCGCCACGCGCAATGGCTCGATCGCCGCGATAAAAGACAACATCGAAAAACTCGAGACCAGAAAGAAACCAACCTCGCGCTCGGCTGGTTCGCTAGGAATCCCGTATTTCCTGCTATCGTTCATCTACGTTGACGCCAGTACCGGTAAAGTAATCTGAGATGTCGACGTAGGCAAGCGCCATCGTTCTGGGTTACCTATACCCAAGCTCAGCTCAATGGAATAGCATACCCAGCACATATGCCGATGGTGTGGCAAGAACGAGGACAACGCCCATGGCCGACCCAGCCCCCAACCTGCTTCTAAATAATGGCCGATCAGATGGCGGCGTCCGCCCTACCCGTTTACGGCCATGAACTCGTGAAGGCGCCAAACATCGAGGCCCTTGCCGCTGACAGTGTGGTATTCGATAGCGCCTATTGCAACTTTCCGTTGTGTGCGCCATCCCGTTTTTCGATGTTGTCTGGGCAACTGCCCTCTCGCATCGGCGCCTACGATAACGCCGCCGAATTTCCCTCGTCGATACCCACTCTGGCCCACTACCTTCGTGCGATGGGCTATCACACGTGCCTGGGCGGCAAGATGCATTTCGTTGGCGCCGATCAATTGCATGGATATGAGGAGCGACTCACGACGGATATCTATCCCGCTGACTTCGGCTGGACCCCCAATTGGGACGACCCGGCGCATCTGTATTCCTGGTATCACAACATGTTGAGCGTGGTAGAAGCCGGTGTCTACGCGCGTACCATTCAGCTCGATTTTGACGACGAGGTTGCCTTTCAAGGCGTCCAGAAGATTTATGACTTAGGCCGCAAGCGTGATGGCCAACCGTTTTTCTTGACCTTGTCGTTTACACAGCCTCACGACCCCTACATGACAACGCAAGCCTATTGGGATCACTACGATCATGCCGCAATCGATCTGCCGTCGGTGGGTCCCATCCCGCTCGATCGCCAGGATGCACATAGCCGACGCGTGCTTGAGCTTTGTGGTATCAATCAGTACCGCATTACCCAAGAACATGTGCGCAATGCTCGTCACGCCTATTATGGGATGATCTCCTATATAGACGATCAAGTGGGCAAAGTGCTTGCGGCGCTACGGGTCGCCCAGCTTGCAGACAACACAATCATTATCATCATCGCCGATCATGGCGACATGCTCGGTGAACGCGGTATGTGGTACAAGATGAGCTTCTTTGAGTCCTCGGCACGCGTACCGTTCATTGTGTACGCACCGAATCGATTCAAGTCGCGTCGGGTCGCCAAAAATATATCGCTCGTCGACCTATTCCCGACCCTGCTTGCGCTTGCGGCTGGTCAGCAGAAGTCCCCTGAACCCATTGTGCCGATTGACGGCCACAGCTTATTGCCGTTGCTGACCGGTGACGAAAGCAACTGGCCCGATCTCGTGCTTGGCGAATATCTGGCGGAAGGCACGACTGCCCCCTGTTTCATGGTCAAACGCGGGTCGCATAAGTACATTGATTGTCGGACTGATGCGCCGCAACTCTTTGATCTCGACGACGACCCCAAGGAATTGAATAACCTCGCAGGGCAATCGTCATATGCGGCGGTGGAACGATCATTGGCCGAAACGGTGGCACGTTGGGACGCAGAAGAGATAACAACCAGCGTGGTGCAAAGTCAACGTCGACGCTTGTTTACCTTTCAGTCACTGATGCAGGGCCAAGTCACGCCCTGGGACTTCCAGCCACAACGCGACGCGTCCAGGCAGTACACCCGCAATCACGAAACCATGGACGATGCGGATCGGCGAGCGCGCATTCCGTATCGAGAGGCGCCAACGCCGGATGTAAGCACTGACTGAGCGCTAGGCAAGTCATTCGCGTTGCCAAATGAAGACCTTAATAGCGGTGGGTTTGCCGCTGTTGCAGGGGTTATTGAGTTGCGGACAATTAGAAATGACCGCGAGCGCATCCATATCGGCCCGCAGGTCAACAAAACTACCCGCTCGGGAGCGACTCGGGAGAAACACCGTTTCTGCCAGCGCTCCGTTTTCGAACACCGGCACATTACAAAAGAAGTTTACATTCGGCACAATATCCCGGCGGTCGAGTCCGAATGGTGCCATTGCCTCCAGAAAGTTCTCGCGACAACCGGGGCAATCCTTGACACCGTAA
The DNA here is from genome assembly GCA_964194625.1 of Acidiferrobacterales bacterium. Lineage (GTDB taxonomy): Bacteria > Pseudomonadota > Gammaproteobacteria > Acidiferrobacterales > SPGG2 > SPGG2. The sequence continues at coordinate 2,863 of CAXMNC010000217.1, forward strand.
AGCATGGCATTACTCGGCGCACTACAACAACCGCCGATGGTGTCGTGTCCACCATGAGTGTCTTCAACAATGGTAAAAAGTGCGCGGGCTTCATCAGAATATAATGTGTGGCCCTTGCCCATACGCAGTGTCTTCGCTGCCTTAAGCGTATTCGGCGCATGATAACGTTCTTCGGGGCGCTTAGCGTTGTAACACAGAAAATCGACGCCCTGCTGACCCTCCAGGTCTACGATGCGCAACACTTGTTGACGTTTTATGACGCTGGCGTATGGACGCCCCGGTGGTATGGTCTCTTCATGTAATACCGGCCCGGGGGGTTGGATAACATTTTCCATGGCGGCACCTGATTTGAGTGTCTGATTAGAAAGATGCTGAAAAAGTCCTTGCTGCGCTTGGCCCCTGCGCTTCGCTTTCCCTGCTTCGTTTGGGCACCGGCCCAAGCCATCCATGGCTTGGGCGTTGGGCGGGGTGAAGGTCCACCGGACCTTCACCTTAGTAATTACCGCCTCACCCACCGGATCTTTGTCTTGGCCCGCTTCGCCCGTGGATCTTTTTCAACTCGAAAACGGAAAACACAGTTTCCCGTTTTCTCCATTTCTCAATCACTGACCTGATTGAGAAATGACAATACCTCCGTGTACTGCACGCAGGTTGCTGTTTTTCAGCAACCTGCTAGTTTCAGCCCGCCGTAGTCCGACATCAAGCTGAAAGTTGCCGGCTGCGGTATAGTAGTAGAGTATCTGCAACCTCAAACGAGCTAGGTCCGCCTGCATGAGCACCTACGAAAACTATAGCGAGACCTCTAAGAGCTACGATATAACCCGAGTGCCAATCGGGGTTGAGATCATTCTCGGCTGCTTGGCCCGCGCGCCAATACCGCTGGCGCGAATGAAGCTGTTAGACGCCGGTTGCGGAACCGGTGCTTACTCACAAGCGGTGCTACCGCATGTGGCACATATTGACGCAGTTGACATTAACCCTGGCATGCTCGATATCGCCTCAAAAAAGCTCTGTAAGCCTCACACCGAAGGCGTTATTCGATTTCATCGCGCTACCATTGATGAATTGCCGTTTGAAGCTGCCAGCTTCGACGGGATTATGGTAAACCAAGTGCTCCACCATCTGCCCGACAGTGATGTAGCCGGGTACCCCGCTTACCGTCGAGTTCTAAAGGAATTCTCGCGCCTGTTACGACCCGGTGGTCAACTCATTATAAACACTTGCTCGCAAACACAGCTACGAGATGGCTTCTGGCCTTATGCGCTTCTGCCTCAGACAGTAGAAAAAATCTGCAAAAAGCACGTGCCACTCGATGAACTCGAGAGATTGCTTGAAGAGTACAGCTTTTCACCCATCGCACGGTACGTACCGGTCGATGCAGTCATTCAGGGTGAGGCATACTTTGATGCTCGCGGTCCCCTAGAGAAGCCCTGGCGCGACGGTGATTCGCTCTGGGCAATGGCGACCGAGTCGGAGCTACAAGAGGCGCTGGCTAAACTTCAAAAACTGGATCAGCAGGGCGAGCTAAAACAATTCATGGAACGACAAGACCGCTCTCGCCACGACATCGGACAGGTAACCTTTGTCTGTGCGTCACGCCTCTAGTAAAGAGTTGCCAACATGGCCAAACTATTTTTGAATGAGACGTCTTTCGACGTCGATCTAGTTGCGTTTGACAAAGACGGTACGCTAATCGACTTCTATCACCTCTGGGGGCAGAAGGCCCAGCGTTGTGTCGATGCATTGATACAACAGGTTGAGGGCAGCCATGAACTAAGCGCGCAACTATATAAAAGCCTCGGCTACGACACGCAGACCGAGCGTGCCGCCAGTGACGGCCCGCTCGCAAGCGCGCCGATTACCAAGATCAAAACCATCGCCACCACTGTATTGTATCAACATGGTTTTAGTTGGGATGACGCCGAGAAACACGTTCGTGACTCCTTTGCCCTAGGGATGGACGCTATCCCCACCGCCGACCTAATCCAGCCCCTGGGTGATGTGGCCAAGCTCTGCCGCCAACTGATCCAGGCAGGCGTTCAAGTAGCCATCGTGACGACGGACGATCGCGCCGCCACGGAAGCAACACTGCCCCTGCTTGGCATTTCGGAACACGTCAACGCCGTTGTGTGTGGCAACGATCAGATGCTTACAAAACCTGAGCCAGATGCAATCTGGCATCTCAAGGCAGAGCTTGGTGTAGAGCCCACACGCATGATGGTAGTTGGTGATACGGTTGCCGATATGATCATGGGAACGCGAGCTGAAGTCGGCTGTCGAGTCGGTGTGTTGACAGGTGTTAGCGACAGTGCCACCTTGGCTGCCCACGCGGACATAATCATAGACTCCATCAAAGACATCGACGTAATCGGATAGGTTCTGCGCTAACGTAGAACGGCATGTCTGAACTCAGAGTCATCTGTGACTTCCCGTGTCCAGGCAAGGAGATAGAAAACACCTGGATTCCGCTTAGTGACGGCACGCGATTGGCGGCACGCGTATGGCTACCGATCGATGCCGTCGATCGCCCGGTACCGGCCATCCTTGAGTATCTCCCCTACCGAAAACGCGATGGCACGGCCGCTCGCGATGCGCATAATCACGCTTACTTCGCCGGACACGGCTACGCCTGTGTGCGCGTCGACATCCGCGGCAACGGCGAGTCCGAAGGTCTGATGTGGGATGAATATCTACAACAAGAACAAGACGATGCGCTCGAAGTCATTGCCTGGATAGTCGCCCAACCTTGGTGTGCCGGGAATGTCGGCATGATGGGCATTTCTTGGGGTGGATTCAATGCCTTACAAGTGGCGGCGCGGCGACCACCCGCCCTCAAGGCAATCATTACTGTGTGCTCCACCGACGATCGCTATGCTGACGATATCCATTACAAAGGTGGTGCGCTACTAGTCGAGAATCTCGGCTGGGCCTGCACCATGTTTGCCTATTCGTCGCGCCCGCCGGACCCTGCCCTGGTTGGTGATCGCTGGCGTGACATGTGGATGCATCGCCTCGAGAACATACCGCTGTTAATCGAAAATTGGTTAACTCATCAACGCCGTGATAGCTATTGGCAACACGGTTCGGTGTGTGAGGATTTCAACGCGATTGACGCGGCGGTGCTCGCTGTCGGTGGTTGGGCCGATGCCTACTCAAATGCCCTCCCGCGCCTGCTATCTAGTGTCCAGGCACCGGTACGCGGTTTGACCGGACCCTGGATTCACAAGTACCCACATCTTGCCATTCCAGGCCCAACTATAGGTTTTTTACAAGAATCGCTACGCTGGTGGGATCAATGGCTTAAAGATATCGACACCGGCATCATGGATGAACCTTTGTATCGCGCGTACCTGTTGGAAACCGCACGACCCGCAGCGAGTTACCAACATCGTGACGGGCGCTGGATCGCGGAACCGAATTGGCCCTCGTCAAAGATTAAGACCAAAACGCTAATCATGAACCCCGGTCGGCTCGAGGCGAATGCTGCACCTGAAAAAGTATTAACAGTTTGTTCGCCCCAAGATACCGGTGCCGGCGGCGGCGAGTACTGCGCTACGTGGGAGGGGCCGGAAGGGCCCACAGATCAGCGTGAAGATGATGCGGCGTCACTGGTGTTCGACACCCCGCCCTTAGACCAGCGTTTAGAAATCTTTGGCGCACCGATCGTTACCCTGGAGTTATCGGTCGATCGTCCCTGTGCGTTTGTCGCCGTGCGCTTGTGCGACGTATGGCCGCAGGGAGATTCCACCCGCGCTACTTATGGCATTCTCAATCTCACGCACCGTGAGAGTCATGCGAACCCTACTCCACTTGAGCCCGGGAAACGTTACCGGGTGCGCGTCCAGCTCGACGACATCGCCTATGCGTTTCCACAGAGCCATCGCGTTCGGGTAGCAATATCAACCGCATACTGGCCGATGATTTGGCCGTCGCCACAAGCGGTAACCCTAAACCTATACACAGGACAGAGCAAACTCGAACTGCCGGTGCGCCCGCCGCGTGAGGAGTCACTACGACCCTTTGATCCACCTGAAGCAGCGCCAGCGATGGTGAGCGAAGTGCTCCGAGGGAAGTCGAACCGACGCACAGTCGAGCGCAATCTAGCGAGTGGCGAAACAGTCGTGCGTATCGTGGACGACTTTGGCGAACATCGGATTCAGGCCCACGGTCTCACGACCTCTGAAGTGGCCAGGGAAACGTATAGCATTCATCCCGACGACCCTTTAAGCGCTAGGGCCGAGATATACTGGACCGAAATGCTATATAGGGGCGATTGGCAAGTACGTATTGAGACCCGCACCGAGATGTGGGCCGATCGCGAAAGCTTCTTTATCCGCGCTCACCTCGAGGCATTCGAGGGGGAGCACGCAGTGTTCGTGCGTAGCTGGGACCGAAGGATTCCCCGCGACATGACGTAGACAGAAATTGGAGTCAACCGTGAAGGTCCCAAGGCCGGTGAGTAGGGCGGTGCGAACCGTCAGCGGTGTTTTCCCCACTGTGCAGCTAGCATGAGCCTAATGCGCGACCTGCATTTTCCGATCTCGCTTGAAGCGCTTCATAAGCCGGGACCAACCACGTTCGCCCTGTTATTTGCGATCGGTGCTTTCACCCGTGCCATCCTCGTTACCGTGATCCCGCTTCAGGCTTTGGCGCAGTTCGGAGATGCGCAGAAGGTGAGTGTCTTCTTCTTTGGTGTCGGCACTGTTGCCCTTGCAGGGAGCATGGCGATACCCTATCTGGTTCACCTGTTGCGCCCACGCTGGGTATTTACGCTCGGGTCGGCGTGTCTTCTCGTCTCGACCGTGCTGCTCGCCTCCGGGACACTGACCGGCCTGATCACCGGCATGGCATTGTATGTGTTCGGCATCGCGTGCGCGGAGGTCGCGCTGACCCTTTACGTGATGGACCATGTCCCGCGGCGCGAGTTTACGCGGTTCGAACCGCTGCGCATGTTCTACATGGCGGGCGCCTGGACGCTGGGGCCGTGGCTTGGCGTCTACCTGCAGCAACACGTGATACATTGGATGCCCTATGCCGTATCAGCTGCGGGTGCCGTTGTGATGTTAGTGTACTTCCTATTCCTGCGGCTCGCCGAAAGTCCGACACGCGCGCGCAGGTCCGCGCGATCCCCCAACCCTATACGCTTTCTGCCTCGCTTCTTCTCGCAGCCAAGATTGGCGCTCGCTTGGATTCTGGCGTTTGGACGCTCAGGGTGGTGGCTTATGTTTTTCGTGTACGCTCCCATCTACGCGGTGAACGCGGGTTTTGATGAGATCGTGAGTGGGGCGATTGTATCAGTAGGCACCGCCGCACAGTTTCTAGTGCCGGCATGGGGTTGGGTCGCCCGGCGCTACGGCGTGCGCCGATTGCTAATTGGCGGTTATACGGCCGCCGGTATCGCCACCATCGGCGTATCACTACTCGCTGGCATACCCTGGGCCGCCGCATTCATACTGATATGTGCAGCATTCAGCGCCTCAACGATCGACGGTGTCGGAAACGTACCCTTCATGCGCGCCGTGCGCCCATTCGAACGCCCTGAAATGACGTCGGTTTTTCTTACCTATCGTGACTCATCGAGACTCGCCCCGCCAGGCGTGTTTTCATTACTACTGAAGGTCTTTGAACTGCCGGTTGTATTCGTTGTTGGCGGCGTGGGTATGCTGGTCCTCGCATTTTATTCCCGCTATATTCCACGTCGCCTCTAGTCTCGTCGAGCTCGCGCTCCCACTTCCTAGTCAGCGTGCTTAAGACCGGCAACCTGGCACCACATTGTTGAATTGCGATGAAGATCTACGGCCTGCGTGGTATTACCATGGGGCAGCGAAAGTGCTGACAATGATGAGCGCGAACGGGGCAACGGGGGCCCTGAAACAGATCGATGCGGAGATGTGGGCTGATCGCGACAATTACTTCATTCGCGCCAAGCTCGAAGCATTCGAAAAAGAACATCGCGTATTCGTACGTAACTGGAATCGTAAGGTACGCCGCGACATGGTCTGATAGTGCCGGCGGATAGGGATTTTCTGGTTAGCCGCGATCATGCGAGAATACCTCGGCAATCGTCATCCTACGGCCAAAGGTTAGGATTATGACAAAACGATTTCGCCGCGCACGACGGAGGAAGCGGTGCTCGAGGGATTGAAGGCCGGCACCGCGTTGGCCCGGATCAAAGCGACGACGATTGACCAGGTAGATAAGCGTAAAGCGTTGTGACCAAAGCTTTGGCTAGGGACGGGTACACCTTCGAATATGGGCAGGCTAGACGATAAGAGGGCAATCGTGACCGGCGGCACACGTGGTATCGGCCGTGCTATCGCCGAACGCTTTGCCCTAGAAGGGGCACGGGTGATGGTGGCAGCCCGCGACGAACCTAACCCGCCGCTCAACCACGCTAATATCATTAGTCATTCCGCGGATGTTTCTAAAGGTAGTGACGTGGCAGCGCTAGTCGACTTCACGATAAACCGGTTCGGTCGATTGGATATATTGGTCAACAATGCCAGGGTGGAGCTGGAAAAGGGCATCGAAGACACGAGCGAGGAAGAGTGGGACTGGCTGATGTCCATCAATCTCAAAGGGGTGTTTCTTTGTTGCAAGTCGGCGATCCCGCCGATGCGGCGACAAGGCGGCGGTGCGATCATCAATATCGGTTCTTACGACGGGTTTCAGGCCGATCCCGGCCTGGTCGCCTATTGTGCATCCAAAGGCGGGGTGCATGCGCTCAGCCGCGCCATTGCAGTTGACCACGGCAAGGACGGCATTCGTTGCAACGTAATCTGCCCGGGGTGGATTAAAACGGCAATGATGAAGGCCTATCTCGACAGCCAGTCAGACGCGGAAAACGCCGAAAGTTTGCTTATCGCCCAACACCCCATCGGTCGGGTCGGCCAACCTACGGATATTGCCAATTTGGCACTTTGGCTTGCTTCCGATGAATCATCGTTTGCGACCGGTCAATTGTTTGTGCACGACGGCGGTCTCACTGCCCACGCCCCCTACGTGGGCGGATAGTTAATCTAGCACGAAACATACAACCGGCGATCGTGCTGACACGCTCTAAACAGCGACGCCACATGCTGGCGGCGACCACATCACTCACCGTTGCGGCCCTCATTCACGGGCTTACACAACCACTACTATCACTCATACTCGCCGAACAAGGGGTTGATAGTACGCTTATCGGCCTCAGTGCCGCCGCCCAGTATTTGTCGGTGCTGGTAGTAGCGCCGTTCATGCCACGACTGATGCGCACCTCCGGACCAGCGTGGCTTATGTTCTGGGGGGTATTGTCATCTGTCGGGTTGCTACTGTTGTTGCCCGTCTTCAGGAATTTTTATGCCTGGTTTCCGTTGCGATTTTTGTTAGGCATAGCCGCGAGCCTTCTCTGGATTGCGGGCGAAGCCTGGGTCAATCATTCGGCCGAGGAACACACACGAGGACGCGTGGTCGCCATCTATTGCATGGCACTCGCTGCGGGGTTTTCGCTCGGGCCGTTGATCTTGGTCGCAACCGGTAGTGCCGGTTGGACACCTTTCGTTGTCGCCGCGGCAATTATGCTACTCGCCATCATACCGCTGTTTATGACGCTGAAAGACGGACCGAAACTTGAAGGTCATCCGTCGGCAAGCCTGATGAAATATTTGTGGCTCGCACCCGTTACGATGTGGGTGTATCTCGTGTTCTCTATGACCGATACGGTTTTGCTTACGTTTTTGCCGTTGTATGGCATAGGCTCGGGCCTGGATGAGCAAACCGCAATCATGCTGATCACCATCATGGGGGTAGGTGGCATTGCGTTGCAGCTACCGATTGGTTGGCTTGCCGATCACATGGATCGAATGCTACTGATGGCACTAGCTATCGTGGTCGTACTCGTGGCCACAGCGCTGTTCCCAGTATTCATTGCGCACACGCCATGGAACGCGATTTTTATGTTCTTCTTTGGCGGTGCGTTTGTGGCACTCTACACCGTTCCCATGGTATTGCTCGGGCAACAATTCAAAAATGCAGAACTGTCCGCGGCCGCGACCGTATTCAGTATCATGTTCTGCGCCGGCTCAATCATCGGTCCACCAATTAGCGGTGCCGCCATGGAGTTCGTGGGCATCAACGGCATGCCCCTAGTCTTGGTATTGGCGTACTTCTGTGTTTTGCCTCTGCCGGTTATTGCTTACCTAAGACGTCAACCCTATCGAAAGTAATTATTCACCAGACAACAAATGACTTATTGCATCCATGCCCTATCTATTCGACCGTCGCCCTGATTTGCTGCCTAGCGTCGTCGTGGCGCTAATCGGCGTGTCGTGGGGGGTATTCTGGCTACCCATGCGGTTGCTGGACAAGATCGGGCTCGGTGGTGCATGGGCCAGCCTTGCCGTATTCGCAACCGCGTTGGTGCTGCTGTTGCCTGTGATCATCGTGCGCCGGCGCCGGCTAGTCGCGGGTGGTACCAGCTTACTAATCACTGGAATGATCACTGGCGCTGCATTTGCGCTTTATGCAACCGCGCTCGTGTTAACCGAAATCGTTTATACGATTTTGTTGTTTTACCTCACCCCGGTGTGGAGTACGTTGCTCGGTCGCATCCTGCTTGGTGAAAAAATTACGCGTGGACGTTTGCTGGCTCTAATACTAGGTATCGCTGGCCTATTTGTGATCCTTGGCTTCGATCGGGGGCTGCCACTGCCGCGCAACATCGGTGACTGGATGGCCCTACTCTCTGGAATCGCCTGGGCCTACGGCTCTTTGCGTGTTTACCGCAGTGAATCCGCGAGCCCATGGGAAACGACGAGTGCATTCTTTGCTGGCGGGTTGTTGGTTACCCTGGTGGCAGTGCTAATACCGATAGGCGTCACAACACCAAGCTCGGAGTCGTTGGTGGCAGCGACGCCATGGCTGTTCTTACTAGTTGCTGTCTATCTCGTTCCATCTATGTTGGTGTTACTTTGGGCAGCGAGCCGACTTAGTCCCGGCCGGGTTGGATTACTACTTATGGGTGAAGTTGTAGTCGGCGTTATTTCGGCCGCGTTGCTGACAGACGAGCCGTTTGGTGGGCGCGAGCTCATAGGAACCATCCTGATCGTTAGCGCCGGTGTAATAGAAGTAATGCAACGGCAGGCTCGGTCCACCCCCGTCGACTGATAGGCTTTGCTGGTACCCCCGACACAGGCAGTTTAGAATCTGGGGAATCAAGCTGCGCAAACGCTGAAGATTATGAGCACCACCGCACCTACGGGCCACTGTGCTCCACACACCGACCCCGAGCAGTTTTATACGCTGCCCGCCCACTATTATTACGACCGCGAGATCTTTGAGAGGGAGAAGGAGGCCGTGTTTTTCCGAACTTGGCAGTATGTCGGCCATGCCGAACAAGTCGCCACGCCTGGCGACTATGTCACCAGAGATATCCATGACCAAAGCATCATCGTCATTCGCGGTGATGACGGCATACTCAGGGCCTTCTATAATGTGTGTTCGCACCGGGCCCACCAACTATTGTCGGGTCGCGGCCACACCAAAAGAATCACCTGCCCCTATCATGCCTGGTCCTACGACATCGAGGGACGCTTGCGTTATGCCAGGAACAGCGAACACGTCAAGGGTTTCGAACCCGAAAAATACTGTCTCAAACAAGTAAAGATCGAAGTCTTCCTCAACTTCTTGTTTGTAAACCTCGACCCCGATGCGCCAACGCTAAAAAGTCAGGCCGGTGGGCTAGCAGAAGAACTCGGGAGCTTCTCACCCCGGCTCGATGGGCTAACCCTGGCCCATCGCCGGGCCTACGATATCAAGGCCAATTGGAAGAATCTTATCGACAACTATTCCGAGTGTTATCACTGCCCGGTGTCGCACCGCGATTTCGCCGCCAAGGTGGTACAGATGGATTCCTACCGGATCACGTTGCATGATATCCACCACAGCCATCGTAGTCGGGCAAAACCGCCCGAACGCGGCGCGTATGACTTTGACCCGGCTGCAAGTAATCACGCGCAAGAGTTCAGTGGCTGGTATCTGTGGCCCAATCTTGCGATTGAGGTCTACCCCGGCGGTAACCTCAATGTGTTTCACATCGTACCAGTGGAACCCGAGCGTTCTATTCAGTACATAGAATGGTATTTCGCCGACCCGACCCCGACGGAAGAAGAGTCGGCGGTAATAAAGTATTTACATGAAACGGTGCGCACGGAGGATGTCGCGTTGTGCGAAAGCGTACAGCGCGGTCTCCACAGTCGCGGCTATCAACCGGGCCGCTTGATCGTCGACCCTGCGCGTACCGACGCGAGTGAACATGCCGTGCACCATTTCCAGAGCTTGGTCAGACAGGCCCTGCAGAATCGAGAGGATGTGTTCACTTCTATCTCCTAATCGCGCCTCGTCCCGGCCACACGTTGGGTCCCTATGCCCATGCGCATCTTAGAACCCACGCCTTCTGCCTATAGTTATCCGCTTCTAATTAAGCATTTGTTGCCTACACCCCGAGCACAGGCGGCTCGACAAGAGATCGTCTATGCCGATCACACCCGCTACGATTACCGAACCTTGCGTCGGCGGATCAGCCGGCTCGCCAGCGGTCTTAGTACATGCGGCGTCAAACCCGATGATACAGTGGCGGTAATGGACTGGGACAGCCACCGTTATCTGGAATGCTTCTTTGCTGTCCCCATGATGGGCGCCGTACTGCACACCATCAACATACGACTATCACCTGAACAGATCTTGTATACCATCAATCACGCCGAGGACGATGTAATTCTCGTTCACGCCGATTTCGTACCCTTGCTTGAGCAGATCGTCGATCGCATAGAGAGGAAAGTAAGATTCATCTTGCTCACGGACGACGCTGTTGCTGCCAATGTCCCAATCGACACCATAGCTGACTATGAGCAGCTCCTGGACAGTGGTGACGAAGACTATGACTTCCAGGACTTTGATGAGAATACACGCGCAACCACATTCTACACCACGGGCACAACCGGGAATCCCAAGGGCGTCTATTACAGTCACCGCCAGTTGGTGATTCACACCCTAGGCGTCATGAGTGGTCTGGGAACCGCCGGTAATCACGCCAGGTTCCACCGCGACGATGTCTACATGCCCATTACCCCCATGTTTCATGTGCATGCATGGGGGATTCCTTACATCGCGACGGTGATGGGTGTGAAGCAGGTCTACCCTGGTCGTTATGACCCCGAGGTCTTGCTGGCACTGATCGAACGCGAAGGCGTGACCTTCTCCCACTGTGTACCAACGATCTTACACATGCTGCTGAGCCACCCCGCGGCAGAAGACACAGATCTAAGTCGCTGGAAAGTCGTGATTGGTGGTGCGGCGCTTCCAAGGAGTTTGGCAGAAAAGGCGATGGCGCTGGGTATCGATGTTTTTGGCGGCTACGGGTTGTCGGAGACCTGCCCGGTACTTACCCTGGCCCAGCTCGATGCCGGCATGCTGAAAGCGGATTCTGGAGAGCAACTTACGATCAGGTGTAAGGCTGGTCGTACCCTACCTTTGGTTGATCTTCGTGTTGTCGACGAAAACATGAAAGACGTACCCCATGATGGGCATGCGACGGGTGAAGTGGTGGTCCGCGCGCCATGGCTTACGCAGGCCTACCTAAAGGATGCAGATGCCTCGCAGCAACTATGGCGAGGCGGCTATCTTCACACCGGCGATATCGGCACTATCGATGCTGATGACTACCTAAAGGTCACGGACCGTATAAAGGATGTGATCAAATCTGGCGGTGAATGGATCTCTTCTCTTACGCTCGAAGACATTGTTTCGCAACACCCTAATGTCAACGAAGTAGCAGCAATCGGCGTGCCTGACGAAAAATGGGGGGAACGACCCATGCTGCTTGTGGTACTAGACTCGGAGGTTGAAAACGCGGTTAGCGAAGACCAGATAAGAGCGCTAGTACAAGCACAAGCCGACAAAGGTGTGATCTCACCGTGGGCGGTGCCCGACCGCATACAGTTTGTCGAAGCCATTGAAAAGACCAGTGTCGGCAAAATCAATAAAAAACGCCTGCGGGAAAAATACAGCTGAAATTATACCACACCGATAGGCGGCCGCCGTCGGACTTCGAACAACGCACGCCCCGCCACTGCCGCCAACACGATGATACCGCCCAAGAATGTCCATAGACTTGGCACTTCGCCAATCCCAATCCATACCCATAGCGGGCCTAACACCACCTCAGTCAAGGAAAGCAGCGCCAGCTCCGCCGCCGGCACATAGCGTGAACCGATGGTGAAGAGGATAAGGCCACAACCAATCTGTCCTATCCCCAATGTGGCACATAGCGATAAGTCATACCCGGAAACAACGAAACCGATTCCAGTTGCGAGGATCACAGTAGCGGCGATGATCGACGCAAAGACACCGGCCAAGCATACGGTTGGTAGCATATCCACGCTCTTCCCACGACGCAGCGCTACCGTAAAACCAGAGAACGCGAGGGCCGCCGTCAGGCCCATGACGTTACCAAACAATGTACCAGCAACAACGCCCTCTCCCACCATTACCGCAACACCAAGCAACGCCACCGTCATAGCCAACCATGTCGCACGTGCAACCCGTTCACCGATGACGATACGAGCCAAGATAGCGGTCAAGAATGCGGCGGTAGAAAGCAAAAATAGCGCGTTGGCCACGGTGGTATGGGTTAGCGAGAAAATCCAACAAGCAAAGCCTGATCCCAAACACAAACCACCGACAATCGCGTTAATCCCAGCCGTGCGAAAGGCCGAGAATATGGCACGACCATTGCGAGCAACAAGCACAACGAGCAGTGTCAACACCAATGCTAGCGAACGGTAAAAAACT
>CAXMNC010000218.1:0-3374 GCA_964194625.1 Acidiferrobacterales bacterium
TCATACCAATCACGCCCGCCTTGGCGGCGGCGTAATCGATGGGCTGGCCCGACATTTCGTTGCGCTCGTACATCCGTCGGTCACGGCCAATCATGCCGGCGATCGAAGCTATGTTGATAATCTTGCCGTATTTGCGCGGAATCATGGAGAGTTTTCCGACGGCCTGACTGACCAGAAATGGCGCGGTCAGATTCAGGTTGATCACCTTGTTCCATGCATCGAGCTGATGATCCTCTGCGGGTGCGCCCCAGGCTGCACCGGCATTGTTAATCAGAATGTCGATATGACCGAATGCTTTCAAGACACCCTCTACCATCGGTTTTACGCTGTTTGAATCCTGCAGATCGTTGACGACTGTCAGCGTTTCGACTCCCAATTTGGAAAGATGCGCTTTTGCCTCTTCAAGCTCACCCGCCTTGCGCGCGGTGATCGCTACTTTGGCGCCCAATTCGCCGAGGGCTTCGGCCATTTGCAAACCCAGACCGCGAGACCCACCGGTTATCAATGCTGTCTTTCCAGACAGGTCAAAAAGTTTTTTGATACTCATTGCTCTGCTCCGTGTCGTTTTTCGTTATGGTCGCTTCAATCGGTGCCGAAGCCCTTTGCGCGCGCTCCCGCATCAGCGCCGCATGATACCGAATCGCGGCTGTATTCAGCATACATAGCATGATAATGCCGTAATAATGTACACGGGTACCGAACGACCTGCGTAAGCTTTAACCAGCTGACAAGCCCAAGATCTCTAGTCCACTCACGCTGTTAGGGATTGTGGTTGTTCAATCGTATTGGCTTCGATCCATCGCTGTAAAAACTGCTCCGGGTTCAGGCCACCCAGCGATCCATGCGGCCTGATCGTGTTGTACTCCTCGAGCCATTGATTAATCACAACCCTGGCCTCGGTCATTGAGCAAAACAACCAGCGATCCAGACACGTGGTTCGAAAGATCGAGTTGAAACTCTCGCAGTACGCGTTTTGCCACGGACTGCCCGGGTCGATGTAATGCGTATCCACGTGTTTGTCCTTGAGCCACTGTTGCACCGCCGTGGCAACGAATTCCGGCCCATTGTCTGAGCGAATACACGCCGGGCGTCCATGCTCGTGAAACAGATGCTCGAGAACGCGAATGACATCGCCCGCCGTGAGACTGCGCCCAACCTTGATACTCAGGCCCTGGCGGGTGAATTCATCGACCACGGTGAGGCACTTGAGTTGACGCGCGTCCATGCTCTGATCGAACACAAAATCGTAGCTCCACACGTGGTTGGGAAAGTGCGCCCGATTCACCCACTGCGTCGTCATGCCCAGAACCTTGCGTTTGCGCTGTTTCCTGATCACCTGCAGCCCCTCGCGGCGTCGAATCAGGCGCACTCGCTCGCGGCTGATCGGCAACTCGCCAGTGCGCATCAGGTCGGTGATCTTGCGATAGCCCCAGCAGGCATAGCGCTGCGACAGACTCACGACCTGCCGATAGGCTGCGTCGATCAAGTCTTGAGAACCCACATAGCGGTAGCTCGAACGGTTCATCTGCATCGCCTGACAGGCGCGACGTTCGCTCACGGCGTAGGTACTCTTCAGGTACGTTACGCAGCGTCGGCGCTCTGGCAGGCTTACCACTTTCGGCTGTTCACGTCCTTTAGCATCCGATTGTCCAGTGTTTGCTCGGCCACGATCTTCTTGAGCTGCGTGTTCTCGCGTTCCAATTCTTTGACCCGCTTGGCTTCGGATACCTGCATGCCACCAAACTTGGCCTTCCAGCGGTAAAACGATTGCTCCGAGCAGTTGTGCTTGCGGCACACGTCGGCTATCGACAAGCCTGCTTCGGCTTCATGCAAAATTCCAATGATCTGTTCTTCGCTAAATCGCTTGCCTTTCATCGGGTTCTCCTCCGTCGAGAAACCCTAACATAGCAACTGGTCTAATTATGACGGGGCAAGTCATTGCGAGTATTCCTTGTGCCCTGTGTATTGTTGGCTATTTTGGTGGTATTCATATGCTTCCGTTGGTTAGATACAACGCCAATTTCGCCAATTCTCAAGACGACTGTTACAGTTTTACTAACTCTGTTAACAATGTTCTTATATACATTGGCAATTAGAAAGATATAGAACAACAAGAAGGACAAGAAGTAGTTTTTTGCGGGTTACCGTGAGTCGAGCTCAAAGGCTATAGGGTAATTTATGCTTTTAACAATGCCATCAAAATCGCCACTCGTACCTCGCGCGCTTTCTGGCAAACGTTAGGTGACCGAGTTACCCACGAAAAGTAGACACCCTAATGCATCGCATTAAGATGCAAGTGGAGGTGTCACGATGGCAACACAACGCAAGAGGCAAGCGCATCCCGAGTCGTTTCGTCGAGACGCTCGCAACGGCGTAGCACTGAGCAAGGCCCACCGTGTTGTGCCGACTTGTCTGTAAAACTACGTTAGGCGAAAGGGCACACTCGAAAACCCTGTTCGCATGCTTTTTTTGCGGACGTGTAACATGGAGCGTGCCGTACAAAAAAAGGAGGATGAACGTGCGTGAACGGTCCCAGTACTTTTTGGTCGGATGCTTCGTCACGGTGCTGTGCAGTGTTGGCGTGGCTCCAGCCGGAGCAGTGGATGATGCTCGTCTGCGGGCGGCATCGAACGCGACGACCGATTGGCTGACATATGGCCACAGTTATGAAAACCAGCGCTTCTCCACGCTCAAACAGATCAACCGCGCCACGGTTACGAGGCTGGCGCCTCGCTGGATTTACCAAACCGGTATCAGTGCCACATTTCTCACCAGTCCCATGGTCGCGGATGGTGTGATGTACCTCTCGACGCCGCGCAACGATGTGGTTGCGCTCGACGCGGTAACGGGGGCGGAAAAGTGGCGTTATCGCCACGAGATGAAAACGAAGAAGCTTTGCTGCGGGCCGGCCAACCGCGGCGTTTCGCTCGGATACGGCGCGGTCTATATGGCGAGCGCGGATGCGCGACTGATCGCGCTCGACATGCAAACCGGCGCTGTGAAATGGGACATCTTCATGGCGGTACCGGACGAGGATCCAACCGAGACCGTGGCCGATTTGAGGGAAGACGATCCGTATCGAAATCAGAGCGCGACCGGTTCGAGCGGATTGGGCGCCAACATGTCGCCGCTGGTCTTCGATGGAATGATCATCGCCGGTGTGACCGGTGCCGGTTACGGTCTGCATGTCGATCACGAGTCGGGGAAGGAACTCGGTGCGGTGATCGGTTTTCCGGGAAGTTTCGGCCGGCGTGGATATCTGGCTGCCTACGATGCCAAAACCGGCAAGGAAATCTGGCGCTGGTACACCACCAAGAAAGATGGCTGGGAAGGGGAGTGGCGCACCAGGACACCGGACGGCGCACCGCTATATC
>CAXMNC010000219.1:0-10745 GCA_964194625.1 Acidiferrobacterales bacterium
TGACTTGAGTCATTATCGGTTTTGCTACGTGAGTTTTTGAATAGCGAGCGTCTTGCGCGACAAGAGGGCCGTTGGGGCACAATTACGGGCGCGCGAATGTGGCGGAACTGGTAGACGCGCTGGATTTAGGATCCAGTGGGGAAACCCGTGGGAGTTCGACTCTCCCCATTCGCACCACGTGAGCTCTGGTTTTGTTGGACGTCGGTGGTTGGCGGCGGCCTACCGAAACGCTATCGTAGCCGCGATATTGTTACGCTAATTCAGTAACTTACTGAAGCACAGGACAATAGTTGGAAAGTTAAGCATGCAAGTGTCGGTTGAGAGCAAGGGCAACTTGGGGCGTCGGATGACGGTCGCCGTGCCGGCCGAACAATTCGAACAGGCTTTGGTCAGTCGTTTTCAGCGCCTTTCCAAGCAAGTGAAGGTACCTGGTTTTCGCCCCGGCAAGATTCCTATGAAGGTTATCGAGGCACGCTACGGTGGACGCGTTTTGGATGAGGTTGCGGGCGAGCTTATCCAAAACACGTTCCGCGAGGCCATTGGCCAAGAAGGACTAAAGCCAGTGGCCGGTCCTCACATCCATCCTAAGTCGATTGAGCGAGGTAAGGAGTTTGCTTACACGGCTGAGTTCGAGGTTTATCCGGAAATCCCTAAAGTTGATTTGGCTGGGCATGCCATCGAGCGCCCAGATTGTAGCATAACGGACGAGGATGTGGAGCGATCAGTGCAAAACCTGCGCAAGCAGCGCACTGAGTGGCCTACGGTGGAACGCGAAGCTCGTTTGGATGATCGTATGAAGATCGATTTTGAGGGTAAAGTCGATGGAGAACCGTTCGAAGGGGGGCAAGCAACTGATTTCGCACTGGTGCTAGGTGCGGCGAGCCTGATACCCGGCTTCGAAGAAGGGCTCGTCGGCGCTAAGGCAGAAGAGACCCGTACATTAGATTTAGAGTTTCCGGCAACCTACCCGAATCAGGCGCTAGCCGGCAAGCCGGTGAAGTTCGAAATTAAGGTTCGCGAGGTGGCTGAGCCGGTGTTACTCGAAGTAAACGAAGACTTCGTCCGTCAGTTTGGTATCGAGGATGGTAGTGTCGATACATTGTATAAGGGCGTACGCGCGAACCTGGATCGAGAGATGGCACAACGTCTGAGGACGGTGTTAAGAGCCCGAGTATTTGAAGCGTTGGTGGATGCCAACAAGTTTGAAGTGCCTGAAACCTTGCTGAAAGCAGAGATTGAGTACGTTCACCGTCTTCATAGCGCCATGCGAAATCAACAGGGGCAGGCTGACGCTGCAACTGCAGAGGAGTCGGTAGTCTATGAAGCCACTGCACGACGTCGGGTGGCGCAGAACCTGGTTATCGCTGAGGTCATTCGAGCCCAGGGTATCAAGGCCGAGCCGGAGAAAGTTCGTACCCGGGTAGTGGAGATGGCGCAAGGGTATGAGTCGCCTGAAGAATTTGCGCGCGCGTGCTATGCTGCGCCGGAGCGGTTGGCGGAGGTCGAGGCCGCCATCATCGAAGAGCAAGTGGTGGAATACCTGCTAGGAACAGCTACAGTGACAGAAACACCACTGACTTTTCAAGAGCTGGTGCAATTGAACGCTGCGCCGACAGCGAAGGGATAACACAATGCCGCGATTCACTGATCCACTAAGGACCAGAACTATGACACGCGATATTCCTGACCAAGCCAGTGCAATGGATGCTGTGGGACTAGGCCTGATACCCATGGTCATCGAGACCACTGGTCGTGGCGAACGCGCATACGACATCTACTCCCGCCTGCTCAAGGAGCGCGTGGTATTTCTGGTCGGCCCAATCGAAGACCACAATGCCAATCTGGTGGTGGCCCAGTTCCTGTTTCTTGAGTCAGAAAACCCTGACAAAGATATTCACCTATATATCAATTCGCCCGGGGGCGTCGTAAATGCCGGATTGGCGATCTACGATACCATGCAGTTTGTAAAACCCGATGTCAGCACGGTCTGTATAGGCCAAGCAGCTAGCATGGCCGCTCTGATTCTGGCCGGCGGCGCCAAAGGTAAGCGATACAGCCTACCGCATGCCCGCATGATGCTTCACCAGCCGCTGGGGGGGTTCCAGGGGCAGGCGACTGACATCGAAATCCATGCCAAGGAGATCCTACGGGTGCGCGAACGGCTCAATAAGATTTTGGTCAAACATAGCGGGCAGACCATGAAGAAGGTCCAGCAGGATACCGACCGGGATTACTTTATGGATGCGGAAGAGGCGGTGGAATTCGGCTTGATGGATGAGGTGATTGAAAAGCGTACTTAGATTGGGTGTTTTCGATCTAGATTGTGCTATAAACTATTAGAAGGGGCGCAAACCTTGCAAAGTTTCGTGAAACGCCGCATCTCGTTCCACAAAGAGTGCGAACAACGAGGTTAGAGAATGGCGGACGACGACGACAAAGGCAGAGGCGATAGTAAGGGCGAGAAACTTCTTTACTGCTCGTTCTGCGGCAAAAGTCAGCACGAGGTACGTAAGCTGATCGCAGGCCCGTCTGTATTTGTTTGTGACGAATGCGTTGAGTTGTGCAACGATATTATTCGCGAAGAAGTACAAGAAGAACGCAACGCAGCTCAGGCTAAAGGCAAGTTCCCCACGCCCCACGAGACCAATCAGATTCTCATGGAGTATGTCATTGGGCAGCCTAATGCTAAGAAGATTCTAGCGGTAGCCGTTTACAATCATTACAAACGTATAGAGCATGAATCAAAGATTGGGGATGTCGAACTTTCCAAGAGCAACATTCTCCTAATCGGCCCCACGGGTTCAGGCAAAACTCTACTTGCCGAGACCTTGGCGCGAGTGCTCAATGTGCCGTTTGCGATCGCCGATGCAACCACGCTAACCGAGGCAGGTTACGTTGGCGAAGACGTCGAAAATATTATCCAAAAGCTGCTGCAGAAATGCGATTACGACGTAGAAAAGGCGCAGCGAGGAATCGTTTATATCGATGAGATCGATAAGATCTCACGCAAGTCAGACAATCCGTCGATCACGCGTGACGTTTCTGGCGAGGGTGTCCAGCAAGCGTTATTGAAGTTGATCGAAGGCACGGTTGCATCAGTGCCCCCACAGGGCGGGCGCAAGCACCCGCAACAAGAGTTTCTGCAGGTCGATACCAGCCACATCCTGTTTATCTGTGGCGGCGCGTTTTCTGGTTTGGAAAAGGTAATCCAAGATCGTTCAGAAAAGAGTGGTATAGGATTCGGCGCGGACATAAAGAGCAAGTCAAATCAGAAGAAAGTGGGCGATGTGCTACGCACGGTAGAGCCCGAAGACCTGATTAAATATGGTCTGATTCCCGAATTTGTTGGTCGTCTGCCGGTTATCGCCGTGTTAGATGAGTTGGACGAGAGCGCATTGGTACAGATTCTAACCGAACCCAAGAATGCGCTTGTTAAGCAGTATCAACGATTACTGCGGCTCGAAGGCGTTGAGCTTGAAATTCGCGACGATGCGCTCGCTGCCGTCGCCAAGCGTGCGATGGAGCGCAAAACTGGTGCTCGCGGGCTGCGCTCGATTCTAGAGAACGCCCTACTAGACACGATGTTTGACCTGCCATCACAAGACAACGTCAAGAAGGTTGTCATGGAAGCAAGCGTTATTACGGATTCGGTACAGCCCCTCCTTATATATGAGGACGATGCGGAGCAGGAGCAGAAAAGGGCCTCCACCGGCCCCTGAGTGGGGCAAAACAGCATCGAGCAAAGGCCCCGCATTCGCGGGGCCTTTTGCTATTGGGGGTGCAAGTGGCCCGTTGGGTCAAAAATCGGTGCTGTCGGCGTGTTGAAATCTGGGTCCCCAGCCACCAGACTATATAGAGTGGATAAAAAGCACGGCGGCTTACTCCGCCTCGACACCGTCTAACGATGACTTCAGAAGAGGGAATCTATGACTGAAGAGCATTCAGAGCAGAAAGTAGGGCCGATCCCGGAATCGGGTGCAACCTTGCCGGTATTACCGTTGCGGGACGTCGTCGTGTTCCCACATATGGTTATTCCGTTGTTTGTTGGGCGTAAGAAGTCCATCAAAGCACTCGAGCGCGCTATGGAGGCCGGCAAACAGATCATGCTTGCCTCTCAGAAGAGCGCCTCGGAGGACGATCCGACACCGGACCTTATCAATACGGTTGGCACGGTTGCCAACATATTGCAGTTGCTAAAGTTACCCGACGGAACGGTTAAGGTACTGGTCGAGGGTGAGCATCGTGCCACGGTTGAGCAGTATAAGGAGACCGAGGAGTATTTCCTGGCTGATGTTGTATTGCTTGCTAGTGATACCGTGGATGAACTTGAAACCGAAGCACTCACGCGTTCCGTCCTAAGCACGTTCGATCAGTATGTGAAGCTGAACATGAAGATCCCGCCAGAGATTCTGACATCGTTGGCGGGCATTGACGATCCGGGGCGTTTGGCCGATACGATCGCTGCCCATTTAAGTCTCAAGCTCGACGAGAAACAGCAGGTTCTGGAAATTACGAACGTACGTGATCGTCTTGAGCGGATTTTGTCGGTGATGGAATCGGAGATCGATTTGTTGCAGGTCGAGAAACGAATCCGCGGTCGCGTCAAACGACAGATGGAAAAGAGTCAGCGTGAGTACTATCTGAATGAACAGATGAAGGCGATCCAAAAGGAGTTAGGTGAACTCGAAGAGTCGCCTAACGAGATTGACGAGCTTGCCCAGAAGATCGCTAAGGCGGGTATGCCCAAGGATGTGCGTGAGAAGGTGGAGTCAGAGTTGAATAAACTCAAAATGATGTCACCGATGTCAGCCGA
Source organism: Acidiferrobacterales bacterium (assembly GCA_964194625.1). Taxonomy (GTDB): domain Bacteria; phylum Pseudomonadota; class Gammaproteobacteria; order Acidiferrobacterales; family SPGG2; genus SPGG2. The sequence goes on from CAXMNC010000219.1 coordinate 4,814, forward strand.
GGCCACTGTGGTTCGAAACTACATCGACTGGCTCATCAATGTGCCTTGGAAGAAGCGTACGCGCATACAAAAAGATTTGGCCAAGGCGGAAAAGGTGCTCGAGCAAGACCACTACGGTCTGGAGAAGGTCAAAGAACGCATCGTCGAGTATCTAGCGGTGCAACAGCGGGTCACTAAATTAAAGGGACCCATTCTTTGCTTGGTGGGACCACCTGGGGTTGGTAAGACTTCACTCGGGCAGTCTGTCGCGCGTGCTACGGGACGAAAGTTTGTACGCATGTCATTGGGTGGCGTACGCGATGAGGCCGAGATCCGTGGGCATCGCCGTACGTATATAGGATCACTACCCGGCAAGATCGTACAGAATATGGCGAAGGTGAAGGTGCGTAATCCGCTATTCATGTTGGATGAAGTTGACAAGATGTCTATGGATTTTCGTGGTGATCCTTCGTCAGCCTTGCTGGAGGTTTTAGATCCAGAGCAGAATCACGCGTTTAACGATCATTACTTGGAAGTGGATTACGATCTTTCAGATGTAATGTTCATCACTACGGCAAACACATTGAACATACCCGCGCCGTTGCTTGACCGCATGGAGGTCATTCGTCTATCGGGTTACACCGAGGATGAAAAGGTAAACATCGCGACCCGCTACCTCGTGCCTAAGCAGCGCAAGAACAATGGCCTGAAGACGGAAGAGATTTCGGTGTCGGAGAGCGCAATTCGTGATGTCGTGCGCTATTACACACGTGAGGCGGGTGTGCGAAATCTAGAACGTGAAATCTCTAAGATTTTCCGCAAGGTCGCAAAGGAATTCGTGCTCGGCAAGCGCAGTGATAAAAAGGTGATGATTACACCTCGCAATGCCGACAAATACCTTGGTGTGCGGCAGTATCGTTACGGCATGGCCGAGGAGAATAACGAAGTCGGCCAAGTGAAAGGACTTGCATGGACCGAGGCCGGCGGAGAACTGTTGACTATCGAAGCCGCAATTCTGCCCGGCAAGGGTAAGTTGATGATTACGGGCAAGCTCGGCGATGTAATGCAGGAATCCATTCAAGCGGCCATGAGTGTGGTCCGTGCCCGAGGGGCCAGACTGGGGTTAGCGTCAGACTTCTACCAGAAACACGACTTTCATGTGCACGTGCCCGAGGGGGCAACGCCTAAGGATGGCCCCAGTGCCGGTATCGGCATGTGCACAGCCATGGTCTCGGCCCTTACCGGTATAGCCGTGCGTTGCGATTTAGCGATGACGGGTGAAATCACATTGCGCGGTGAGATCCTGCCGATTGGCGGGCTGAAGGAGAAACTACTAGCGGCGCACCGGGGGCTTATGAAGACAGTTTTGATTCCGGAAGAAAATGAGAAGGATTTGGTGGATATCCCGAAGAAGATTAGGGATGATCTCGAAATCCGTGCTGTGCGATGGATCGATCAGGTCCTCGAGATAGCATTGGAAAGCATGCCCAAAGCTCTCGAAGAGAAGGTCGACGTCGAGGCCGATGCGAGCAAGAAGTCGGATGCCAAAGCCGATACGGCCCAACAGGTGACGACACACTAAGCGCCGCTATCAGTAGGACCGACATACCGAGGCAGCGACTGATACATGGGTCTAACTGGTCACGTCAGTCAGGATGCCGTAAACTAGCGCTCCTTTTGGGTGCTTAGCTCAGTTGGGAGAGCGTCGCCCTTACAAGGCGAAAGTCGGGGGTTCGAACCCCTCAGCACCCACCATTACACCCTAGCCCGAAGCCTTACATTGAATTCGTGCTGCCTAGTCTCTAGTATCTCGTTTCCATACGGAGCGGTAGTTCAATTGGTTAGAATACCGGCCTGTCACGCCGGGGGTTGCGGGTTCGAGTCCCGTCCGCTCCGCCAATGAGTTCGATGATGAGAAAGGGTTTTCATCTGCTTATGGCGCGTTCGCGGATCAGCGGTGATGACGCTCCCGCGAGCAGTCGAGGTCGGGGTGTACCGCCTGACATCCAGCGTTTCTTTGTCCTACCTGTGGGAATAATCTACCTATGCTGACTGCCATCAGAGAAAAGACACACGGTATCATCGCTGGTTTTATTATTACGTTAATCGTCATCCCCTTTGCCTTGTGGGGCACCTATTCATACTTTCAGGGTGGCTTTGATATCAACGTGGCAGAAGTTGGTGGCGTGGAAATCAGCCAGCAGGCCTACAGACGCGCGCTAGAACAATACCGCGGTAACGTTGATCCTAGTGTTTTCGACAGCCCAGCGTTTAAACGCCGCGTGTTGGATGGTCTCGTCGATGAAACATTGATGGCAAGCAATACCTTCGACCAGGGCTACCGAATTAGCGATGCGACCTTGGCTCGTTTAATCCGGGAAGCACCCGAACTGCAGCGCAACGGTCAGTTCGATCCCGAGCGCTATAATGCGGTGTTGCGCCAACAAGGATTAACACAACAAGCATTTGAAGAACGTCTGCGCAGGACACGGGTTAGCAGGCAGATCGTGGACGGGTTTACTGAAAGCGCCGTGGTTTCATCGTCACAAAAAGATGTCTTACTTCGTCTGTGGCTCCAGACCCGAGAGCTTGATTATGTGGTCATTGAGCCGCAGAAGTTTACTGCCAGCACCCAGATTTCGAATGAGCAGATCGAACAAGAATATGCGTCTAATAGTGACGAGTACAGGACACCGGAGGCGGTGCGTATCGAATACGTTCGTCTTGCCGCGAGCGAGTTTTCCGCGAAGTATCAGCCAACCGAGGAAGAATTGCGTAGTGCCTACGAACAAGAGATTACTCGTTATACTGCCCCTGAAAAGTGGCGTGTGAGTCATATCTTGTTTGAGCTGCCCGAGGGCGCAACGCAGGTAGCAGTGCAACAGGTCCTCGAGCAGGCTCGCGATATCGAGGGCCAGTTGCGGGATGGTGCGGATTTTGCGGCGCTCGCCAGAAAGCTTTCGAGCGATAGCGGTACGGCCGAAAACGGTGGCGACCTGGGGTTTGTCGAGTCGGGTACCCTGCCAAAGGAGCTCGAGCAGGCGGTGTCTGCGCTAGAAGTGGGGTCAATTACTGGACCGGTGCTGACCAACTACGGTTATCACATCGCCAAATTGACAGAACACACGCCAATGGCGCGCAAGCCTTATGAAGAGGCGAAGGCGGAGGTCGGGAAGAATGTACGCCAACGCAAAGGCGAAGAAGAGTTTTATGAGAAATTTGAGGAACTGAGCGATATCGTCTATGAACAATCCGATAGTCTTGAGCCCGCGGCCGAGGTGTTGGGGTTGGAAATTCAGCAAAGCGGGTGGTTCGACCGCAGCGGTGGCTCGGGCGTAACGAGGCAACCAAAAGTTATCGAGGCCGCATTCCATCCGGAGGTGTTAATTGAATCGCGTAATAGCGATCTCATCGAAATTGGGGGAACCGAATTTATTGTGCTTCGGGTCACCGGCCATCGTGAGCCAGCCATTAAATCTTTGGCCGAAGTGCGGGCGCAGATTGAACAACGGCTTAGGAGAGAAAGTGCGCGCGCACAGGTGGCTGAGCTCGGCGCGGATATCCTAACAAGGCTGCGGGAGGGTGCAGCGCTACAACAGCTGATACAGAAACACGGTTTAGAGCTAAAGCAATCTGGCCCGATAAGTCGCTTAGAGCCGCAAGGCGTCGATCGTCGTATTGTTAATGCAGTGTTTCAGGCGCGCAGTCCGGAAGGCGATCAAGCGGTCTATGGTGAAGCAGACCTCGGTAACCAAGGTTATGCGGTGTTCGCGCTTAATAGCATTCAGTCGGGGGAGCCCAAGGATGCAGACGAGGCTCTAGAACAACGCGCTGAGAACATTTTGCGGCAACGCCTTGGTCGGGAACATTTCGCTAGCTATCTGGCACATCTACGCAAGGGGGCAGAGGTCAAGATCTTTCCCGATCGCCTATAGCCGCTAGGAAGTTTCCATCATTCCGGTACCGAGTGCGACGGCGTTGAAACCGCCGTCGACATAGGTAATTTCTCCGGTAATGCCGGAGGCTAGATCTGAGCACAAGAACGCCGCCACGTTTCCTACTTCGTTGATATCCACGCTGCGCCCAAGTGGTGCTGTCTTGGTATAGTAATCCAGCATTTTCTTGAAGTCCGAAATCCCTGCGGCTGCTAACGTCCTGATCGGGCCGGCGGAGACGGCGTTAACGCGTATCCCCTCGGGACCCAAGGCCTGTGCCATGTATCGAACCGCAGCCTCTAGGCTTGCCTTGGCAAGCCCCATTATATTGTAGTTTGGTAACGCACGGACGGCGCCGATGTAGCTGAGAGTAAGTAGGGCGCCCGCGCGGTTCTGCATCATTGCGCGGCCGGCCTTGCCCAACGCCGCAAAACTGTAGGCGCTGATTTCGTGAGCCACGAGGAAGCCCTCGCGTGTTATTGTGTCGAGAATCGATCCCGTGAGCTCTTCCCGAGGGGCAAAGGCGACCGAGTGAACGATAATATCCAGGCCATCCCAATAGTCGTCTAAGCGCGAGAAGACGTCATCGATCTGTTGGTCGCTGGCAACATCGCACGGTACGAAGATGTCGGATTTGGTTTGTGACCCAAGTTTTTCGACGCGTGACTTCAACTTGTCATTCTGATAGGTATAGGCGAGCTCGGCCCCTTCACGATGCATAGCCTTGGCGACACCCCAGGCGATGGAGCGTTCGCCGGCGACACCGACGATTAATGCACGTTTTCCAGCGAGAAATCCCACACTTAAAGCCTCCCTTGGTGTTCTAGTCCGCGTGATTGTAAGGCCTAAGTCTTCGGGTAGCGACGAAAACCAACGTATACAGTAGCGAAAAATCGTGTCGACGGGAAGAGGGACAAGGCACGTGAATCTGGTATATTTGTATTTAGTTGCAACGCTGGGTATCCAAACTGAGCATAGATGCTCACCATTCCATCCCTTCTAGTTGCAATGGGCGCGCAATGACCTGTAGACGACTGTCGGCGTTGTTATGGACATCTGCGACGCCCGCGTTTGTTGTTGTCATCCTTACGATGCTTTCAGGGCAAACGCTGGCGGCTTGGAACAATCCTTATCCCGCAAGCGATGAACAGGCCAACACTCTCTATTCATTCTTCAGGGAACGTCCGAAGACGCTCGATCCTGCGCGGTCCTACAGTTCGAACGAATACGAGATTATCGCGCAAATCTATGAGCCCCCTTTTCAGTATCACTATCTGAAACGTCCTTATACGCTGATCCCACTGACCGCCACTGCGGTTCCAAAACCGCTCTACTACGATAGGCGCGGCCGGCAACTATCTGCCGACGCTGCCGTAGCGGATATCGCCCATAGTGTGTATGAAGTACGTATCCGGCCTGGAATCTATTATCAACCTCACCCTAGTTTTGCCCAGGATGACAACGGCCATTTTGTTTATCACGATCTCAAGCCGGCACAGCTCCGCCAATGGCGGCGCATCGCTGACTTTCCGCTGCGTGGCACTCGCGAACTTGTTGCCGCTGACTACGTTCACCAAATCAAGCGTCTAGCTCATCCGAAGTTGCATTCTCCGATCCTGAGTCTGATGAGCGAATATATTGTCGGACTGGGCGACTATGCACGCGAACTACAAGCCGCCCAGCGTCAGTTGGCGGATCAGGCGTTCCTGGACCTGACGCGCTATTCACTAGCTGGCGTAGAACAGGTGGATCGTTATACCTACCGAGTCAAGATTCGTGGCAAGTATCCGCAATTCCGTTATTGGATGGCGATGCCTTTCTTCGCGCCCATGCCCCCGGAAGCGGATCGGTTCTTTTCACAACCCGGTATGGCGGATCAAAACCTGACGCTTGATTGGTATCCCGTTGGCACCGGCCCCTATATGCTCACGGTCAACAACCCCAATCTACAAATGATACTGGAACGCAATCCCAAGTTTCACGATGAGCGTTACCCAAGCGAAGGTAAGAAAGGTGAT
>CAXMNC010000220.1:0-10793 GCA_964194625.1 Acidiferrobacterales bacterium
AGACGAAATTAAAACCCTGTCCCTGATGCGTGGCGATGACTTTGCCAAAGACTACGGCGTGTTAATTCAAGACGGCCCGCTCGCCGGTCTGACTGCTCGCGCCGTCGTGGTGATCGATGAGAATGACAAGGTCAGCTATACCCAGTTAGTACCGGACATCGGCGACGAACCGGATTACGATAAGGCATTAGGGGCATTGGGGTAATGCGACCCGTTGTTTTAATCGAATGTCGCGGGTGGATGGATCCACAAGAGCGGTCTTCGGCCGTATTGCCTCAGTGTCCGGCTTGCTGCGCTCCGCTTTCCCTGCTCTCGCTGGCAAGTCCAGGGCTCGCCATCCGTAGCGAGCCCGTTCAGCGGGACAAAGGTCCACGGGACCTTTGTCTTTTATCCGCTTCACCCCTCTCGCGCCCCTTCGGGCTCAACCTCGTCTGCGCACCACGTTCGGCTTGCTTTAAGGGGCAAGAAAAGCAACCCCCCTCCCCATTCGTTGGGGAGGGTCGGGGTGGGGTGGCTCGACCGAAGGGGCGAACACCGAACTAACAATGTGTCGAGCGAGTTTGTGATCATGAATCCGTTCAAAAACATTACCGACATTAAACGAATTATCCGTGCCACTGCTTATTCGTTTGCGGGGTTTAAGGCGGCGATCGTTGGTGAGGCTGCCTTTCGCCAGGAATTAGCGCTGTTCGTTATCCTTGCCCCGCTTGGTGCTTGGCTTGGTCAAACTGGCGTCGAACGTGCGTTGTTGATCGGTAGCCTGATGGTGGTGCTCATTGTTGAGCTGTTGAATTCGGCCGTGGAGGCAGTGGTAAATCGTATCAGTACCGAGCGTCACGAATTGTCTGGCATTGCCAAGGACCTTGGTTCAGCCGCCGTGTTTGTGGCCCTCGCGCTGGTGGTGGTGGTGTGGGCGCTGCTGCTCGTCCCTCGGCTCTTTACATGAGTTATGACGGATACTTCGAGCGCTAATCGCTCCGCGTCACTTCGCTTTTCTTCAATTGCTTATCGAACGCCGCGAACTTGGTTATAGGCGCCAGGCAACTATGACCGGCACACACGTAAGCAGTGACAGTACTCTTAGGCGCACGTTCGGCCAGCATGCCGGGAAGATCAGACACATCCTCGGGGATAGCCACCGCGAACCGTCGTGGTGCATAAAATTGGTTGCAGCGTTCTATCCATAGTCGCATGTCGTCCCCGCTGCCGCGAAGCACGATCGTTTCAGTCGGGAACAAATACTCTTCGACCGCCAATAACAATGTTCCATGCCCCGATGGTGATTGCGAAATCGAACTGTGCAAGGCCTTAATCGTACGCTCCGCCGCTTCAAGGTAGGTTGTTTCGCCAAGTAAGTGACCAAGACGGAGCAACACGTGGGCAGCCACGCTATTGCCAGAAGGAATCGCATCATCGTGGGTAGGCATTGGACGATAGACGAGTTCCTCGTGATCGTCAGCAGTAAAGTAAAAGCCGCCACTGTCGTTTTGGAAGTGTTTAAGGACTGTGTCCGCCAGCGTTTGCGTGAACTCAAGCTCGTCCATAGACCAACGCGCTTGCAGAAGCTCGAGCAAGCCGTCTATTAGGAAGACATAATCATCGAGATAGGCGTTTAGGTGGGCACGCCCATCTTTGCTGGTTGCCAGCAATCGACCATCTTTCCAGAGTTGGTCGCGGACGAACGAAAGCGCCGCCTCCGCCGACTTGATCAGCTCAGGGTGGGCGAGCAAACGGCCGGCGCGTGCCATGCCCTTAATCATCAGTCCATTCCAAGAGGTCAGTATCTTTTCATCGCGCCCAGGTCGTATGCGTTTTTCGCGTGCCTGCAAGAGTTTTTGATGTGCGTTCTCGAGGGTGGCAACGACCTGCGATTCGGGTATGCTCATATCTTTGGCGACCGAAGCGGTATCGGCACGAACGTTCAGATGCCATCGCCCTTCGAAATTACCACTACCGTTCAGACCGTAACGACGTTGTACAGCGGACCACTCCTCGTCGCTTAGAAGGTCTTTTATCTCGTCGGCGGTCCATACATAAAACTTCCCCTCTTCTCCTTCGGAGTCTGCATCCAGAGTTGAATAATAACCTCCCTCTGGTGATTGCATTTCACGCATTACCCAATCGGCAGTGGCAGAGGCGATGCGTGAAAAAAATTGATCACCGGTGGCAATCGTGGCATCGGCATATAAATTTAATAACTGGGCGTTGTCGTACAACATTTTCTCGAAGTGAGGGATCATCCACGCCTCATCGACCGAATAACGACAAAAGCCACCACCGAGTTGGTCATAGAGTCCTGCTGACGCCATCGCGTGCAAAGTATGTGCCGCCATGCTCAGTGCTTGTGAATCGGCATCGTCGGAGATCACACTCTGTGCCCAATAACGCAGACATCGATCAATAGAAGGTGGATGAGGAAACTTAGGTGCGGCACCGAATCCGCCGTTGCGCGGGTCGTATTGCTGTTTGAGTTCTGCGTACGCCTGGTTCAGCACATGGGGGGTTATCTGGGCTGTATCAGTAGTGCCGCTGGGTTGTATGCGTTTAAAGATATCGCGCAACGATTGGCTCTGTTGATCCAGAGAATCACGGTTTTCCCGATAGAATTTCGCGACGCGGTTTAGGACATCGCTGAATGCGGGCATACCGTATCGGGGCTCCTTTGGAAAGTAGGTGCCGCCAAAGAAGGGCATGTGGTCATCCGGTTTCAGAAACATGTTAAGCGGCCAACCACCCGGGCGTTGTATTAGAATCTGGTGTGCGGTCTGATAAATCTTGTCCAAATCCGGCCGCTCTTCACGGTCGACCTTAATGCACACGAATAGATCATTCATCAATTTGGCAACATCGTCATCTTCGAATGATTCGTGCTCCATGACATGGCACCAATGACAGGCGGAGTAACCTATTGATAGCAGAATGGGCTTGTCCTCCCTTTGCGCGAGCCCAAGCGTCTCGTCGTTCCACCCGAACCAGTCCACTGGATTATGGGCGTGCTGCAGCAAGTACGGGCTAGTCTCTGTGATGAGTCGATTGGTGTGTCGTATGTCTGCCATGATCGAGGATATAATCTGCTGAGGTTCTACCATATCGGTTCATACTGTATTTGTCGCTAGGGACGACCATTTCTGCAAGGATGACGCTATATTTCAGCGTTTCTCACCCTCCCACGTCGGTCCTGCTACTATCTTAGAATGATCGTTTTAAGGTAATCCCAACAAAAACCGTAATTCCCGAAATACCTTGGCAAAGTTTTGGAACAAAATTAAACGCACGAAGAAACGCCGTAAGCATAGGCCGAAGGTAATTACAGACCCTAGCCTAAAGGCGATCGAGAGTCTCGTGGTCGAAGAGATCGAGATGAGTGCCGTCACCGCACCGCGCCTGGGCCCGAAGTCGCAGAGATACAAGGGACCGGCAGTGCTTCACGCCACGAAAGTGGTGTTAGCCTGGATGGGATTGTGGCTCTTGCCGGTGCTTGCCTCGTTGTTTGCGAAGTCGCCTTGGCCGGTTGATGAAACACGGTTGCTTGCGGTTGCCTGGGAGATGTGGATACGCAGCGACTGGCTGGTTCCCTATCTGAACGGTGAGATTTACACGCAGCAGACACCGCTGATGTTCTGGCTGATTAATCTGGGGTGGACGGTGGCGGGCATCAACGAATGGTGGCCACGGCTGATCCCGGCATTATTCGGCCTGGGAAGTCTTATCCTAGTCGAAAGATTGGCGCGCGCGTTGTGGCCGGGGCAGATAAACATCGCTGCCTATGCGCCGGTAATAATGCTGGGCATGTTGTGCTGGACCATCTTTTTGACGCTAACTTTGGACAGCATGCTATTGGTTTTTTTCACCTCATTAGGTGCGGTTGCCATCACCACGATGCTCCGCAAGCGTCGGCGACTTGCGTGGCCTTTATTCGGATTAAGCCTAGGTCTTGGCACGTTGGCTGGTGGCCCAGTAATTTTTGTCTACCTGTTGCCGTTGGCTTTTTTCGCGCCCTTCTGGGTTGGCAGTAAGCGTAAAGTGAAATGGAGTCGTTGGTACGGCAAAGTGGCCAAGGCAGTGGTCGTCGCTGCCGGCATCTGCATGGTATGGGCGGTCGTTGTTTCGCAAAGACCGGATGGCGCTGCTTATATAGACAGTTTGCTCACGGCACCTTTAATGGGTGCGGGCTTGGAATTTTTCGCGTCGTCTCGTCCCTGGTGGTGGTATCTCGTATTGGTGCCCGTAGTTACATTACCCTGGTCTATTTTTCCGCTGGTGTGGATGCGGTGGTGGCATATACGTCGCGAAAAAATCGATTCTGGCCTGGCATTTTGTTTGTTTTGGGCATGGCCGACGATTGCGGTCTTGTCGTTGATGACGCTCAAGCAGCCCCAGTTCTTGTTACCGTTGTTACCCGCGTTTGCACTTGGCATGGTGTATCTATTGCTGGACGAAAATTTGGTGGTTCATGGACAAGACAGTGTTTTTTCAAGTATGGCCTTCCCTATAGTATTTCTAGGCGGCACGCTGGCCGCTCTTCCCGGGTTGCCGCGAGTGGAAGCCTTGCCTTCTATGCTTTGGGAACTTTCGCCTTTCATAGGCATTACCATCGCTTTCATAGGTATCGCCCTTGCTTGGTTGCCGGTTACCGGCGGAACCCAGCGGGTCATGAACCTCACTGTTGGTGGGATATCGCTGTTAGTTCTGGTTATTCTAAGCGTTGGCTCGCAGTTTGATGGCCTCCATCGCGTGAACGAAGCAGCGGTGTACCTTGCCAACGCCGAACGCCAACAACGTCCGATTGCCCACGTCGGCCCCTACGATGGGCGGTTCCAATTTGCGGGACGATTAAAAAACAGTTTGGAAGTGATCGATGGTGCTGGCGCAGCGCAGTGGTCAGCCAGACACCCTGAGGGTTTGGTCGTCACCTACACGGCCGGCTGGCAACCGCGGATAGTGGGGGTAGGTAAGCCGGCTTTCGAAACACCTTATCGCGATCAGCAAGTGCGCATTTGGAAAGCTGACAGCCTACTAAAGAGCGGCTCATAAACCAGCGACACTATCCGCTGCCAATAAATACTAATGCTCACCGTCCCAGACATCGATCCGATTGCCATAAGCATTGGCCCTGTCGCCATTCACTGGTACGGGGTTATGTACATCGTTGGTTTTGTTGGTGGTTGGGCCTTAGGTGTCTATCGCGCGAATCGTCCCGAGTCAGGTTGGACCAAGCAGGAAGTGTCCGATCTATTGGTCTATGCAGCGGTTGGTGTGATTCTCGGCGGGCGTCTGGGGTATACGCTGTTTTATGGTGCTGGTCACTTTCTTACGAATCCACTAGAAATACTACAGATCTGGAAGGGTGGGATGTCCTTTCACGGCGGACTATTAGGCGTCATTGTTGCGATGGTCTTCTTCGCACGGAAGACGAAGCGCTCGTGGCTGGCAGTCACGGATTTCATTGCGCCCTTGGTAGCGATTGGGCTGGGGGCGGGCCGTATCGGGAACTTTATAAATCACGAGCTTTGGGGTCGGGTTACGGATGTTCCTTGGGGTATGTTATTTCGCAATGCTGGTCCCCAACCTCGACATCCTACGCAACTCTATGAATTCGCGCTCGAAGGCATAGCATTGTTCCTGATTCTCTGGATTTATTCTTCCAAGCCCCGCCCCACCGCTGCGGTATCAGGTTTGTTTTTGGTGAGTTATGGTGTATTCCGCAGCGCAATCGAGTTAGTGCGTGAGCCCGATGCGCACCTCGGCTATCTTGCCTTTGGTTGGGTGACAACCGGCCACGTCTTGAGTTTTCCTATGATCGTCGCCGGCGTGTTGTTAATGATCTGGGCCCATCGTAGGTCGACTCATTAAGCACCGACGGCGCATTCCTTTATACTTATATCTATGTGCAAAGTCGCGGTGCGAGCCCAGATAGCGCTCGTATTTTTGATTCTCATGCACGGGACCTTAATATTGCCCGCGTTTGCGTCCGCTGAGTTGCAACAACAGCGGCAGGACTATTTGGATGCGACGCGGGCCTTAAAAAAGGGTGACCTTGATACCTTTCACGCTTTGTACACGCGCTTGGATGACTATATCCTGCAGGGATATCTCCAGTATGAATTTCTAAAGGAGCACATTCCCTCGACACCGATCGGCGCTATTCGGGAATTCTTAGACGATAATAAACATGCGCCCATTAGTGCGCAGCTACGCAATATATGGTTAGAACATCTCGCCACAGCGGGTGACGAAGAAACTTTCCTCAAGGAGTATCAGGGTAGGGTGAGCGACCCGAAGTTGCGGTGTTATCGACTTAAGCTGCTTTTTGCTAGCACGACTGATGCGGAGAGTTTGAGTGATGAAGTCGAGCGACTTTGGCTTACCCGCGAGCGCTTGCCAGCTATTTGTGACAAGGTGTTTCGCTACTGGCACGAGGCTGGTTATTTGACGCGTGATTTGGTGTGGGCGCGAATCAAGTTACTGATGGCGCGCAACAGACTGAGTCATGCACGCGAAGTCGCAAACCAATATTTGAGTGCGAACGATAAAGTTTGGTTGCGGCGCTGGCAGGCCCTACACCGTGATCCGGCTGGAAGATTGTTAAAAATTGACTATCCCGTTGAAACTGAACTGGCACGAACGATCGTGACCAATGGTGTCATACGCCTCGCATATCGCGACCCCGATAAGGCCATGATGAAGTGGCAGCGCCTCAGACAAAAGCACAGCGCGCTCTCCGAAGACGAAGATTGGATATTGCGTAAAGTGGGTATCATCGCCACTCAGCAGCATCTTCCCGGCGCGGAGGAATGGCTGTCGAGGGTAGTGGAGGGTAGTGGCGATAAGGAACTACGACGTTGGCATCTCAGGGCAATATTGCGCGCGGGCGACTGGCAGAAAGCGAAACGATTGATTCAGAATCTAAGTGAAGATGAACAGGTCGATCGCTTCTGGTTGTATTGGACGGCACGTATCATGGAGCAAACTGGTGAGGGCGCTAAGGCTCGTTATCTGTTCGCACTCGTAGCGACAGAACGCAACTACTATAGCTTTTTGGCAGCCGATCGCATTGGTGTGGGCTATACGATGCAACACAGATCGATCAATGCCTCACCCGATGAGGTCATGCAGCTGCTTAAACGACCCGGTATTCGTGCGGCGCGAGAACTGCATGCGGTTGGAGATTTCGTGACCGCCCGTCGACAATGGGACTGGAGTCTGTCACGCATGGACAAGCGCGAACTTAAGGTAGCTGCCCTAATCGCCCAGGAGTGGGGGTGGCACGATCGCGTAATCTATACACTCAGCAAGAGTGGTTACCGGCACGATCTCGATTTACGATTTCCGCTCTTGTACCGACCGATGGTAGAAACTAATGCAAAAGCCAATAACCTGGATCCAAGTTGGATATTCGGCGTAATGCGCCAAGAAAGTGCCTTCGTTGCCGATGCGCGTTCACCGGCCGGTGCGCTTGGCCTGATGCAGCTCATGCCGCGTGTTGGCCGTGCAACAGCACGTCAGCTGAAGCTACGTATTCGTAACAACGACGCAATTCTTGAGATCGAAAATAACCTACGTCTCGGCGCCGTATTTTTAAAGAATATGCTCCGTCGTTACAACGGACACCAGATGTTGGCAACCGCGGCCTACAACGCTGGCCCTAGCCGTGTACGCGATTGGCTTCCACAGTCCGCTGCGATCGACGCCGACGCTTGGGTAGAAACCATTCCTTTTGAGGAAACGCGCAATTACGTCAAAAATGTGATGGCCTATACAGCCGTCTATGATCATCGACTTGGGCGCCGCCCTGTCAGGCTGTGTCAGCGCATGCCATCGGTGACTCCGCTCGCCTCAGGCGCCGAGGCGGAATCTGCGTGCTCTTTTTCTCAATCGATTCTGGAGCCTACGGGATGAGGCCTCGGCTTGACCGATACCCGTAGCATTCTGAGCGCTTGACTTGATCCCTAACGGTTTGTACAAACTGCACGAAGATAAGTGAAAGAACACATCTGGAGCCAGAACGGATGGCGAAGCAGAAGGTTTGCATACTAGGTGGGACTGGATTTGTTGGACGCCATATCGCCAGGCGGTTAGTAGAACGCGGGTACGATGTCCGGATAATTACCCGTCGGCGCGAGCGCAACAAGTCGGGTCTCCTGACTTTGCCTACCCTGTATTTGTCGGAGGGTGATGTCCACAACGCCGCGGTCCTGCGCCAACAGTTCCAAGGCCTGGATACAGTTATTAATTTGGTTGGTATCCTCAACGCCCCAGGTCGTGGCGAGAAAGGGTTCGAACGGGTGCACGTTGAGCTTCCACGCAAGATTGTAAACGCTTGCCGGGAAGCTGGGGTTGGGCGGCTTTTACATATGAGCGCGTTACACGCGGGTATGGATGCACCTAGTCACTATCTGCGCACCAAGGCCCGGGGTGAGGAGGTTGTGCACAGCACGGAGACGGCAGATTTTCATGTGACAAGTTTTAGGCCATCGGTCATTTTTGGGCCAGACGACAGTTTCATCAACCGCTTCGCGCGGCTTCTCAGGCTTACCCCTTATTTCTTTCCGCTCGCATGCCCAAGTGCGCGTTTCCAGCCTGTATATGTGCAAGACGTCGTAACCACCTTTGCCCACGCGCTGGAGGATCACATCACGTTCGGCCAACGATACGATCTATGTGGGCCGACCGTTTATACATTAGAGGAATTAGTTCACTACGTTGCGAGACAGCTGGGACTAAGGCGCAAGATCATCGGGCTTAATGACTGGATGTCAAAGATGCAAGCGGCGTGCCTACAATTGGTCCCCGGCAAGCCGTTCTCGTTGGATAATTACCGCTCTTTGCAGGTTGATAGCATTTGCAACAGCGGTTTTCCGTCTATCTTCGGAGTCACGCCAAGAACGCTGGAGAGTGTGGTACCCAATTATTTGATAAAGCAACCAGGACGCACCGATCGCTACTCTAACTATCGTCAGGCGGCGCGGCGGCGCTAAGGGTATGTGTTACTGGCTGGCGGTTGCTTGTAACGACTGTAATTTCTTGACTCGCTTGGCCTTAGAAAGCTGGCTGAATTCTTGAACGGCACCATAAAAGGCCTTGAGATCTCCGTTGTGTTGGCTAAGTAATGCCCGAAAGGCCGGGACATACTGGTTGTAGAGCCCGACCGACACCAGATGGGCATTATTCAAGTCACGGGCAAACCAAGCATCATGGCCGGCATAACCCCCCCGGCCTTTCTTGAGTTCCTCGTAATTCCGCCGGATACGGATAAAGGCCTCCTGTTTGGCCGCACGCTTCTCATCATCACTCGTTTCTGCGGCATAGATTTCACCGAGTTGTCGGCGCAACTTCATCACAAGTTGTACGAATTCATCACGACGTTTTTTGCTTACAAGGTATTTTTGGAATTGATCGGCCGAGCCCTTGGCCGCAAACCAGCGTTTGATCCCTTCTAGTTCCACCGTCAGTGCAAAGGATTCATTGAATTCGGTGTGGCCCCGGACGTATACGACTTGGTGAGCGAGTTCGTGGAATATAAGTCCCGCAATCTCGGGTTCAGTGCGTCGCAATATGGTATTCAGCATTGGATCATGGAACCACCCAAGCGTCGAGTAGGCAGCGATGCCGGCAACGTAAACATCGTAGTTCTTCTGTTCCAGCTTGCGGGCGAACTTTTGTGCACCCTTCTCGGAAAAGTATCCACGGTAACTCACACAACCAACAAAGACGAAACACCAGTTCACGGGGTCCAGTGATAGCTCGGGTGCGGCAAACACGTTCCATACGACATAGGGTCGCTTCAGATCGACATAGGTTCGGTAGCTCTTGTTATCGGGCAGCCCGAGGCCTTCGCTCGCGAAGGCGCGCATCTCTAGGACTGGTGTTAGACGCGCTCCTAATTCCGGCGCGGTATTGGGGTCATCGAGCAGAGCGGGTATCGAGCGTCTCTTGACCAGGATCTCGAGTTGCCCACCGATTGCCTGGGTGTAGTAGCCTAGCTTCGCACAGCCCGATGTGGTGACGAGCGCGAGGACGATGACCCCAGATCTCAAAAGCAGATACATCATAATATAGTGAGACTGACCCTTGGCGGTGGCACTATGCCACATTAGGATGTACCCATGAAAATCTATCTAGTCGGTGGCGCCGTGCGCGACGAGTTGCTCGGGCTCGAAATCAAAGATCGCGACTACGTCGTGGTGGACGCCACGCCCGAAGACATGGTCGCGCGCGGGTTCAAACCGGTGGGTGCGAATTTCCCGGTGTTCTTACATCCGGACACCAAAGAAGAATATGCCTTGGCGCGAACCGAACGCAAAAGTGGCCATGGCTATAAGGGCTTTACCGTCTACTCAGCGCCTGATGTAACACTAGAAGATGATCTGCGCCGGCGCGATCTTACGATCAATGCCATGGCCAAAGGAGAAGATGGCGAGATCACCGATCCCTTCGGTGGCGCCAACGATATACGCGCTGGTGTTCTACGACATGTTTCACCGGCATTTTCGGAAGACCCGGTTCGTATCCTGCGGGTGGCGCGTTTCACCGCACGCTACGCACAACGTGGCTTCAAGGTGGCCCCCGACACGTATGACTTGATGCAGGAGATCGTTGCATCCGGCGAAATCGACCAGCTCGTTCCTGAGCGGGTGTGGGCGGAAATGGAACGCGCCTTAAGTGAAGATCAACCGCATCAATTCTTTCAGGTTCTGCGAGACTGTGGCGCACTGAAACGTCTCTTACCCGAGGTCGATGCCCTCTTCGGTGTCCCACAACCGGAGAAGTATCATCCTGAGATCGACACCGGT
>CAXMNC010000221.1:0-8078 GCA_964194625.1 Acidiferrobacterales bacterium
GATTTCGTAACCTCGTGGAAGCAATATTGCTTCCATTAACTTAACGTTCGTTTCTTCATCATCAACGACAAGAATCTTGGCTATAGGATCGGTCATTGGCTTCGATCAACGCTCATCGGTCAACAGTACAGATTTCAGAACGCCGTCGTTACGATTGCGCACTGAGGTGGTTCTCCACAACTTTTTGAAGCTCGTTTATGTCTAGAGGTTTGGCGAGATAAGCGTTAAAGCCGTCAGCGAGTAATCGCTCACGATCTCCTTTCATGGCAAACGAGGTCACGGCGATTATCGGAATCTGTCGGGTCGTTTCATCGGCCTTTAGAACTTTCATGGCCTCATGGCCGTCCATCTTTGGTAGCTGTATGTCCATAAGGATTAGCGCAGGTTGTCGCTCACGCGCGAGCGTGATTCCCACTTCCGCAGATTCCGCCTCGAGAGTTTCGTAACCTTTGAACTGTAAAACATCGCGAGTCAGCTTCAGATTCTTCGGGTTGTCCTCGACAATCAAGATAAGTGCGCCACTCATGCTTTCCTCCCCCTTCATGTGCTTTGCGCTGTCAAGTTCATTATGTTCATGACTCAGGCGGATCTTTTGGTTCTTGAGTGCCGTCGACCGGAAGCGTAAATGTAAAGGTGCTGCCATGGCCGCGGGTACTTTCGGCCCATATCTTTCCACCATGCAGCTCCACAAATTTCTTAGTTAAGGCGAGGCCTAACCCGGTACCTTCCTGCTTATCCGTAAGCCCTCGCTCTATTTGCTGGAACTCTTCAAAGATGCGTTGCTGATCTTCGAGGGCTATGCCGACGCCGGAATCCCATACGGCGATCTCTACAAGCGCGTCGAACTTTCGTGCCCGGATGCCCACTTGCCCTTTATCCGGGGTGAATTTCACCGCATTGGAGAGAAGGTTAAAGACGATTTGCTTTACCTTCCGCTCATCTGCCGCGATCGTGTCGACATTGTCGGCCATATCGAGCGACAGCCTGATATCGTGCCTGAGGGCACGTTCCCTGACTACCACCAGGCTGCCCTCCAGTAATTTTCGAAGATCAACCTTCTCCAACTCTACCTCTAATTTACCGGCCTCGATCTTGGAAAGATCCAGAACATCGTTTATCAGGTTGAGCAAATGCTTGCCGCTGGTGAATATGTCGTTCAGATAGTCCTCTTGCTTGTCATTCAGGTCGCCGAACATTTTCTCCAGGAGCACCTGGGAAAATCCGATGATGGCGTTCAGCGGCGTGCGGAGCTCGTGGGACATGTTTGCGAGAAACTGGGACTTATGCTGACTCGCGATTTCGAGCTCCCGGCCCTTGTCTTGAATCTCGCGAAACAATTGTGCATTTTGGATCGCAAGCACAGACTGCGCGGCGAAGGTCTGCAGTAGCTTTACGACTTCTTCGGGGAATTCCCCCAAAACTCGCCGGTACACTACCAGACCACCCAGCAACCGCGATTCCCGAAGCAACGGAATCGCGAGCAGTGAGCGAAAGCCGACCTCTACTAGAACATCTCTGACCTGAAGTGCCGCGAACAGCCGGTCCCGGTGAATGTCTGCAACCTGGCAAGGTGCCTGCGTCGCGGCTGCGCGCCCAAGGGCGCCTTCCCCGATGCGGATGGGTGCCTTTCGCAGGGCCTCGAGATGCGTTGACGAAATTCGATGCGCGGCTCTGACGTGGAACGATTGATTGGCTTCGTCGAATTCGTAGATGATGCCACCTTCGCTCCCGGAGAGCGCGGACGCACGCGTGACGATGGTGGTAAGAACAATCTGAAGATCGATGGTGGAATTGACCGCCTGGCTGACTTCACCAAGTGCCTTCAGCTCCTCTACCGATCTCGCCAGCTGGCGGGTACGGTTCTCGACTTTCTGCTCCAGGGTACGGCTGTAGTCCTCAAGTTGCTCTTTGCTGTCGCTGAGTTCGCCGAATAGCTGCTGGATCGATTCCCGCATGACATTGAGGCTTTTGGCTAAGCTGCCGACCTCGTCGCTGCTGCCGGTGTCGATAGATGTTTCCAAATCACCGTGCGCGATCAGTGAAGCTGACTCCTGCAATCGCCATAGAGGCCGGGAGATATACCTTCTTGTTATGACGATGGATGTGAGTGAAATGGCCACAATTATTAGAATCGTTAAGGCAATGATCCCGTAAATTTGTAAGAGGATCTGTTCTCTTTCTGTCTCGCGCGAGAGGACGATTAGGATCGTGCCAATTTTGCTTCCCTCAAATAGAATGTCCGAGGATTTGCTGATAAATTCAGAGGATCGTTCAGGGGATGAAAAATCTTCCTCGTTAAATCCTTGGCTCTTTCTCTCGACAATCGCCTGGTCACCCCATAAGACCTTTGCGTAAACCATGGCTTCATCAAGAAACAATGCCCCTAGAAAATCGTCGACCACGTCGTTGTCGAGATTCCACAATGGCGTGGGCAAACTTATCTGTGCGACCTTCAGGGCATTGTCCAAACGAGCTTCCAACTCGTCGTCAATTCTGGCGATATTCAAAAATATCGCGATGATGGCAAAGCCGAACAAAAACAGCGTTACTATGCTGATCAACGCGTAACTGATGCGACGACTGATGCTTCGAACGTGTTTAGAGTGGCCGTACTGGCGAATAAAACGCTCGCGCTTAGCGGCTGAACGGTTCATGAAAACCCGTCTTGCAATGCACAATTGCCCGATGAGTTCCACGCAGCGAACCGGAGTCCCGTTAAATATCCACAAATATGCAGTACTATTTTGGTCGCCGCGAACGAATGGTCTGGAAGGACAACGCCGCCGCCGATCTTCACGCCGTCATGGTCTGCCAGAAACTCAGAACCTCGCCAGCCGCCAACGGCAATGGTGAGTGCTTGGCAGAGTTGCGAGTCCCCGAACGGCTTCAGCAAACCGTTGGGTGCTATGTGTGACGCGTAGCGCCGATCGGCACCCCGCACCGTGATCTGATCTGCCAAGGCACGCCTGAGAGTGTCCCGACTTCTGGGCGAAGTGCCACGGAACTCGATAATCGCCTCCCCCTTGCAATTCGACCCCCCGTGGAGGGAACGTTGCTTGGCGAAGATGGCCCGGGAGCCGTCCAAGTAGGGCAGGCCTTGGTGATAAGAATCGGGACTGCCCCACAGGGTCAGCAGCCTGACGTCGTGGAGAAAGTGGGCGAAGACGATAGTATACGCCTATTGACACAACAGTGCGTTCACGTTTGTTGATGACGTTTTTACGACAAATCAATGGCGTGCCGCCGGTTCCTCTGTAGGATTAATGAAACCATTCTCGAGTGGGTCAATCTCCCCTCCGGAACTGATGTCTGAGTCCCCGGAATTTCTGCTGGTAGAATTCTGGTAGGGACATACCTCGATTTATCACGATAATTCCGCCGGATTTCAGGAGGAGAAGCCATGTCCGACCGCCGTCGATTTCTCAAGGGATTGACGTCAATCCCTCTCGCGACCGTCCTCGCCAATCCCCGCCTGGCCGCCGCAGTTTCCGCGGGATTGCAGGAGGTTAAGGCCAAGCTCGCCGATGGAAGGACCGTCAAGGGCGCCTTGGCCGTGTCGCAGGGTCAGGCCACCGGCAGCATCCTTCTGGTCCATGAGTGGTGGGGGCTCGTTTAGTAGCGGTGATAGCCACGGGATATGCGGTTTTCCAATTGGGTGGCGGCCCCTGGTACGGATACTGGTGTAGGGTAATCCTTCTGGTGGTAGACGGCATGTCTACAGGATTGGATGACGTTTCTCCGATATCAATAGGTCACGAATTCTTGAACTCATTCTCCAATCCAGAATTACGGCGCGAATTTCGAGATCCCTCCTCCTGGTCCGCACCCGACGCGCCCAATGATCCTCTCGAGGCATCGGCGGACCGCGAGTACGAGTTCCGGAGCCGGACGTAGTGCACATCATCATCGACGTCACCTCCATTGACGACCACGTGGACAAGGGATTGCCAAAGTCGGGCGAGGCGCGAGGCAGAGACGGGTTGCTGACTCCGGCGGCAATCGCGGATGTATGCACGCAAATGCACCCGCAAGACCCGGGCGCCTGGACGCACGCGGTCGACCTCAGGCCCAATAAGGAGCCCCTGTAACAGGGAGATAGTCAGCCTGTCATAGGGCCGAACGCGGGCGTGGTCCGAAGCTCATCGATCGTTCTCATGGACGGCGGACGCGGCGGGTCGCAAAATAGTGCAGAAAGGCTGGCAATCGGTCGGTACCTTGGCCTACTGTAGTCCATGAAGAAACATAGAAAAGACCGCGACACTGAACTCGATCACTACCATTCGTAACGGCAGCTGGGTCGGCGATCCGAACGCACCTGGTCGGCTGATCGAGTTGCTCGAATCGGGGTCCGTCGTATATATCCCGGATCTCGGATTTCCCACGAAGGAGGAGGAGCGCGCGTTCTTCGAACCGGGTTTCCTGCGTCTAAACTCAAAGAATGTGAGCTGGGATCCGATGACGAATGCGGTTCGCGGTCTCAAGTCCAGCCATTCGGCGAGCGATGCCGAGCTAGCCGTGCTCGGCGCCATGATGGCCCGCTTCGCACGTTTCGGCGAGGAGCTGTTTACGTCCCTTCTCGGCGAGTACGCCGAGCGGCTGACTACTGCCCGAACGAGTTTCCGTCCTGTCGAGATAGAGGGCCGCAAATCCCGCACTGTCGGCAGCAACGACGCCCTCTTGCATGTCGACTCATTCTCCTCGCGCCCGATGGGGAACCAACGAATTCTCAGGATCTTCACTAATGTGAACCCGGGGGATCGCCCGCGCGTGTGGCGGGTCGGCGAGCCTTTCGACAAGGTCGCGAAACGATTCGCCCCCCACCTTAAAAGGCCCTGCCCGGGCCAACGCGCAGTGATGCACCTGCTCAAACTAACTAAAAGTTACAGGACGCTGTACGATCATTACATGCTGCGCCTGCAAATGAAGATGAAGGCCGACGAGGAGTATCAGCGGTCCGTTGAGCAGACGCGTATTGAGTTTCCGCCCGGCAGCACCTGGATATGTTTCACCGATCAGGTGTCCCACGCGGCGTTGTCCGGCCAGCATCTCTTGGAACAGACCTACTATCTTCCCGTCGAGCGGATGTCGAGAGAAGAGCGATCGCCCCTGAGAGTTCTCGAATCACTGCTCGGCCGGCCTCTTGTATAGTTTGGTATATGCGTCCTCGTGACTGATGCATCGGGTCAGAACGGCAGCAGACCCCTGGTCATCTGGAAATTCGATGATGGATTGCGCGGTCACGAAAACCAGACCAGCGGGTTCGTAGAGGCGTTCGCACGACGCACCGACGTGCGCCAGTACATCGTCTGCGTGCCGCGTGGGGCGGCGCAATTCGGCGAAGTCTGGACACTACTCCACGGCAGCAAGTATCGTCACTGGCCGGATCCGGACCTCTTGGTAGGCGCAGGTCACTCAACCCATTTTCCGTTGCTTGCGGGCCGGCGCGCCCGTGGCGGTCGGTCGGTCGTAGTCATGTCGCCGAGTCTCCCCGCCCGCTGGTTCGATTTGGTGATCTGCCCGAACCACGACCGAATCCCCGGCGCCGAGAACGTAATCGTGACCCGGGGCGCGCTAAATCGCGCCCGGTGCACCACCGGGAAGAAAACCGACGAAGGGCTCATCCTAATCGGCGGTCCGGACCGGTACTACGGCTGGTCGGCCGACGAACTCGCCGCGCAGATCCGGCGGGTGCTGGAAAGATCAGCGGGTGTGCAGTGGTTAGCGGCTTCGTCGCGGCGAACACCGACTGAGTTCCTCGCGCACCTAAACAGACTCGGTATGCCGAATCTGCGCATGTTCCCGGTGGAGGACGTCGACGTGGACTGGCTGCCGAAGAGGCTCGAGAGCGCCGCTACCGTATGGGTGACCGAGGACAGCGTGTCGATGATTCACGAGGCAATTACCGCGGGTGCAGCAACAGGCCTGCTGGCGGTACCCAGGCTGAATTCTCCCGACCCTAGCGCGACACGCTGGTTCGAGAAAGGCATCGGCACTTTGATCGCCGACGCGATGGTTACTTCCTTCTGCGCGTGGGACGGCGGCCGGGCGCTGGCGCCGCCTGCTACTCCCCTCGACGAGGCGCAACGCTGCGTAGACTGGATTCTGGAGAGGTGGTTCCCGGCGCTGTGATAACGGCGTGGAAGCGGTCAATCGGGTGCTACGTACCCCGGCTCAACGCGCCGTGCAGTTGCTGCAGACGGGGACCTTTTCGAACTGGCCACCATTGTGCCAATCTCGAATCTGCGCGAGACGCGCGCCATTCCAGATTTCCTTCATGGTTTCCGTGCGCAGGTCTCCGAGGATCTCGCTGCCCTCGTAGTCCACGCAGCAGATCGAGACGCGGCCGTCCCAGAGAACGGTGAAGGTCTGCCAGAGTCGCATGCACTGGAAACCGGTCTGGTTCTTCGGCTTGGAAGTCCCGGTAACGTGGTCGCTCCCGCCCCAGTTGTGCGCTCTCGTCACGTCCACCCGATCGACGACTCCGCGCCAACGATCGACGAATCCTGTCTCCTCGAATTCATTCTCCTTGATCGAGACAAACATGAGCTGAACTTTCGGATTCGACCGACCCATCTCCCCGCGAATTCGTAACAGTCCTTCGAGGTTGGCGGTAATCTTCTCGTACTTGAGCCCGACCCGGACCTTTTCGAATACTTCCTTCGAGAGACCGTCAAAACTGATCTTTATCTCATCGAGACCCGCCTCGATGAGCTGACGGGATTTCTTTTCGGTCAGCGCAGAGGCGTTAGAGATTATCTTGACGGTACCGATTCCCCGGTCCTTCGCCAGATTGATTTTCTCGGGCAGCTTTCTGTCGATGAGTGGCTCGCCGAAGTTCTGCAGATGAATTTTCTTGACGCCCATGACGACGCATTCGTCCACCACCTTGAGATAGAGGTCGTCGTCCATAATCCCCTGCACCCGCTCGTGGTACGGGTGCGGGCATGTCAAACACTTGGCGTTGCAGTGGCTGGTGCTCTCGATATTGACCGTACGTGGGGCACTACCGTACTGCCAGTCCAGGAAATGGCCGAACACAGGTCTGAGAATGGTTCTCATTCAGAGATTAAAGCCGTGTGGAGGCCAAATTGCAACTCCTGTCGCCGAGCCTGGACTGTCCCGCAACCGAATGGCTGCGCTGTCACCGTTTAGGTTGTCCTACGCTGTCATGAAGACTTCACATACGAAATCCCCATCTTACGGTACTCTTCCACCACCTGCTTCTCGGTCTCTTCCTGGCGCAACGGAAAGGCGATCTTCTGCGACTCAAAAGAGGAATTTGTCGGTGCATACTGCCTCCTCGATATCCTCTGGCCACTCCCTTGCCCAAAACTTTGGAGTGAGAAGATTGTACTGCCGAGTATCTAATCGTTTCGATCTTCTCGAAGTTATCTGTTATCTAGACTTTGGGTCGGTACCCCGCTCATTCCCGATGCTTGGCAGACCAGTAGCTGAGAAGCGACATCTTGATTCAGATGGCCAATCTCGCTAAAGGTTTTCCGGGTCAATGAACCCCGACACAATGTCACCATTCGCCCCGTTAGCCTGACACCGCGAACTCCCCTCCCGAACTGATCTCTTAGTCTCCGAGAAATCTGCTGGTAGAATTCTGGTAGGGTCATACCTCGGATTTCCACGATAATTCCGCCGAAATTCAGGAGGAGAAGCTATGTCCGATCGCCGTCGATTTCTCAAGGGATTAACGTCGCTCCCGCTCGCGACCGTCCTCGCCTAGCCGCCGCAGTTTCCGCGGGATTACAAGAGGTCGAGGCCAAGCTGGCCGACGGCAGGACCGTCAAGGCCGCGCTTGCTGAGCGTCAGGGCCAGGCCAAGGGCAGCATCCTACTGATCCATGAGTGGTGGGGATTGAACAATCAGATCAAGAGCGTCGCATCGGAGCTTTCCAAGCTGGGCTATACGGCATTGGCGGTCGACCTATACCACGGAAAAGCTGCCGACACCCGCGACGAGGCACGTAGCCTGATGCAGTCGGTGGATCCGAAGGTGGCCACCGAGACCCTGAATATCTGGGTGAAACGGTTGCGTGAAGATGCACGGGCCGGAGCCAAGCTCGCCAC
>CAXMNC010000222.1:0-3712 GCA_964194625.1 Acidiferrobacterales bacterium
GTGTGCATTCAGGGGGCGGTCCATGAGGCGGTGCCGGGTCGGCTGCCGTTTGAATACGAGAGCCTCGGGGAGCAGGAGCTGAAGGGATTCAGCGAGCCGGTGCGGACTTACGCGGTGAGCCTCAAATCGGGTGAGGCCATACCTGTGCCGGAGGTCCCTGCGATGCCCGGCGAGGCCCTGCCAGAGCCACCGAAGCACCGGTCGATTGTGACCGCGGGGATGGCGCTACTTGTCATAGTTGGCGGTGGGCTCGCTTGGTATCAGCCGTGGGTGTCGAGAGAAGAGCCCGCCTCCATCGAGCGCATGGCATTTCCTTTGCCTGACAAACCCTCCATCGCCGTGTTGCCCTTCACGAACATGAGCAACGATGCACAGCAAGAGTACTTCGTTGATGGCATGACCGAAGACTTAATTACTGATTTGTCTAAGCTCTCCGGTTTGTTTGTCATCGCCAGAAACTCAGTGTTCACCTACAAAGATAAGCCAGTGAAGGTAAGGGAGGTGGCCGAAGAACTCGGTGTACGTTATGTACTAGAAGGGAGTGTGCGTCGAGCTGGCGACCAGGTAAGAATTAATGCCCAGCTTATCGATGCCACCACGGGTGGGCATCTGTGGGCGGAACGCTATGATCGAAAACTGATTGACGTATTCGCGCTGCAAGACGAAATCGTTGAGAAAATAGTGTCTGCACTCACAGGTGCGCTAACGCCATCGGAGCGACTAACGTTGACGCGGAAGTACACTGATAGCTTGATCGCCTACGACCACTTCCTCCGGGGGACTGACTATTTCTTTCGCGGGACCAAAGAGGAGAATCTGATCTCGAGGGAATCCTTACAGCAAGCGGTCGGAATCGACGCCGGCTTTGCACGAGCGTATGCACTGCTTTCCCGTACGCACGTCCGGGAATTCTACAATGGTTGGAGTGATTCGCGAGAACGCTCACTAGCTACGGGTTACGAGCTTGCAAAAAAAGCCGTCAGCCTGGATGAGTCATTGCCGCAGGCGCATTTCGCAGTCGCGGCCGCTGCTAGACACAAAAAAGAGTTCGCAGATGCGTTGACGGCGATAGAAAGAGCCATCCAGCTCGACCCGAACTATGCTGATGGGTACGCCTTGTTGGCTCAGATACTTCAGTTTGGCGGAAGGCCAAAGGAGGCTCTGGAGAGCCTCGAAAAGGCTGTAAGGCTCAATCCTCGCCATGGTTTCCTCTACCTCGTCATTCGAGGACAGACCTATTTCACCCTTGGGCAATACGATCGGGCGATCGAGGCGTTAAAGCAGTCGGTCGAGCGTAATCCCAGTTCACAGCGAGCACGTATGTGGTTGGCTGCCAGCTACGCCCTGGCAGGACGAATTGAAGATGCCGAATGGGAAGCAGACGAATTGCTCACGATTGCACCGGATTTCTCTGTGACCCGAATCGGGGAGGCAGTCCCTTATAGGAATCCCACACATCTCGCACAATTTCTGGATGGGCTGAAGAAGGCAGGACTGCCGGATTAGTGCTCATCGCATAACTTTTCAACGGCTTTACGACGACCACTTCGAAGGACCAGATTGTGTTCAGGAGCTGACGTTCGGAGCCACTGGCTCCGAACGGCTGCTGTGGGTCGGTTTTTGCCGCTCAGCGGAGGCCTGCGGCAGCACACCGTGATGCTGCGGTGCATGAGGCAGAAATCGGCCAGGAGCGGAAATTGGGGCCGGTTGACTGGAACGTCAGCTTTCGGATCGCTAAGCGGACAGTCGCGCTCCGCGAGTCGTTAAGCGCCCGTTCAAACTCTTTCACTCCTAGGTGGTCAGAGGGACTACGGGTTAAGAACATAGGGGGTGCTGATATGGCGCTGCAACAGATGACACCAAGGGGCTATGCCAAAGCCATTGGAGTAGGTATCGCTACAGCGGTGATTCTTTCTCTGGTCATGGTTCCCGCATTCAAGGCCGGTATCTCGCCATTGCCCAAGCCTTTGGGTCTCGCATTTGCCCAAGTGTTACTTGGCGAGGTTCCCCTTCCGGTAGGTCTTCTCTTTCATATTGCGTATGTGGCTTTCTGGTCGGTCGTATATGTTGCCGTTTTCAAGCGGCAGAGCTTTCTTAATGCACTGTGGCTGGCGCTCGGACTATGGCTGGTGGTTCTCGTGCTCTTCTTTCCTATTGTGGGGTGGGGTTTCTTCGGTCTCGCCGTCAGTCCAAAGCTTATTGTCGCCTCGCTGGTGCCGCACGTTCTGTTTGCGATCGTCTTGTGGGGCATATGCCGCTGGGCGTTTCCAGCTAGTTCTCAAGATGATCAAGAAAGCGCCTAACAATTGCATGCAGCCGACGCGCTAAATCGCGCGGTTGATCCCCGACGGTGGATGACCGCTCTAGCTGATGAGCGGACATTCGAGGAGCACACTGTGAATGCGTACTCCGGGTCGGAAACCGCCTTTGGGCGGCCGCGGCTGAATTTCATCGCTTGAACGGCGCGAAACGGCCACAATCAGTCATTGGCAGTCATGGTTTTATTTCCACACCTGTTTAGCAACGCGCCTGAAGTTTCCGCCGAGAATCGCGCCAATATCGTCGCTATCGAAACCTACATCCTCCAGAGCATTTACAACGTCGGGAAGGCGGCTAACGCTTAATGTCTGTGCCGGGCGGCCATACCCAGTCCCCTTCGGCCAATAAGTATCATCACGTTCTTCCATAAGGGTATTGGAAGCGTTCTCTTGATACTGCCTCTCCTCTTCAGGATCGAAGTCGAGACTAATGCCCACATGCTCGGGACTGGTGAGCTGGGCGACATATTCGGCATGTTGAGCAACGGCAGTTGGGGTAGCTTCTTCCTCGCCCAGAAGGAGATTGACGCCGCTAATACCCACGACTCCGCCGGTATTCGCGCACTCCTTGATTTGTTCGTCTGTGACATTGCGACCATGTTCGACCAAGGATCGAGGGTTGGAATGCGAGAAGATGACGGGGTGAGTTGAGCGTTCCATAATCGCCATTGTTGTCCTGTATCCGGTGTGAGAGCAGTCGATCACCATACCAACCTGATTCATCTCCTCGACGACTTGACGACCGAAGCCAGTAAGGCCGGTGTCTTCATCATGACAGCCAGAGCCCGCGAGGTTGTTGCGGTTGTATGCGATGGCCATTTGACGAACACCAAGCTCATAGTAGCGTTGCACCATTTCGAGCTGTCCGTTCAGGGCGTTCATGCCCTCGATGTCGAACGCGATGGCCAACTTTCCTTCCACCTTCGCTCGGTTAACCTCATCAACGGTGGACACCAATCTACAATACGGGGCTTCCTCGGGTAGCCGACTGCGAAATGCCGCTATGATCCGAGCGGCCTCAGTCCAAGGTTGAAGATCGTAATATACGTTGACAGAAAGGTAATCGACACGGGCCTCCCGCCATGGCTGCAGGAGTGGGTCAAGCGGACCGTCAACCGTTGCAGTAAATCCGCAATGGTCATCCCAGATGAGACTCTCTCGATAAAGGGTATGTGTGCCGTCCATTGGACTCATTGTAACGCGGCTACGAATGACCGGTCAGGGTCGCAAGTCGCCGTTGGGCGGCCACGGATGGATTTCATCGCCTAAACGGCGGGAAACGGCCACAAAGAGACCGTCAGGCTTTGGTTAAGAGAAGGTCCTTTGCAAACGATTGAGCTCAGTTGAGCGACACGCGGTCTCCTGTTCGCACGGCTCCCGATGCCTGGACAACG
>CAXMNC010000223.1:0-2698 GCA_964194625.1 Acidiferrobacterales bacterium
ATTTGGCAAGCGCACTGACGGAACCATCGCTTGGCATGTCTTTCCCTATTTGCTACGTTCGCGACACTTGTGCATCCCTGCACATCGGCCACAACAAAAGCACCCTCGCGTACGGGCGACCGACAGGGCAAGGATTGTTCCTACAATCCCTTTGCATTTCCTCCGTCCATGGAGGTCAGATGCGCACGACTCCATGGATGGAGGAGGTAGAACCGCGTCGGGCGACCTGCAAGGACGCAGGAAGTTAGGGCAACGCAGGAGCAGTTGCCGGAACAGCGGTCGAGGAGCGGCGGACACAACATCCGTTATTCAAACTCGGTAACCGCAGGGATCTTCATCGTTCCCTCGCTCACTAATACCGCGGCGCCACCAACCTGAATCTTCGTAATCTCGCCGTCTTGCTTGAACACTTCAAGCTCGAGAATGCTCGGGCGCTGCATTTCAAGCCCCTGCTCTATGGTCCAGCGTGCATAGTCCTTATCAGCTTTGTCGCGCACGCCAAGATAACCGCCGAGTGCAGCGACGGCCGAGCCAGTGGCTGGATCTTCGTCGACACCCAGGCTGGGGGCGAACATGCGCGCATGCAGGTCGGAACCCGGCAACTCCCCATCGTAGGAAAAAACAAAAATGCTAGGCGCCCAATAGGAAGAAAGCACTGCCTCCCATAGTTCCCGTCTTACTCGCGCTCGCGCCACTGTTTGCCGATCGCGTAGCGGCACAAACAAGAATTGGGTTCCACACGACGCCGCCTGCGGCGCATTGTCGGCGCCTAACAGATCAGACTCCGCTAGCGACAGCATGGTGGCAAGTTCACTTGACGATGGCGGTGGCGGGCCAAACTCAGGCAACTTTGGTGCCGTCAGTTTCGCCGTTACCGGCGTCCCATCCACGAGCTCAATAGAGACGTCCACCGGACCTGCGCCCTCCTCGAAAACGATATTCACGGGATTGGCATCAAGCGCTAGCTCGCCGATCGCTGCCAGCACAACCGCGGTGCCCACCGTCGGATGCCCAGCGAACGGAAGTTCAGCCCCGGGAGTAAAGATGCGTAGACGACGAGTATTGGCCGAATCCTTGGGCGGAAAAACGAAAACGGTTTCGGAAATGTTGAATTCGCGTGCCACTGCCTGCATCTGCGCAGATTGAAGCGCACGCGCATCAGGAAACACTGCCACTTGATTGCCGCCAAAGGGACGGTCGCTAAAGACATCGGCGGTGTAGTATTTATAACGCATCACTTGCTATTCACGTAGTTGGATATTTCAATCAGGTTTTGATCCGGATCCCTTATGTACACCGATTTGAGGGCGCCAATCGCGCCCGTTTTATCCACGGGTCCTTCGACGATATCTATGCCGCAGTTACGCAAATGCTGCATAACTTGCTCTAGCGGCGTCTCCGTAATAAAACAAACGTCCGCTGAACCTGGTGTCGGCCGTAAGGCCCTGGGCTCAAACTCCTTGCCGGCTTGATGCAAGTTGATTTTTTGGCTGCCAAACATCAATGCCGTGCGATTATCGGCAAACGTGACCACATCGGTGCCCAGTACCCGGGCGTAAAAATCACACGTCGCCTTGATATCTGCGACGGTGAACACCACATGATCCAGCCTATCGATCTTCATGCGTTCGCGCTCCGCCAACACACAGTCGGCTTAGTCAGAATAATCGATTCTATCGCAAACTTGAGACTACATACGGATTTTGCACTACAATCGCGCAGTGTGGCTTCGCGCCCACGTCAGTGAGTCTCTTTGGGGTCGGTTTATGATAAAGGTCGGGATTGTCGGTGCAAGCGGTTACATGGGGGGTGAGGCCTTGCGGGTGTTGCTCGATCACCCTGGGGTTAACGTCGCCTGGGGTACGAGCAGAACCCCTTCCCCGATTGAGGAACACCACCCAAACCTGTACGGCACAGGGTTCGAGCTCATTCACCCCGATGATGCGACACCGTGTGACGTTGTCTTTCTCGCCCTGCCGACGACGGCATCCATCGAAGCCGCAGCAAAATTTCTTGACCAAGGTTGCAAGGTCATAGACCTAGGATCTGCCTTCCGCCTTTCGGACCGAGCGGTGTGGGAGTCGGTTTACGGACAAACTCACAGCGACTGGCCGTTGGCGCAAGAGGCGGTCTATGGCGTTGCCGAGCTGCACGGGGACGAGATTGCCAAAGCAAGGTTGGTGGCAAATCCGGGATGCTTTTCGTCAGCTGCTATCCTGGGACTGACGCCATTGATCAAAGAAGGCCTGATCGACGAAAGCAAGATCGTCATCGATGGTCTTTCGGGCACCGCTGGGGCTGGTGCCGAACTCTCGCGCGCCGCCCACCACCCCGAAATCGGCAACAATCTGATTCCTTATAATGTCGTTAGTCACCGGCATACGTTTGAGATGGAACAGGAACTCTCAGCGTTGGCGGGCAATAGGGTGTATGTGCATTTTACACCAACCTATGTCCCCATCGTTCGCGGTATTCTCGACGTGTGCCATGCATTCCCCAAGAAAACGATGTCGCGCGATGCCATCACCGAGATCTACCGCGAGTTTTACGCCAATGAACCCTTTATTGAAGTGTACGACCGCCCCAAGGATCCGAAGGCGTCCTGGCAGTACAAACCCTACCCGTGGGTCAGTACCGTGGCCGGCACGAACTATTGTTTCATCGGCGTAGACGTGGATGAGGCACGTGGGCGTATCGT
>CAXMNC010000224.1:0-5182 GCA_964194625.1 Acidiferrobacterales bacterium
AGGTGGTCGGCGGTTCGAATCCGTCCGGGCGCGCCATTTCATAGGCTCAAATCGCGTTGCAGATTTGCAACTGTGCAATTCAAACGCGATTGTGCAATTCATCGTAGTGGCTTCCAAGGTAGAGACCATAGGCGCGACTACCGAAGGTGAGCGCAAGTCCTATCACTATGTTCCAGAAAAACTCCCATTCACCGTTGAACAGAGCGGCAAGCATTGCGACCGGAACAACCCCTACGCCAAATAAGAACAGTCCAACAAAGACTGCTACAACTCCCCAGAGCACATAAGCGATTAACAGACTCGATAACCAGAGAATGATTCCGTATACAAAAGAGCCGTAAACAAAGGCTAAGCTGGTCCAGCCTTTCATCTTCTTGAAAAAGGACAAAGGGAGTAGCACAAATAACATCAGCAGGAATGTAATAGCAGCAGCCACTTGTCCCCAGGGAAGGACATAAACGGCTACCTTTACGCCTCCCTCTATAATCAGATACGCGAGCAGAATAATGCCTATAAGCAATCCTATTCCCAGAATGAATGCGCCAACACCTTTTAGGAAATCAAACATTGTTGCCCTTTCCCAAAAACAATCATGGCTGAGATAAGTAGTTTCTTCATTGTGTATTAATGACCGACAGAATTGCCCTAGTTATTCTTGCTTTTCGTCGAGTCGCAATGCGAGTCGTCCCAACAAGTAGCAAACACTGAAGCTGTTGTTAGATTCGCCTTTCTATTTCTGACAACACCTACTGTATTTCATGGTTATCGCCAGTGCAGTATCCCAAAGAACTAGGGAGCCTTCATCCGTTGGTTTGCTGAAACTTCGAGGTTTCTGCCGCTCCATCAAATACTCTATGTAATCGAGACGAGAATCCTGATTCCGGTCAACCATTATTACTTCAACCGGTGTATTCATATTTGCCGCAGGCCCGCCGTACATCATAGTTTTGATAATGACGGCTCCTTCCTCCGAAAGCTCAACCGTTTGTTTCTGGGATTCACCTGTTTGCGATATCCATGTTACAGGCAAAGTACCGTTTTCTTTCAGGTATCTAATGAGTTGCGGGTACTTTTTTGGCAAGACGTTGTGAATAAAGTTGTCACGACTTCCCGCTACAGAACTTGACACTAACATGAGCATCAAGAAAGTCATCAGGAATATGCGCATAATCATCCCTCTCCGAATCTAACGATAATTGAACATCTCAATCGCAGTATATCTCCGCTCTGCGGTCACGTCGTCGCCCTCATTCTACCGAATCCTCACGGCAATTGACGTGACGTTGACAGCATGCCGCCTCCCGGAGCAAGAGCCGCTTCTAAACGGCGACCTGAAGTTTAGCGGTGACGAGTTTGTCTTCGTCGCCAATGATCGCCTGTTAGCACCGAACAATGACGCGACGTATAAGGCGTTGCATGATGAGCTAGAAACGGTAGCTCAGTGCCTTTACGCTAACGCAGATATTGAAATCCAACACCGGTCGGAAGATCCGCGAGAGCGTTTTAGCGTGCTCATTAAGTCTTCGACGCCCACCATCGACATCGAATCACTTCTGGCAAACGTGCACCGTCGGCCCCATTGAGTTGACAATCGACGATTCAGATCAGCACAGGCGCGCAGATTCAATCCTCAAGTACGTCGAGGCGGCCGGCCTCTTTATTTTTCAAGCACCGGTTCGAACCAGGCGAGTTTTTCGTGAAGTCGTACAACGTCACCGACGATGACTAGCGTCGGAGCGTGGACATCGGCCGCGCCGACAATATTCGGTAACGTCTTCAGGTTCCCGGTGAATACCCGCTGGCGGGGGGTGGTCCCTCGTTCCACCAAGGCTGCCGGCGTATCGGCTGACATACCGTGGGCGATCAGTTGCCGGCATAGTACCTCAAGCCCCTGTAACGCCATGTACAACACCACCGTCTGTTGGGGTTGCACCAGCAACTCCCAGTTCAGGTCCATAGAACCATCTTTCAAGTGTGCGGCAACGAATACGCATGACTGGGCATGATCCCGATGGGTCAGGGGGATCCCGGCATAGGCGGCGCAGCCGGAGGCGGCAGTAATCCCTGGCACCACCTGAAACGGGATACCCTCCGCCGACAGGGTATCGATCTCCTCCCCGCCGCGACCGAATATGAAGGGGTCGCCGCCTTTCAGGCGCAACACCCGTTTCCCTTCGCGCGCCAGGCGGACGATCAGTTGGTTGATTTCTGCTTGACGAACAGCGTGGTAGTCGCGTTTCTTGCCCACGTAGATCCGCTCGGCGTCGCGCCTCGTCAGTCGCAGGATTTCCTCAGTGACGAGTCGGTCGTAAAGCACCACATCCGCCTGCTCCATGAGGCGCAGCGCGCGAAACGTAAGCAGATCGGGATCGCCGGGTCCGGCACCAACGAGGTATACCTCCCCGGTCCTCGGTGCGGATTCTGACTCCTCCCGAACCAACTTTTCGAGCGCGCTGTAGGCCGCCTTCTCCTGGCCAGCGAAAAGCATTTCGGCAACCGGCCCCTGAAGCACCTTCTCCCAAAACCTTCGGCGTTCATTCGTCGTCTTAAATCGCGCCTTGACCTGCTGTCGGAATCCCTCCACCAGGGTCGCCAGGCGGCCGTAGGCGGCAGGGATCAAGGTCTCGAGACGCGCGCGCAGTAACCGCGCCAAAACCGGTGACGCACCGCCGCTGGACACGGCGACGATCACCGGCGAGCGGTCTACGATTGAGGGCATGATGAAGCTGCACAACTCCGGTTGATCGACTACATTGACCGGAATCCCGCGTTTGCGCGCGGCCTCGGAGATCTGGCGATTGATCGCGCCGTCGTCGGTCGCAGCGATCACTAGGGCGTGGTTCATTTCATCCGTCGGCGTGAACTCGGTTGCACGGTGGGTGATCCGTGCTTCTGCGACGTGCTGTGCCAGGGTCGTACACAGCGTCGGCGCGACCACCGTTACGCGCGCGCCTGCCTCCAGCAACAAAGAGACCTTGCGCGCGGCGACCTCGCCACCACCTACCACCAGGCAGGGCTGGCCCTTAAGGTTCATAAATATTGGTAGAAAATTCATTGGAATGTACCCGATAACCGTTTACATCATTTATAAATCTATACCGAGAGTAAATATCCTTCCTTTTGGAGCGACCTAGGCGTGGTTGAATTCGCCCATAAAAGTAGCTACGTTAGCCGGAACATCGGACAGGCACATTCTATCGTCAATTTGTTGCTCATGAACAAACCCAGGCTTGAGATCGAGTATTGCACCCAATGCCGATTCACCTTACGCGCAGCGTGGATGGCCCAGGAGCTTCTCATGACCTTTCAAACGAAAGTCGGCGAGGTGGTTTTAATCCGGGTACCGGCGGTGCTTTTGAAATCCGTCTTGACGGGGAAGTACTGCATTCGCGTAAGGAGACACACGCCTTTCCGGAATCGAAACAAATCAAGCAGCTAGTGCGCGACAGAATTGCCCCTGGAATGAGCCTCGGCCATGATAGTCGATAAAGTTAGAGTGTAGAGAGACAGCCATTCAGTCGGTATAGGAGTTCTTGAAGTCCGGAAGCCCCGCCATGTCAGCAGCAAGAATAACCCAGATCGATGCGGCTATCGCCATGCGGTCTTGCATTCAAAGGATCGCGACGGGTCCAGAGCTTAGCAAGGATCTATCCTTTGATGAGGCACGTGCGGCCATGGAGTACATTCTGCAAGGGAAAGTGGATCCGGTGCAGGCCGGCGTGTTCCTCATCGCGCTACGCATGAAGCGCGAGACAGATGATGAAAACCGGGGTGTCTTGCAGGCGATCTCGGATGCTACGGACACCGTGGCCGCCCCGGTAGACGAGCTGATGGATGTGGCTGATCCCTACGACGGTTATACTCGTGGCCTGCCGGCCTCACCGTTTATCCCGCCTGTGCTCGCCGCTTGCGATGTTCCTACCGTGTCCCACGGACTGGAGAGCGTCGGCCCGAAATTCGGTGTCACACACCGAAAGGTGCTGAGGGCGGCTGGCATCGATGTCGATCTGTCTCCTACTGACGCCGCCGCACGCATCGCAAATGCCAATATCGGTTGGGCTTATGTGGACCAGAAGGCCTTCTGCCCGAGACTACATGACCTGGTGAACCTGCGGGCCCTGATTGTCAAGCGCCCCGCCGTGACCACGGTGGAAGTCATGGCCGGACCCATTCGGGGCCGAAAGAAGACCCATCTCATGACGGGCTACGTACATAAATCCTATCCTCGGATGTATGCGATGCTGGCGCGCCATGCAGGATTTGATTCCGCCCTGATCGTACGCGGCGTGGAAGGCGGTGTAGTTCCTTCACTGCAGCAACCGGCTAAGGTGTTTTACTATCATGACGAGGGTGAGGTACAACAGATATTGGTAGAGCCTACCAGCATCGGGATCAGTCAATCCAAGCGCGCCGTACCGATTCCCGACGATCTGCCCAAGGTCAAAAACAAAGGCGATACGATTGCCACGACCGTGGATCCGGATGCCATTGCGAAAGCGGCTGCCGAGGCGGGAATCGCCGCCCTCGAAGGAAAGGGTGGGCCCGTTTATGACAGTTTGGTGTACGCCGCTGCTATTTGTTTGTTGCACCTTAAGCGTCATGATTCTCTTCAGGCTGCAGCCGATGCGGTTCGCAAGGCGCTTGATTCCGGGGAACCCTTAACCCGATTTCGGGCTCAATAGAATGAGGGCCGGAATACTTCACACCGGAGGAAGCGCAAAGAAATGCTAACGGTCAATCGACTAGCGGACGGCCCACGACTGCTTGGGTAACTCGTTATGCGAAGCAAGCGGAGGGCAAGACCCCTCATAAAGCGAAAGGACAACACACTGGCGGGTGGTGAGGGATTATCGTTAGCGGTTGTGCAATTCGGGCAGGCTTGAGTGCAAAACTAAGTCGTCCGCAATCCATCACCCGTCGTAAGACGTAACCATCACAGCACAGCCCGGTAAAGAACACAACGAAAATGCACGGATCATCGAATACAATATGATCTGTGGAGTACTTAAATCCAGTATTCCAGGGATAGGGGAATGGCAGTCCGTGTAATCACCCTTGGCCTTCTGATAGGTCTCTCCCTAGCAGTCTCTGCCGATACCCTCACCGGCAAGGTCGTCAAGATTACGGATGGCGATACCCTCTACGTCCTCGACGCCAACTATAAGGAACACAAAATCCGTTT
>CAXMNC010000225.1:0-3215 GCA_964194625.1 Acidiferrobacterales bacterium
CGACGTCGACGTCTACTTCTGCGACCCCCACAGCCCCTGGCAGCGTGGCTCCAACGAAAACACCAACCGCCTGCTCAGGCAGTACTTCCCGAAAGGCATTGATCTCTCGGGCTATTCGCAGGCTCAGTTGAACAAAGTCGCACGCGAGCTTAACGAACGACCCAGGAAGACGTTAGACTTCGAAACACCGGCAGAGCGATTTAAAGCTTGTGTTGCGGCGACCGGTTGAACCGGCAGCTAATCCCGGACATTCTGAGGGATGCATCGGAACGTCTGCTCCTCGCCTGAAAACGGACATTCACGGCCATATCGGAATGCAAGGCAATATATGATCTCTTGCGTTCGTGGGAGGCCCGTCTAATCCTGCTGGCCCACGATGCCACGCACCAAACGCCTACCCTACATCGTCATCCTGGCGCTCGCCGTGATCGCGCTGATCGCCTTTCAGGCCATCCGCCCGGGCGGCCAGCTCGAGGATGTGGTTGGGAAAGTGATCGATGGGGACACCCTCTATGTAGGCCCCGCCAAGATTCGCCTAGAAGGCATCGCTGCCCCCGAGTTGGATGAACCGCTCGGCCCGGAAGCCAGAGACTTCCTGACTGTGATCGCCCTCGGTAAGCCGGCCAGATGTGACCTCACAAGTGAGCGCTCATTTGACCGCCAGGTGGCCGTGTGCCGCATTGACGGGCAGGATCTTGGAAAGGTGATGGTTGAGGCCGGATTGGCTCGGGACTGTCCGCACTTCTCGGGCGGGCGGTATGAGCCATTCGAGACCGAGCAAAGCAGGCGATTGCCGCTGCCTGGGTATTGTTTAGGGGACTAATCGAATCGGACTTGACCGACGACACACGCGGCAGTCTTGATGGGCTATTCGGGAAGCACGCTCTTGCGGACCTGACGTAAAGTGGGCGCAGACTTACATGGCCGAGCAACGTTAGCGGTTTGGCCTCTAAGGCAAATGGAGAACTGGTCCAGCATTCGCTAGATCTGCAAGATCTTCTTGGAGGTCCTTATCGACTAATTGCGTCCCAGTCATTCCCACGATAGCGCTGTGACAAAGATTGGATTTGCGTGGATCTTCTATGGCATCCAACTTATGACCGTCAACCTCAATCTGCCGAATAGCATCAGTTACCAGAGCCACTACCCTTTGAGCCCGAAGGCGTAGGCTAAGTCGCTCCAATGACCCTGTTAGGTTTCTCTTCTGCGCTGGAGCATGAACACACTCCACCCAATCCGCCGATAGTTTTCCCTTATCTCTTGGTCTCAAATCAAAGGCCACGCTTGTCACTATACCGTTGTCTTCTCCACGTGATCCGCACCCTCGGGTCAAATGGTTG
The DNA here is from genome assembly GCA_964194625.1 of Acidiferrobacterales bacterium. Lineage (GTDB taxonomy): Bacteria > Pseudomonadota > Gammaproteobacteria > Acidiferrobacterales > SPGG2 > SPGG2. Next base: position 1,341 of record CAXMNC010000225.1, read on the forward strand.
CCATTCGGGATCGGGATAGGGTCACCGGCAGGCATCACGCCCAATCTGGCAACCGCACGGGCGATTTATCTGTCAGTAGTAACGAAGCTTGCACTCTAACTGTTCCGTGCGCGACAGCGGTACGTAAAGTTACCCACGCCACATCGCCTGGGAAGAATCGGATTGATACTCTTTCCTTTTCGCCGCCGCTCCAGTCCCCTTGGATAACACCATCAGGTGTGGCGGTGATTAAAGGTCGCCGAATGCGGCCACGTTTCATGCAGTAGCTCAGGAACGAACGAACTGACTCATCGCTTATGCGCTTCTCATCTAACTTTGTATCGAATGGCGCATCGCGCAACTCTTCCAGTCGCGATGCAATATCCGGCGAAATGTACACCCGGGCAAAGTTTATGAGATCCCCAATATCACTCGCTTGCGACATCAGCCCTCCAGCATCGATTATTGCCGGAGTGGTGGGGGATGCAGATCGAACGGCCGCCTTACTTGCATTCTCTGATTCGAGGAACCTGGAAGGCTCGGAAACAATGATGATCTGCCGCGGTTGAACACGGCTCACATTTGGTCGTTCGAATTTCCTGGTGCGGGCAATCAACTGGTATTCATCGCCGCGCAACGTGCTACTTCCGGTGCCAATGACAATTGGCTCCCTCCAGGAAAACGGGACCTCCTCACCGCCGTCGTCCCAGCGCGCAGGTGGTGGTGATCCTCCTGAATCATTCGGCGTTATCGCAGGCACTTACGCAATATCTCCTTTTTTGGCAATCTCGGACGCAAACTCGGTTAACTCGTCAAGATGGCGGTTTAGACGGGACTTCGAGAGGCCGGCCTTGAACTCTTGTGCAGTGTTTATATCCAACTCTAAACGACAAGCGTAAAGAATCTCGGTCTGTGTAACCTTCTGTTCAGCCCCGGCAACTAACTGGATCATCATTCCTGTTATCTGTGTAGCAGCCCATCGACTGAGACGATTTATTTCGAGTCCTTTCGCACCTGTGCGAGAGTTGCGCCGTCTGTTGATTTGGTACGATAAATCTCTAGTTCCCCTCAAATCTACTTTAACAGATGGTAACAGTAGATCAAGTTCTCGGTTCGCCTCAACTAGAGTATTTACTGGAAGAAGTAATGATGCGCCGAAGGCGAGTCTTTGGAGGGGTGGAGCCTGCTTGAACCAACGCCGCATCAACTCACAAAAATCATCACATACTTTCTCAAATGCCCCTAGAAACAGGGATTCTTCAACAAGTAGAGAACCTTCATCATGTCTAACGGTCAAGAGCCAGTCTATCCTACTGGGATGCTGCTTAAAGGTAAGGAAAGCAGTATCCAAGAAGGGATAGGCACCCGCCTCCGTCAGAGTATCTTCCCGAGGTTTTATCTCTGATGTCTCTGGTGGAGTGCCAGTCAGTCGTTCCCAGACCCCTCCCCGAGAAGCCGTGATTGGTTTTCGCGGGAACGCAGTAATGCGAAGCCCCGTGGTTTGCCAGATACGTGGACGACGAGTTTTGTGGGTCTTCTGTTTCATGCTGACTACCGTAGGAGTGAGAGCGCCAAAAGAAAAGCCCCGCTCCCGCCGCCTAGTTCACCACCTCGCCCTCCCGCAGCTCCTCCCTCTGGATCTCCTTCACGGCCGCCAGAACGCGCTTCCAAACCCTTTGCCCGCCCAGGCAGCCCTTCTCAAGCATGGCATCGGCGTGTTGTGCCGCCTCAAGAGCGGCGTCCTCGCCATATTCTCGGATCAAGACGGAAGCGGTGCGGTAGATGTCGAGGTCGGAGGTCATGCCTGCCGGAACAGACGCACGGAAGCCAAAGCATCCGAGGCGTTCATGTCCGGCCTTACTTGACGGACAGCCCTGACAGCCAGTTCAGTTTGTC
>CAXMNC010000226.1:0-29500 GCA_964194625.1 Acidiferrobacterales bacterium
CAAAACGAGTTGGCCCTTGCCCTCGGGATTGGACCTGCTCGCTACAGCAAGTACGAGATCGGACGGTCAGAGGCTCCCTATGACGTGCTGATCAAATTCGCAAATTTGACGGGTATGTCGCTAGATTCTTTGATTGCGGGAAAGACAGTTCGACCACAAGAATCAGTTGGCGCGCAACCACCATTGCTTGCCTGTCTCCAGAGTATCCCACTTGCTGCTGTCGTGTTCGACCACGCCAATCGGCTTATTGGCCACAATCGTCCGTACCGAGAAACGTTCTTTTCACGATGCCCACATGTCCTACGTCCGGGTACGCCATTCCCGCACCTGATCAGGACTTGGGCGTACTCGGAGGGGCACGATCTCGCTGAAACCGAGGATTTCGTACGACAGCGCGTGAATTACGACCCGGGACACAACAAGCCAGCGACATTCAATATTGGAGCAACCCAGCTACGCATTGCCGAGTCACGGCACGACAATTACAGACTGGTATTGATAACCGACGTGATGCGGTCGACGCCGGCCACTTAACGAAGTCACCCACGCAGGTGCCGGTTACCGGGATCATACGCGGGTTGCTTGAGAACATGGGCTGCCACGCGCTGGTCGAGAATAGATACTGACAACCCTGAATCGACAGCGGGCGCTTCCCGAAAATAGGCGAGCGCTAAGGGTTTTCCTACTCGGTGCCCGTAGCCGCCAGAAGTGACAATGCCAATCGGGTGGTCGTCTACAAAGACCGTATGCGCATAAAACGGATCGCTTTCGTTCTCATCGAGTTGCAATAAGTGCATTTGCCAATGCGCGGGTTCCGCGGCTCTACGCAGCATCGACTCACGACCGACGAAGTCACGGCCGTTGGTTTTGACGAAGAACTTCATACCGGCTTCCAGGGGCGTGCGTTCTGTCGTGAGATCTGCGCCCCAGGCACGATAACCTTTCTCCAACCGCATCGCGTTCATAGCGAAGGCACCAAACGTGCCCATTTCGAATTTCTTGCCCGCTTCCATTAGGGCATTAAATAGCTGCAGTTGTTGATCCATGGGGTGATGTAATTCCCAGCCGAGCTCGCCAACATAGGAGACACGCAAGGCACGCACGGAAACACCGGCGACTATGATTTCTCTGGCGCTTAACCATGGAAACGAGTCATTGTCGAGTGTGTCATCTGTGAGTTGTGCCAATACATCACGCGACCTGGGGCCCATGAGCCCTAAGACACCATAACGTGCAGTTAGGTTTTCTATTCGGATGTCGTTAAGACCCTGCGACCGGCATTTAAGCAGGTCCTGGTCGTGGCGCTCTGCCGCCGCGGCGCTAACAAGATAAAACCGATTTTCACCAAGGCGCGTAACGGTAAACTCTGATAACACGCCACCACCAGGGGTTAGGCAATGGGTCAAGGCGATGTCACCAGTTTTCCTCGGCATACGGTTGGCACCAAAACCTTCTATAAACCTGGCAGCGTCGTTGCCCGAGACCTCGAACTTCGAAAAGACACTTAGGTCTGCCAGTGCGACGCTATCTCGCACAGTGGCGCACTCGCGTGCTACCGCGTCGAACCAATTGCTATGTTGAAAGCTCAACACCGTTTCTGCGACTTCACCGGCGCGAGCAAACCAGTTCGGTCGCTCCCAGCCATACACACTCCCAAATACGGCGCCGCGGTCGCGCATCGCTTCAAAAACAGGCGTCACACGCTTAGGCCGCCCGGCCGGACGCTCTTCGTATGGGTAGTGAATAGCGAATTGAGCGGCGAAACATTCGACCGCCTTGTCCACGCGATACTCACGATCGGCATAGCCGCCAAAACGACGCGGATCGATGGCAATCGGGTCCATCGGCGGTTCGCCGGCTACAATCCATTCAGCCAAGAATTTGCCCGCGCCCCCGCCTTCCATAACCCCCATGCTAGAACCGGTTAGCAGATAGGCATTGGGAACATCGAAGGCTGGACCAATCAACGGATTCGCATCCGGCGTAAACGTGATTGGTCCGTTCACGATGCGCTTTAAACCGCCATCGGCCGCTGCTGGCACACGTTTCATTGCCATCGCGACGATGTCTTGTACGCGGCCCAAGTCGGGCGGCAGCAGCTCCATGCCAAAATCGGACGGCACACCGTCGATAGACCAAGGTATACCATTATGCTCATACGGCCCGACAATCACGCCCGTACCTTCTTGGCGTAGATACCAACTCTCGTCGGGATCGCGAATCATGGGCAGTTCTCTATCGAGTTCAGCAAAGGCTTGGATGCGGTCAGTGACGACGTATTGATGCAATATCGGCACCACCGGTAAATCCATCCCCATCATGTTGCCGATCTCGCGGCACCAGGTGCCGGCGGCATTGACGATGATCTCGGCACGGATATCACCGCTTTGCGTGCGCACTCGCCACTCACCGCTCGTAGTGCATTCGATCGCATTAACAGGGTTATGGCGATAGATCTCGGCGCCAGCCATGCGCGCCCCCTTGGCCATCGCCTGCGTCGCTTGGCTAGGATCTACATGACCATCCAATGGTTCGTAAATTGCGCCCAACAGTTCATCGGTTCGCACTAACGGATAGATGTCCTTGAGTTCTGTTGGCGACAACATATGAAAATCGAAGCCGGCAAACCGGCCGATCCCTTGCACATGATGAAACTCATCTAGCCGATCTTTATGGCGGGTGACGCGAAGTGCGCCGCAAGCATGGAAACCAACGGGTTGTCCCGTGTCTTGTTCAAGTAGAGATTTGTAGAGGTGTGCGCTGTGCGCACGTAGATTCATGACCGTAATATTGTGCGCATAATGCGTGCACAGGCCGGCCGCGTGCCAAGTAGAACCGGCCGTGAGCTCGTTCTTCTCGACCAACACCACGTCGGTCCATCCAAGCTTGGTCAGGTGATAGAGCAGCGAGCAACCCATGGCGCCGCCGCCGATTACGACTACTCGTGCTTGATCACGCATCCAGCTCTCTTCTTGCGGACATCGTTAATTCCGCATACGCGCGCCGGTTGGATCGTAGGGCGGTCGGCCAATAGCGCCGCCACCGATGATCACGACACGGGCAGAATCGGGAGGGCTGGTCATCAATCGCGCCACGTCGGGATTTATTTGGGGAGTTTAATAGTTACGGTCGGGCATGCTTGCCTTGCGACGCGCAACATAGTCTTCCAAGGCTTCACGTTTGCCGGGATCGATCGGTGGTGCCTCATAATCTGCGAGCAGCTTCTTCCATATCTTATTCGCGCGTTGAGCCACGTCGAGCTCTCCTTCCGACTGCCATTGCTCAAAAGAATTGGCGTCGCCGGTGGTCGATCGATAAAACGCCGATTCAAAATTTCTCAAAGTGTGCGCGCTGGACAGGAAATGCTCACCGGGACCGACCTCGAAGATCGCATCGATCGCCTGCGCGTTCTCTGAAGTGTCTATACCCTGCGCAAAGACTTGCAGCTTGCCACATAGATCGGCATCGATAATAGACTTCTCAAAGCCGGTACAAAGACCGCCTTCGAGCCAGCCAGCCGCGTGGTTGATAAAATGTGCACCTGCCAGCAGCGCCATCAATAGGCTATAGCTGCCTTCTTGTTGAGCCTGGCCATCCGGTAGTTTTGACGACGTCAATGCCCCTACCGTATGAAAGGGCACGCCCAAGCGCCGGGCAAGCTGTCCCGCCGCCAATACCATTTTGCCACTCTCGGGATTGCCGAATGTCGGCGCTCCGGATTGCATAGAGATGGCGGTGGCGAAACTGCCCATTAAGCAAGGCGCACCCGATCGGAATAGTTGTGTCAACGCACATACCGCCAACGCCTCGGCCAAAAGCTGCGCAAGAGTGCCGGCTTCCGTGCACGGACTCATGGCACCGGCCAGGGTCCACGGGGTACAGGCAACCGCTTGGTTGTTGCGAGCGTAGACCTTCAGCGATCCCGACATAGCAGAATCAAGCACCAACGGCGCATTGGTATTACTCACCGCATATAGGCAACAGTTTTGATCGACAAAGTCTTCGCCAAATAGAATCTTTGTCATGGCCACCGAATCCTCGGCGCGCTCAGTCCCGATTAAGCCACCGATAAACGCACGATCGCTGTAGAGCATGTGGCCGAGCAGCATATCGAGGTGACGTTTGTTTACGGGTAAATCGATAGGTTCGCAGACGATACCACCCGAATGGTGCAGGCTTGGCAACATCTGATGGATCTTGACCAGATTGTGGAAGTCGACAAGGGTGGCGTAACGACGTCCCTGGTCGAGGTCGTGGACAAAAGGTGGACCATAAACCGGGCACAGTACCGTGTTGTTGCCGCCGATCTGCACGTTATTCTCGGGATTACGGGCGTGCTGGGTATACTCGCGCGGGGCGCTCGCCTGGATGATTTGCCGGCACATGCCGGGCTCGAACCGAACCCGCTCACCATTAACGTCGGCACCGGCATCTCTAAATAGATCCAAGATCTCTGGGTCGTCACGAAACTCCATGCCGAGGTCACGCAGGATCTTATCGGCGTTGTTTTCGATCAAACTCAGACCTTCCTCGTCGAGGATGTCGAAGGTATTGATCTTGCGCTGTACATACGGCGCGCGCCTCGTCGTTGATTGCGTCCGCGCGGCTTGTCGCCGGCGACGGCCACCGCCGGCCCTACCCCTGGTTGATACGCCGCTAACCATCATCGAGCCCCCCTATGCCTAGATTCTCGGAAACTATCGTTGTCTATGGTGACTTTTGCGGTTAATGTCTGTCCGAGTCATCATCTCAGGAAAGCACCATGACTGCCAATCCGAATCCAGCCGATGTCGATCTGGAATCGTTGCAGTTCGAAGTCGACTGGAGTACCGATGCCATTGTTGCTCGACGGAATAAATACTTCTCCGCGTCTCAACGCGTCTTTGTGCCTTACAAGCACCCACTAATTTTCAAGCGCGGACAAGATCAGTACTTATGGGATGAACAAGGCAACAAATACCTCGACTGCCTGAGTCAGAATCTAACCATTAGCGTCGGTTAGTATAATCTGGTGGTGACCAAGGCGGTGCAGGAACAAGTGCCTATAGAAACGTATTACATATTTGCCCGCCGCTTTGCATCACGGAGACCGACGTCGAGTTTTTCGAACACGCCATTGAGGAAAGCTTTCGCCGTCTATGACGGTATGTTTACATAACCTGCAATATCGACAACGATAACGAGAGGATCGCCTCGTGGAGCAGGGGGAGTAAAAATGGTCGACAAGTATGACGCGGTAATAATCGGTGCCGGTATTATCGGCGCCTGTACAGCTTACGAGCTTTCCCGTAAGGGTTGGCGTACGCTCAACATCGATAAGTTGCCGGCGGCGGGTTATGGATCTACTGGCGCATCGTGCGCCATCATCCGCACGCACTACTCGACGCTGGACGGTGCTGCCATGGCCTACGAGGGCTTCTTCTATTGGGAAGATTGGGCCAACTACATAGGCGTTGAAGATGAGCGCGGTCTAGCCGAGTTCCACAAGACCGGCGCAATGGTTATGAAGACCGAACTCAATAATTACTTAAAGCCCATTTGCGGACACATGGACGCGCTTGGCATACCGTGGCACGACATGACACCGGAACAGGTCAAGCAGCGCCTGCCGATTTATGACATGCATCGCTTCGGCCCTGCCAAGCGTCTGGATGATCCCGACTTCGGCAAACCAAGTGACGAGGAACTGACGGGTGCCGTACTCTTCCCGTGCGCGGGTTATATCAGTGACCCGCAGCTCGCGACACACAATGTCCAGCGCGCCGCTGAAGCCCAAGGCGCAACCTTCTTATTCAATCGTGAGGTCACAGAGATTCGGCGGAGCAACGGCCGTACCTGCGGTGTGACCCTTAAATCGGGTGGCGCCATTGACTCACCGGTAGTGGTCAACATCGCTGGTCCGCATTCGTTTAAGATCAATCGCATGGCGGGCGTGGAAGAGCGTATGAATATAAAGACTCGCGCGCTGCGCCAAGAGGTGGTGCACGTGCCTTCCCCGCCTGGATTCGATTTCGAACGCGATGGATTAGTGACTTCGGATGGAGATATTGCTTGCTACTGCCGGCCAGAGCTAGGGAACCACATATTGATCGGCAGCGAGGACCCCGAGTGTGATGAGCGTGAGTGGGTAGACCCTGACGATTACAACAAGGACTTTACTGAGCAGTGGCGAACACAGGCCTACCGTGTCGCTCAACGCATTCCGACTCTGGGCATCTCAAGCAAAATGAAAGGGGTGGTCGATCTCTATGATGTTACCGACGACTGGATACCGATCTATGATAAGTCCGATTTGGATGGCTTTTATATGGCGGTGGGCACCAGCGGCAATCAGTTCAAGAATGCCCCGGTGGCGGGGGCAATGATGCGCGAGCTTATCGAATCTTGTGAGGTAGGACGCGATCACGATGCCGATCCGGTCCAGTTTCACATGAAGCATGTCGATCGAAATGTAGATGTCGGTTTCTATTCTCGGCGTCGAGAGATCAACGAAGAGAGTAGTTTTTCGGTACTCGGTTAATTTCCTAGAGATACGGCCATGTCGGAATACACGGCTACGATTAAGTGGCAACGTGATGGTCAAGACTTCCTCAGTAACAAATACAGTCGCGGCCATACCTGGGTGTTCGATGGTGGTGTGGAGGTTCCCGCCTCATCGTCGCCTCACGTCGTGCCTGTACCGATGTCGGTGGCGGTAAATGTCGACCCCGAAGAGGCGTTTGTTGCGTCACTATCCAGTTGCCACATGCTTTGGTTTCTAGCAATCGCTGCCAAGCGAAAGTTCGTAGTCGACAGTTATATCGACAACGCGGTTGGTATTTTGGGAAAAGGTGCCGATTCGAAACTGGCGATAACCAGGGTTACCCTGCAACCGCAAATCAAGTTCTCTGCAGACTCTGAACCTACGCGCGGCGAATTAGAGAACATGCATCATGAGGCCCACGAAAAGTGCTTTATCGCTAACTCGGTCAAGACACAGGTAGAAACCGTAATTTCCCAGACCTCGTAGCCTGGTGTTCGCACAGGGCTAACGCCGGAGTACGAGTAGTTTTCCTCTTCGGATCCGATACTTATCGACACTGAACCGTCGTTTCCAGGGTGGGCGGGCTACGCGGAGCACGCTGGTTCCGTCGACTACACTTAGACACAGTATTGGTCTACCAAATGCACGGAAGGCTTGGCCTGCTGGTCTACGATAGAAGTTTCGGGGTGTCCACGTTCATCCCGTTGGGTCAACTAATGCGAATACTGATAGCAAGTCGCAAATCTCAAGCAGGATTTGGCACGCCGCTGTCCGTTGTGTGTGCTTTCTTTATCTGCCTTTGTCTGATTGCGATCGGTTTATACCTGGGTCGAGGCGCCCTGCTCTACATCCTGGCTGGTATGCTGATCGGCGGGATAGTCGGTATGTTTCTCAGTTATCTCTGGCACCACGTGCTTAAAAGCCATCCGCAGTTAGCCAAGAAACTCCGGTATCGTCGCATACGTGCAGACGAGCCAAAGGAGTGCGAAAGCGATGCAGGCCAAGAACAAAAGCGTCCACTTACCCCGGCAGGGCTTGAGGCGCGGGCTGCGAAACAGAGAGAATTCGATGAAATGATTGCTCACATTCATGAGCTTAAGAAAGATCCACAGGCGTATGACAACTATGAAAGGGAAATCAAAAACACGACGAAGCTTAGAACCGAATATGGCGATACCACACAAGTGCGAAAGGATCGCATCAAGACACAAGTCAGCCTAATCGAGGATGTCTGGCAGAATTGTTTCAAGCTTAATCCCTATTTCAGCTTCATTCACGATCGGTCCAGAATCGCCGCTTGGGAGTCATTTGCCGGCGGCAAGGCCGCACTCATCGCAGCCATCAAGAAACGATACGGCGCAAACATCGCCGACGTGTATGACGAAGCCCTACCAGTCGTGTTGAATGAGATCGCCAGTACCCGAAAAACGCTTGGCTAACGGTGGTGATTTCTGTCGCTGGGAACGGGCGGCCTTTAATGTTGGCTAGTTGGCGTCGTCAGAACGGTATGAACGTATTGCTGTATTCGATAATAGCTGGCGTGTGTTTCGCGTTCAGCCTTTATGCACTGTTGGGCGTGTGGCAAGCGGCAGCAGGTTTTAGTGGCGAGCGCACGATGACAAATTACCTATTTTGGGGGCCGCTAGTACTTATCTTCTTCGCCGCCGCTATTTTCTGTGGCTACCGCGCACTGAGATTGTCACTCCTCAGCATCAAGACAAGCGTTCACGATGATGTTGACTGAATTGTTATAGATTCACGAACCTTGGCTAAAGGCGGTGGCGGTGTATACTGCATTGCTCAGCAAGTACCTAAAATTATTTCGATCAGCTAAGAAATAACTAATCCATGTTTAGAGGTATTGACGTTAAGGCAGTAATCTTAGGTATTGCTGCTGACCTTGGGTTTACATTCGTGGCCATGATGACAATCATGACCTTCCTTGGTATAGGTGCTGGGATTGAAGACCTTCCCGAGAATAAGGCGAGAGATCTTATTGAAAATACTTTCCGAGAACCCAAATATTTACTGTTCGGCGGGTTATTGGGTCTGTTTGGGACTGTGGTTGGTGGATATGTTGCTGCGAAGTTTGCCGATGCAGCACCGCTGCTGAACGCGACTTGCGTCGGACTCTTCGGTGTCGTCCTTGGTTTTTTGTTCATCGGGGACACACCGCTTTGGTTTGGAGTTATAGGAATCCTGCTGACATTACCAGCGGCAATCGCAGGGGGTGTTCTTTGGCGAAATAGAAACCCCGCACGGCCGACCTGACTTCCTTCAATTTTTTTGATCGCCCAAGTGAGAGCGCGGACTACGCGCGAACGCGATAGCCATTAGTACTGTACCGGTGACCGTATAGGCTGCAAACAGAAGGCAGGTACGTTCGATTGATACGCCTAAGTCCATCAGTCCGCCGACAATTACCGGGCCTAGGGCTGAGGCCAGTATGCTTAGTGACGTTGCGATACTCCTGATTGCGCCCAGATTTGTGACGCCATAGATCTCGGCCCACATGGCGGAGACGGCGGTATGGGCAATACCGACATTGATGCCCGCTAGGATCAGGTAAATCCAAGCAGTTAATGGGTGATCAAACACCGACACCACCACCATGCCAGCGGCGAGTGGTACTAACATGAAGCGTACCAATCGTACTGCTCCCAACCGATCGATCAGTGGACCCGAAACGAGTGACGTTAGGATCGTCGCTGCCGCATATATGCCATAACTTCCCGTGATCCAAACATGCGACCATCCTTTGGTGTCGGCCAGATTTAGATGATGGAAGAACATCGCGGTAAGAATTAGAGAGGGGGCAGTTGTCCCCGGCAAGATCAGGTAGAAGCGAATATCCCGCAACACTTCCGCTCGGGTCCAGGCTCGTTCATTTATTGGTGTCTCGATTTCTTTATCTGATTGTTGTGCGATGTAGGCACGATGGCGTTCGCCATGTCCAACCAACAGCCACAGCACCGTTGGCATTAAACCGATTGTTAGCAGAATACCAACCAGACCGTAGGACCAACGCCAACCAATGGCTGCGATGGCAATGACGGCTGCGAACGGCAGCAGTGCTTCACCGGCCGCGAACCCGAGCGTGGTTATGGCGATAGCGCGTCCGCGATGGTCATGAAAGTAGCGACCCATGCTAGTGATGGCGGTATGACTCATCAATCCTTGGCCCGAATGACGGAGCAAGAAAATAGCGACTACCAGCATAATCGCACTCGAGACCTGAGACATAAAAAGACAGGCGAAGGCAATAAATACACATACGATTGACGTGTATTGGCGCAAGTCGATCCGATCTATGTACTTACCAGACCAGGGGAGTATCGCTGCACTAGCGAGTGTGCCAATCATATAGATTGTGCCCCAGGCGGTATGCGATAGCGCAAATTCTGCTTGTACGGCGGGGCCGAAGATGCCGATGAAATAGGTTTGTCCAAAGCTGGATGCGAATGTCATCAGCAAACCGAATACGACAAATCGTCGATTCGAAGCGATAAATGCTACATAGCTGGCTAGTGACATGTGCCTCCGGCTTTGGCGTGCCTACACGAGCGCTAATTGCGTTCCTACGAGTGAGCGCCAAAATTTTGACTCAAGGATTCTACGCACATTGCTAGGAACATGCCGAAAAAGTCCCTCCATGGCCTTTTTGCATCCTCCGCTCCGCAGACGGTACTTCCCTGTACCGCTCCTCAGTTCGCAAAGCAAAAAGCGCGGTTTTTGCTTTGCTTCATTTCTCAAACACTTCGGTGTTTGAGAAATATGCGGTAGATCCTTCTACCGCGCCAGCACGCTACCAAGAACGAGTTTCAGTAGCCTGCTAGAGGCTGTATCGCTCTCTGGCATGATCGTCGTGAGACGTTCAACTTTGATGATGTGGTGCCGATAAAGGGTAACAGTAGATCCAGGGACGGCTGAAGGAGCTTCACGGCCAGGGCCGCTTGTATAGAACCATCTTTGAAAGCGGTGCGCAAAAGTTAGCTGTCGGGGGCACAAAGACTATGGCTAAGGGATCGCAGGAGAGAACGATCTGTCTTAATTGCGATCGTCGTTCGCAAAAAGGCGATGCCGGTTTCACCTTGGTAGAGTTTATTGTCGCGGCAGTGATCGCCGGCATCTTGGCGGCCGCGGTAGCCCCAAATATGGTGAACTTCATTGAAGACAACCAACTCACGACCCGAGCCAATGCGCTAGTAGCGGACCTCCGTTTCGCCCGCAGTGAAGCGATTAAACGTCAAGAGAACATCACGGTTTGTCGCGCCAACCATTCGTTTGCGGCTTGTGATACCAATACCGGCGCCTGGAGTATGGGTTGGATTATCCTTGACGCTAGTGGAGAAGTACTTCGGGCGCATCAGCGGCTCGACTACGCATACACCCGTCGTGGCAAGGTCGGAGATCCTGATCCGGCCGATGCGCTGGTATACATGAGCAGCGGCACACCCTTTTCTTTGGAAATACCGTCTTTTCAGCTGTGCGATCAGCGCGGTGCGTCCTATGGCAAGACGATCCATGTGACCGCTAGCGGCCACCCACGCATGAAACAAACCTCCCCATCAAAATGTTGACAAGCCCGAAGTGACGTCTCGGGCAGTGATTCATTGATAAAACCTTAACGTCTATTTTGAAAGAGCAACTCGACAAGAGCGCGAACTGCGACTGAGGCGATAACCAGGATCCCACCGAATAACGCCCAGCGAGACGGTTCTTCGCCAATAAACAACCAGACCCAGGTTGGGCCAAGCGCAAATTCTAAGAGCATGATTAGCGTGACTTCGGCCGCAGCAAGATGGCGTGCGGCGATGATGAAAGTCCAGTTCGCGATTCCAGAAAGCAAGCCTCCCCAGAGGAAACACAAAAGTAAGTCGTGCAAAGATATGCCGAGATCACCTATACGCACGAATAACGTGACGATCATAATGACCAGCCCGGATACTAAGAGCGTCGGTAACATGTCGGTTTGTCGGTTTCGGCGAACGATAACCGCGAAACTGGCAAAGCAGCACGCAGTCGTCAGCGCCATTGCATTACCGTAGATCGATCCGACTCCAAATCCCTCGCTCAACATGATGCTAATACCGATGGCCGCCGTCACCATCGCAATCAGAGTTGCTGGGGGTAGCGTTTCCTTTAAGAAGACACGAGCGAGCCCTGCCGTGATGAATGGAATCGCGCTCAACATGAATAGCGTATTCGCGACAGTTGTGTGCGTAAGCGACTGCAGGAAGGTAATGCCGGCTATGCCAAGCATAACGCCGCCGACGACACCGGATCGACCGATACCCCTCACATGGGTGATCGCCAACCTTCGATACTGGAACAGAAGAATAATTGTAACCGCAATCAACAGCGCTATTGATCGATAGAAGTTAATCTGCCAAGAATCTGCATCTTCCATGTTACGGATAATGAGACCACCGAAGCTGATAGCCACGGAGCTCACCACCATCAGAACCATAGCGAACACACGGCGCGGCGGTTCGTCGGAGGCTGGTGTGTAGGCTTTGTAGCCACGTTGGAACTGATTCATCTGTTGTTCTTGGTGTTGCCAGGCAGTTTCGGAGTGGGGTGAAACAGAGGATAGATCCGATTCATCATTGTTGTGGCAAATAGTCTGTAGGATTCTTCACAATGAGATTGAAACTGATACTGATACGCAGCGCATCGGATAAATTGGGATGTACGTAGTGCATAAGGAAAGCTGGCCACATGAGGATCATGCCAGCCTTCGGCGAAACAGTGAACTCTGGTTCGATCTGCGGGTCGTCTTTAATAGCGGTCATGTTCACAGCGCTGCGCGGGTCGTAAAACGTAATGCAGCCCGGCCGCACATCAGCGCGGTTTCGAAGTGGTGCTCGAGAATCAGGCACACTGACATAATAGGTACCACTTAGGTAGGCATAGGGATGGTTGTGGGGATCGTGATAGTCGCCAAGCCGATTTACGTTTGCCCACCCCTGTAATGACCAGTCGATAGGATAGTCCTGACCGGCGCGCTTACAGTAATCGATAGCCGACTTGTGGATGCTCCGTTTTAGCCAATCGACCGCAGGACTCTTGAGCGAGAACAGGTTCTCGTCAAGATAGTCCGTTGTCATGCGCTCATACTCTTCCTCGCGTTGGAGAATGAGTTGCTCAAGCTCGCGGTTGGGCTGCTCGTGCCCGGATAACATACGCTCGAGAAACACAACCGGCCATAGCAGACGAAAACCGTCTTGATCCCGTGAGTCCATCATCTATAGAAGCATTGTAGGGTGAGAGCAAACTATAGCGCCACTGCGCGTACATAGGCGGCATAGCGTCGCCTTATTTCTCGAACGTAGATGACCGGTTGTCCGCCGCGCACATATCCATGACGTGTCCGCTTGTAGTACTTGGGCTTGGAAAGCAACAACATTGCTTGTTCTACGTTGCCAAACCAACGATCTGGATCGAGCTTTAACTCTGCCGCTAACCGGCGTGCATCGAGGACATGGCCGTAGCCGGCGTTGTATGCGGCCAATGTAAACCAGGTTTGCTCAGCGCGCCCAATGTCGCCTGTAAAGTTTTCTCGTAACCACGCTAAATACTTTACACCGGCATGGATACCTACGGCTGGGTCCTGCAAATTGGTCAGACCCAATTGGTTTGCCGTACGTGGCATTACTTGTAACAATCCTTGGGCCCCCGCCCAAGAACGTGCTTTTGGATCGAAACGGCTTTCTTGGTACATTTGCGCCGCAATCAGACGCCAATCAAAACCATAGTGCTCGGCGTATTCACGTACATGTTGGTCATAAGGCGAGAGTTGCCCACTCCTAGCGGCTCGGCCTTCGACGTGGTGACGTGCTCTACGTACATCTTTGAAATACTTTTTGTGAAGAATGTTGTAAACCGTGCCACGATAGGTCTTATCTACAAACGCGTCGATAGCATCCAATAGTTTTGGTTTTCCGGAATACACAGCCCAGCCATGCGCGACCGGTTGGCCGAGCGCGAACGCGCCCTTAACATCATCGCGCCATGTGAGTTCTAGATCCAATAGATGACTATCGGCGACTGTCAGATCGTATTCTCCGGTCGCGACTTTCCCAATGATATGTGCGGTCGTGAGGTCCTCGGGAGCGGCCAAAAGTGTGAAAGGTATTCGACCAGTATCTTGTAAACGTCTCAGGGTCTGCCAGTAGGATGTAGTACGCGAAACGACCACGGTTCGGCCCATGAGTTCTTCCTTAGATTTGATAGCTTCGTTTGCACGTGCCACGACCATTTCGTTTACATAGTTGTAGGGCTTCGAGAACCAGAATCCTTGAGCCTTGCGATCTTCGGTGATGGTCATAGAGGCTGCAACAATATCGCCGCGACCTTGCTCCAACCATTTCAATAGGTCTCCCCAAGTCGGCGGTACGATCATTTCTACCCGCAGCTCGTGTTGTTTGGCGAAGTCTTGTACGAGCTCATATTCGAACCCGACAAGCTCCCCGCGCCACAGAAAATAGTTCGCCGGATTGTTGCGTGTAAGCACGCGCAACACTTTGCGCTCCTTAATCTCGGGCAAGTCGGCGTGATAGGTAGACGCCATGGCTTCATCCAGCCGCGCACTGCCAAGAAACCGGTCAAGGGCGGTACGTAACTCGCGCGCATCGGGACGCACGCCCCAGGCGATCAGTCGATCGCGGATGATGGGAAACGGGGTACGGAACTCCCAGCGATAGGTAAACACCTCGCTAACAACATTGCTGTCCAAAACTGTGAGGTCGTACTCACCCCTGGCCACCCGATCTAGGATCGCGTCGGTATCGATACCTTCGGGGATAGTCTCTACAGTCAGACCCTCATAATCTTTTTGCAGGGATGCGACTGCGTCCCAAAACGGGGATGAAAGCTGCAGAGCGATCTTGCGGCCTTCGAGATCGGCCGGTTTCTGTAAGTAGCTGTCGCCGGTGCGGGTGATAACTTGCCCCTGTACACGCGCCAGTGGAGAGGTAAACGCAATCTGTTTCCTAAGTTTTGGTGTCACAATGATGTTGGTGACTATCACATCACCCTTGCCATCGACCAAATAGGGGATAAGCTTATCCCTCGACTCAACATGTACCACGACTGGCTCGAGTTGCATCTCACGGGCAAAGCTTTCCGCCAGTTTTCGCCAGGAGTCGGTTGGATAACCGTGGCGCGCTAACGCTTGGCCCTCGAGTTGCCGCGGGATGAGCAAGCGCAGCTTCCCGTGGTTCTTGATGCGCGGCAGGTCGCCAGTTTCGAGGTAGCCGCCCTTCCACGTCGTCTTTTCGCAGGCAGTAAGTAGCAGGCAGGTAGCAGCGAGCAATCCGCATACCCACCAACATCGAAGTCGGTTTGAGCCCCCAGCCCGTATAGACATAATTGTTGTCCCGCAGCATCACGCTGGATATGAAGCCAACGTGGCTAACAGGATAACCAAATAAGGCCAGGTTTAGGTAGTGCAAAATTTCCGAGTAAAATTTAAGGGGATACACTTAATATTGCGGGCTACCCAGGAGACAAGACATGTCAAATCTGACGACAATGCGGGCTGAGAACATCGCCTCCGATGCCGAATGGCAGACACGCTGTGAGCTCGCCGCGCTCTACCGCATTATGGATATCTACGGCATGACCGATCTCAGCAACCAGGCGGTGGGGGCCCGCGTCAAAGATGAACCCGATCACTATCTGATTCACCCGTATGGGATCTTCTTCGAAGAGATTAGGGCCTCCGACTTTATAAAGATTGACGGTGACGGCAAACCGGTGGATGGGGTTATTCCCACCGTAGCGACTGCCGCTGTCAATCCTATCAATGACGGCGTTAAGAATTTGTCGAACTGGATTTTCAGCACTCGGCCGGAGGTGAACTATTTTATTCACGCCCACTGTGGAGACGTAATGGCTGTCAGCGCCACCGAGAGTGGCCTATTGCCACTATCACAGGCGGCTGTTTATCTCATGCACTTTACAACCTATATCGATTACGAGTTTTTCGAAGACGATGTGTTTGCGGAGAAGTTTAAGGAAACGTTGGGTAATCACGACATCGTGATCTCCCATAATCATGGCTACTACGCGCTGGGGTGCACTGCCGCAGAGGCATTCTTCCGTGCTTACTTCTTGCGGCAGGCTTGTTCTGTGCAGCTCAAGGTCATGTATACCGGTGACAAGATGCGCCTGATGGATCCCAAGCGTGTCGCGCGTTATCAGGAGCAGATGTACAGTTCGGAGCATTACAACTATGATGGATCTACCGAATGGCAATCGTTACTGCGCAAACTAGATCGGCAGTGCCCGGACTACAAGACCTAAACGCCACTACTGACAATGCCTGACCTGCCTGCGACACCCAATTCCAACCCTCGCCCGGTGTCGTTCCAGGCGGCCATTAGCTCTGGGGTGCCCATCCTCGGCGAGGGCTCGATGTACGAGCGCCTGCGCCGGGATCCGGCGGTGGAGTTTGATCCCCATATCGCACACGCGGGCTTGATCTACGATCCCGCATCTGCTCGCGTGATGGAAGAAACACATAGGGAGTATTTAGACATTGGTCAGAAATACGGTCTGCCCATGGTGGCGGCAACGGCAACCTGGCGCGCCAATGCCGAGCGGATTTCGCAATCACGCTTTCGAAACAAGGCTGTCAACCAGGACAACGTCACGTTTATGCGAGACATGTGTGCGTCCTACGGCGCTAGCGCCACACCTATCTTCGTTGATGCCATTGTCGGTCCGAAGGGTGATGCCTATCGCCCGCAAGAGGCGCCAGGTCGGGTAGAAGCGGAAAGATTTCATGCCTATCAAGTCGAAGCACTGGCCGAGACCGACGTTGATCAACTCATAGCGATGACATTGCCGGCATTTGATGAGGCGTTTGCACTGGCGACGCTCATGGCGCAGAC
Organism: Acidiferrobacterales bacterium; assembly: GCA_964194625.1. Classification (GTDB taxonomy): domain Bacteria; phylum Pseudomonadota; class Gammaproteobacteria; order Acidiferrobacterales; family SPGG2; genus SPGG2. The sequence goes on from CAXMNC010000226.1 coordinate 16,423, forward strand.
GGCAAAGCCATACATGTTGAGCTTTGTGATTCGCAAGAATGGCAGGCTCCTGGATGGCACGCCGTTTCGCCAGGTGATTCAAGAGATCGATGCGACCGTCGCCCGGCCGCCCGCCGGCTATGGCGTAAACTGTGTGCACCCGCGTGTTTTTGCAGCGGGCCTGCAGGCGCAAGGAATCATTGGGACATCGTTGGCAGAGCGGATATTCGGTTTGTGTGCCAACACATCGGCGCGTGAGCCAGAAGAGCTCGATGGCCTGGATGATTTGGATACGGAAGAACCGGAAGTGTTTGCGACTTCTATGTGGGAAACATACGCCAGTGCGGGCTCGAAATATCTTGGCGGCTGCTGTGGCACGAGTACGGCGCATATCGAAGCGATCGCACGAAGATGGTCTTCACAGAACAGGGATTAAATTGCCACAACGGCCGGGGGCACACATTACTAACTGCTATTATGAAGTCGAAGGTGAAGGAACTCCGGTCATCTTCATCCATGGTGTCGGTGCTTCGCTAAATACCTGGGACGGCGTCGTGACGCAGCTAAAGTCGTCATTTCGCTGCGTGCGCTACGACCTACGCGGACATGCGCGTTCACCCAAGTCGGCGTTACCCTACACGCTCCATGATCTGGTCGCCGATCTTGAAGAATTGCGAGAGGAGCTGGGAATAGCGCGCGCCCACCTAGTTGGCCACTCCCTGGGCGGTATGATCGCACCCGCCTATGCGCTGCTTCACCCCGAACGCGTGTTGTCGCTTGGTCTTTTGAGTACGGCGGCCGGGCGTACGGAAGAAGAAAGCGCAAAGGTTATTGCATTGGCAGAAGCGATGGAGGACAAAGGGGTGGAGCCACTGCTTGATCAGCTAGTCGAGCGCTGGTTCACACCAGAGTTCGTGGAGCGGCGAGGTAACGTGGTAGCGGCCCGTCGACGACAGGTACTCGAAACCGACGTCGGTGTTTTCCTCAACGTTTTTCGTATCTATGCAGAAACCGAACTTGGTTCAAGGCTGAGTCAGGTGCAGGCCCCGGCGCTGGTGATGACTGGCGAATTCGACGGTGGCTGCAACCCACGCATTAACCGCTTCATCGCCAACGAGCTGCCCAACGCGGAGCTCAACATTCTTTCCAACCTTAGGCACGCCATCCTGCTTGAGGCGTCAGAACGTGTGGCGCCCGTGCTAACAGCCTTCCTCCATAAGCACAATAATGGTTCGTAAAACATGGGACATTGCCCAAAATGGAGGTGGTTGTTTCAACCAGCGCAATGTGTGACGCGCTTATCGCCGAATTAGAAGCGGTTCAAAACAAGACCGGTGCCTGAGTGATCTGAGTGAGGATTGATGACGGCGTCACGCCCTATCATCGTCAAAACAGGCACCGAAAACCCCGACCCGGTCACTGGGCTCGAATTCCCGATTCCTGAATGTCTGAACCGCCTGCGGGCGGTGGCGGAAGTCGTGGTGACAGAGGATGAAGCAGAAGAAACTATTCTTAAAGCAATACCGGATGCCACAGTTTTGATGACTACCTACGGCGATGTGACACGACGGGTCATCGAGACCGGTTTGCCGACGCTAAAAGGAATTGTCGAACTTGGTACTGGGATCGATTCGCTCGACATCGATGCCGCCAAAGAACTCGGTGTGCGGGTCGTCAATTGTCCTGGTTATGCACGCAATGCTGTGGCCGAGTGTGCGTTCCTGCTATTGATCACATGTATGAAGAAATTCGCGCCCATTCACCGGGCGGTACGCGCCCAGGGCTGGGTGGCGGCGCTTGAGTCGCTCAAGAGTATGGAGCTCGAAGGTAAACTTGTCGGCATGGTAGGTTTTGGCCACATCAATTCGACCCTGGCCCGCATGTGTCAGGGTTTCGACATGCAGGTGCAGGCCTATGATCCATACCTCGCACGCGCAGCAATGGAACAGCGACGAGTGAGCAAGGTCGATGACCTCGATGAGCTAATGGCATCCTCGAACGTGGTCGCGGTTTGTTTACCACTCAACGCGGAGACGACCGGAATAATATCGGAGAAACGTCTGCGAAAAATGAAACCCAGCGCCTTCCTGATCAATGTGGGGCGGGGGGCGTGTGTTGACGAAAATGCGTTACTGGCGTTACTGCGCGAAGGGGCTATCGCTGGATGTGGTTTGGATGTCTTTGCTAAAGAACCACTGACAAGGCAAGGACATGCCCTTAGCGGGCTTATCGGCATGGATAACGTTGTGATCACGCCACACCTGGCGGCGTGGACCCGCGAGACATGGGAACGCCTGCAGGCGGAGGTGGTGCAACACGTGATGGATATTCTTGAAGGCAGAGATAGTGTGATCTACTCGTCGGACCCCCGGCTGCGCGGGCAAGTTGGTTGCGTGTATCCTGAAGGACGTGCTCAGTAACAACTTTGAACACTCGATTCGATAAGATTCCGATCATAGATGTCAGCCCGCTGTTCGGCGCTGATAGTGAAGCGTATGCGCCCATCGATGATGCTATTGGCCGCGCATGTCGCGAGGTGGGGTTCCTCGTTATTACTGGGCAACCCGCGGCAGCATCGCTCGACTATGTCGCACAAAACCGTTTGTTCGCATTTTTCGATCTACCGGAAGTCGTCAAGCTGGCCCTTGCCAGACACCAGAACAATCCGGCCAATAGCAACATCTATCGAGGTTGGTTCCCGGCCTTGGCTGGCGAGCGTTCCTATAAAGAAGGTATCGATATCGGCCCCGAACATCTGGTGGGTGATCCGATAGTTCAAGCGCGCGAGCCGCTGTTGGAACCCAACCAATGGCCACCCGAGGCAATGTTATCGGGTTGGCGCGAAGCCGTGTTGAACTACTGGGACGCGATGAATGCGCTTGGCTTCGTAATGATACGGGCGATCGCGCGCCATCTCGGCTTGCCGGCGAATTGGTTTGACGATAAGTTCGAGGATTCGAATGCTTCACTACGCTTGTTGAGATATCCGGAACCCAAAACCCCGGCCGAGCTTGAAGGACTTACGTGGGTGGAGTCAGGTGAAGGCCCGGCAAGGCATATCGTGGCTGCGACGCACACGGATTCCGGGTGTCTGTCGTTGCTTAGTCAAGATGATGTTGGTGGCCTGCAGGTTGAGAACGGTGAAGGGACATGGGTTGATGTGCCGACCATTGAAGGCAGCCTTGTCGTCAACATCGGCGATACGTTGGCCCGCTGGACCAACGATGTGCTGCGGGCTACTCGACACCGGGTGCTCGGGCCGCCAAGTGTGCGCCACTCCATACCCTATTTCTTTGAGCCACGTTTTGACACCACGATCGAGTGCGTGCCGACATGCGCCGGCGCAGACGGCCCACGTTATGCGCCGGTGCGATTCGGCGATCACTTGCTTTATAAGATGAGCACTTATACAGAGTTCCACACCCTGTTTCGCGACGGTGTGCTACAGTGACCCGCGGTCGCTAGTGGCTAACGACGAAACGACGACGGTGACATCAAGACCAGTCGACCAGCGGCGGCTCGTGGTCGGTGCGTTGTTTGTGGTGGCAGCCGGGCTTATGTTCGCGCTTGCCGGCGCGTCTATAAAAATGGCTTCTGTCAATTTATCGAGCCCATCGATTGTCTTTTGGCGCAATGCCATTAGCCTTGCGATCCTTATGCCATGGGCGCTTCGGTATTTCCCGGAATCATTACAAACCGGCAACTCAAAACTGATCCTGATGCGAGCGCTGGCCATCTTAGCGGCGATCTATTGTTACTACTTCGCACTCTCAACCATCCCTATGGTGGATGCAGTATTGCTAACTTTCAGCTCGCCCATATTCGTGCCGATATTGGGGTTTCTCATTTATCGATTTCCGATAAACAAAACGGTGTTTGTCGCAGTTGCCATTGGTTTTGTTGGTGTTGTTTTGATATTGAAACCGGGTATGGGTGTGTTTCAACCAGCAGCGCTGGTCGGGCTGGCGGCAGGTGCGTTGGGGGGCCTTGGCGTGGTGGCGATCTGGCGAATGCATGGCGATGAGCATCCAGCGCGAATCGCGTTCTACTTTGCGCTCTTTGGGTTGCTCATTTCCGGCCTGCCTATGCCCTGGATCGGGCAGATGCCAGACTTAAACGACTGGCTGCCGCTGCTAATGCTCGGCGTCTTTTCTACCGCGGCCCATCTATTAATCGCTTATGGCTGTCTGATTGCACCAACTGATCGTGTGATCGCCCTGAATTATAGTGCCGTGATCTTTGCCGCCATCTTAGGTTGGCTATTTTGGCAAGAGAGTCTCGATGCATTTGTTATTGTTGGAACCCTCCTTATTATTGGCGCTGGTGTACTGGTAACCCGCCGCAGCACAGGCGCTGGCCAATCACTTAGTGACAAGGAGTAATGATGAAGGGCGTTGCTTTTCTCGGCGATCGCAAGCTTGAACTGCTAGTTGTGGGTGGAGGATTTTGTAGGTAACACGCCTTGGGCCCGGCGCCGAAATGGGTTTCGGGTGACATTGATGATGGTGACGCCGATGATCGCCATAAGCCCGCCGATAGTGAGCTGTGGCGTCAAAGTTTCGTCTAAAAGTAGTACGCTACCTAGCACCGTGATCACTGGCAGTAGCAGTAGAAACGGCATAATCTGATTGACATTGTATTTGCCTAATAAGTTATACCAAATGGCATAACCCAAGGCGGTCATGACTAATGCCAAATAAACCACGGCCGACCACACAACAGTGGTTGCGTTGGCAATCGCCGCGATCTGATCACGTTCAAATATCCATGACGACACGAACAACTGGGGTGCGGCGAACACCGCTACCCAGGCGATCAATGTAAAACCGCCCACCTGGCCCAGTGTCTTGATCATTACCTGACCCAAGGACCAAGTGAACGCACCACCGACGACCAGTAGGACGGGCAGGATACTGCTCTGCAACCGCGGTTCGCCAGCGATCAAGGCGACGCCGACAAATGCGAGCGCGATGCCAAGCACCCGACGCAGGCCGAGGTGATCTTTGAGGAAGATCGTGGCCATGATTACGCCGAAAGGTACCTCGAGCTGAACCACGAGAATCGCCGTCGACGCATCGAGGTCTCGTAGTCCGGTGAAGGTTAGGCTGTACTGAATAGCGGCGCTGACTATGGCCACCCAAAAGATCCGCCATAAGATCACTCGGGCGGGGCGCGGCACGAACCACACTAAGATCAACGCCGTGAGCGTAAACCTAAATGCCATCAATAGTATCGGCGGGAAATGCTCGATCGCGACCTTGGCAAAAAGGAAGCCGCCGCCCCAGATAATCGGCACCGAGACGGCGAGGAATATGTCGACCGGTTTCACGAGCTGGCGAACGTTGGACGGCGCTGGTCGGGGGCGTAGCCGGTTGGCCCGCGTTGGTAGTTATCTGCCATCGATTATTCCGGTGTTCGCGACCATCGTTGCCCACCAGGCCCTGACCTTAATGTCGCATTATGTCAGAATGTAATTATCAGGTTTACGACAAGGCTGGTGTTTATGGATTCGATTAGAGCGTGGCTCAAGAAGTACAGTATCACGGAGGTAGAGTGTTTTGTGCCCGACATGGCGGGAATCGCAAGGGGCAAAATCATGCCGGCGGCCAAGTATTGTATGGAAGACAGCGTCCATCTGCCGGAATCTGTATACATCCAGACTGTCACCGGTGAGTACCCCGAGGACTACAGCACGATTAATCCTGCATGGATCGATATGTTGCTGCGACCCGATCCAGACACTATCCGGCTCGTGCCATGGGCGGGAGAACCAACGGCGCAGATAATTCATGACGGCTATCATGCCGATGGTCGGCCGGTAGAAATCTCGCCGCGCTATGTGTTGCGAAGAGTGCTTGAGTGTTATGAAAAAAGCGGATGGCTACCGATAGTTGCCCCCGAGCTTGAGTTCTATCTCGTAAAAATAAACGCCGATCCCGACTATCCATTAGAGCCCCCCATAGGACGTACCGGTCGCCCCGAGACAGTCAGGCAATCCTATAGCATCGACGCCGTCAACGAATTCGATCCGATGTTTGACGATATTTATGATTACTGCGAGGCGCAGAAACTAGAAATCGATACCCTTATTCACGAGGCGGGTGCGGCGCAGATGGAAATCAACTTTCGCCATGGTGAGCCGCTTGATTTGGCTGACCAGGTATTACTCTTCAAGAGAACCGTTCGTGAGACCGCGATTCGACATAACATCTATGCAACCTTTATGGCCAAGCCGATGGAGAACGAGCCCGGCAGCTCTATGCATATTCATCAGAGTATCGTCGATAAGAAAACGCAGAAAAACATATTCGTTGATGCCGAAGGCAATGATAGCGAGCCCTTCTTCGCATTCATCGCTGGATTGCAGAAGTATTTGCCCGCAGCGATGGCTTTCTTCACGCCATACGTTAATTCTTATAGACGTATTGCGCGCCATAACTCAGCGCCGATCAATGTCCAATGGGGCTACGACAACCGCACCGTCGGCCTGCGTATACCCTTATCTTCACCCGACGCCCGACGTGTGGAAAATCGTGTCGCCGGCGCAGACGTAAATCCGTATCTTGCGATCGCCGCATCGCTCGCCTGTGGTTACCTCGGTATGAAAGAGAAACTCGAACCGACGAAACCACATGAGGGGGATGCCTACAAATTGCCCTTCTCGCTACCTAGAAATCTTGAAGCTGCGCTACAGAACTTAAAGGAATGTGACCCCCTACGAGAGATCCTCGGAGAGACGTTTGTAAGCGCGTTTTGTGCAGTTAAAGAACAGGAGTACGAGACGTTCTTTAGAGTGATCGGCTCTTGGGAACGCGAATACTTGCTTTTGAATGTGTAGACACCTACACGGTGATAGGTAATACAATGAACGACAAAACTACCACGGCAGATTTGCAGGCCTATGATCGGCGCCACCACCTGCAGCCGTTTACTGACTATAAACAATTGCACGGGAAGGGCGTCCGGATCATCACGCGCGCAGAGGGTGTCTATCTATGGGACTCGAACGATAACCGCATACTTGACGGCATGGCCGGACTGTGGTGTGTGAACGTTGGTTATGGCCGCCAAGAGTTGGCTGATGTCGCGCGGCGGCAGATGTTGGAGTTGCCGTACTACAATAGTTTCTTTCAGACTTCACATCCGCCGGCAATCGAGCTGTCGCGTTTACTTGCGGAGGTCACGCCAGCCGGACTGAATCACGTGTTCTATACCAACTCCGGCTCCGAAGCGAACGATACCGTGATTCGTATGGTTCGCCGATATTGGGACCTGCAAGATAAACCGGCCAAAAAAGTAATTATCAGCCGTGAGCACGCTTACCACGGCAGTACCGTTGCTGGTGCCAGCCTGTGCGGTATGCCACATATGCACAAACAGGGCGACCTACCGATTCCCGATATCGTGCATATCGAAGCACCGTATTGGTATTTCAATGGCGGCGGCCTGTCTCCCGGAGAGTACGGTATCAAGGCAGCGAAGACGCTGGAAAGCAAGATAAACGAATTGGGCGTCGATCGTGTGGCCGCGTTCATTGCTGAACCCATTCAAGGGGCCGGCGGTGTCATTATCCCGCCAGATACCTACTGGCCAGAGATTCAACGTATTTGTAAGCAGTACGATATCTTGTTGGTCGTAGATGAGGTGATCTGTGGCTTTGGGCGCACCGGTAAATGGTTTGGCAGTGATTACTTTGGGCTCAAGCCGGATTTGATGCCTATTGCCAAAGGCCTATCGTCTGGATATTTGCCCATCGGCGGGCTGATGGTCGGCGATCGTATCGCCGATGCGTTGATTGACAAGGGTGGCGAATTCCAACATGGGTTTACCTATTCCGGCCATCCCACCGCCTGCGCCGTAGCCGCCGCTAATATCAAAATCTTACGCGATGAAAAAATCATCGAGAATGTAGACCGTGAAACCGGCCCTTATCTTCGTAAGCGTTGGAGCGAGTTGGCCGATCATCCGTTGGTCGGCGAAGCACGGAGTGCCGGTTTCCTCGGCGCGCTCGAGTTAGTTAAAGACAAGAAAAAGAAACAGAAATTTCAGCCAGAAGGCAAAACGGCAGGGTTGTGCCGAGATCTATGCTTTGACAATGGGCTGGTGATGCGTGCGGTGCGCGACGCCATGATTATTTCGCCGCCATTGATCATCACCAAGTCACAAATCGATGAACTAATCACGATTGCAAGAAAATGTCTGGACATGACTGCGGCACAATTGGGCGTAAAATAACCCGCGTCAACCACCGGTGCTAATGGAATGAGCAACGATCTTCCCTTAGAGGGTGGCTGCCTGTGCGGCGCAATCCGTTATCGATTGAATGCGAGACCACTAGATGCGGGGTATTGTCACTGCCGTTTGTGTCAGCGCTCAGCCGGGGCACCAGTGCTTGCCTGGGCGACGATACTCATCGATGATTTCGTGTGTACAGGCGAGCCGGGCAGGTATCGATCTTCATCCTGGGGTCTTCGTTTGTTTTGTCGCGATTGTGGGACCCAGATTGGCTATCGAGAGGTCGAGAATGCGAAAACGGTGGATATCAACATCGTGACCCTCGATGATCCCGAGCAAATCGTACCCGAATACCATATTTGGACCCACAGCCAGTTGGATTGGTTCGACGTAAGAGATGATCTACCACGGCACGAAGATTCGGGCCCCGACCAGTAGTCGTTTCAAAAAGTAACTCGCTTCTTGCATGTATCACCCATCCATTTACGATGACACTCAGCCGGTACCGAGTTACTGGGAAGCGACTAGCACGACAAGCGGTAACGGTTACCAACCCCTCTCACCCGACGCCGCATGCGATGTCGCCGTTATCGGTGGCGGTTATACAGGCCTGTCCGCCGCCTTACACTTGGCGCGGGATTACGACATCGATGTTCGCGTGTTAGAGGCGGGGCATATCGGTTGGGGCGCATCGGGTCGCAACGGTGGATTTTGTTGTTTGCCAGCCAGCCAACTATCGATTCAGCAATTGATAAAACGATATGGTCTTGATGAGACCAAGCGATTCTTCGCGACCCAGCTTGAAGGCATGGACTTAGTGACGTCGCTTGCGGCTGACGAAAACATAGACCTCGATCGCCAAGGCGATGGTAACTTTACGGTTGCCCATCACCCATCAAGATTTCAAGCGTTACGAGAAGAAGCACAAGCGCTGTCGTCCTTGTTCGGAATCAAGACACGTGTATTAACTAGGTCTGAGTTTATAGAAGTGGGGCACGACTCAACCGAACAGTACGGCGCCATGCACATGGCCGCTGGCTTTGCACTAAACCCGCTCAAGTTTCTAAAAGGTCTAGCCGCCGCGACGGCCCGACGCGGCGCTTGGTTACATCCCCATAGTCGGGTCCTCGAATGGGTACACACTGGTGGCGTGCATCGCCTGGTTACCAGAGAAGCGACGCTCACGGCGCGTCGTGTTATTGTCGCCACAAACGGGTTCACCCGTGAGGGGTTGCATCAGGCATTCGACAAAATGATGTTGCCAGTGCTATCCAACATCATTACGACGCGTCCGCTGACCGATGAAGAACTAGAACGACAAAAGTGGCATACGTCGACACCTATCTGTAACACACGAAACCTGTTGTTCTACTATCGTATGCTACCGGATCGCAGTTTCCTATTCGGTACCCGCGGCGATACCACGGGGCATCCCAAGGATGGCGCACGTATGCGGGACTGGATGATCCGTCGGCTGGCCGAGGTATTCCCCGGTTGGCGCGATGTGACGATTACCCACTTTTGGCGCGGACTTGTCTGTATGACCCGTAAGCTCACACCATCGGTTGGGCAGCTGGATGATGATGCTAGCGTTTGGTACGGTTTCGGTTATCAGGCCAATGGCGTGAACACTGCCCCTTGGGCCGGTATGATGTTGGCACGACATATTGCGGAGCCGAACAAATACGTTGAACCTTTTCCTAGCGTAATACATGGACTGGCACCGAAATTTCCTTTTGCCGCGGTACGCCGTTGGGCGCTACGAGCAGCCTACGCATACTATCGGATTCAAGACGCAAGGTAGGTGTAGATGAAAGACAATTCAAAAATGCTGAGCGGATTGCAAGAGTTACAACAATTTCTCAAAAATCATCCAGATACGAGATTCATCGATGCGATCGTCATAGATCTCTGTGGGATCGTTCGCGGTAAACGGTGCGGGCGCGACGAATTCGACAAGATCTTTACCAGTGGTGTACTGCTGCCACACTCGGTGTATTTTCTGGATGTCCTCGGCCACTGCAATAACCCGTTGGGCATGGGCGTGACGGACGGCGATCCCGACGGCACTGCCGTGCACGTTCCCGGTACATTGGTGTCGTGCCCGTGGACGGAAGAGCCGATCGCGCAAGTGTTAATGAACATGCGCAATGAAGATGGTACGCTCGCCGCCGTCGATCCGCGCAATGTAGCCGCCCGCGTTGTCGAGAAATTCTCTGAGCTTGGTCTGGCACCGGTTATCGCGTTTGAGCTTGAATTCTACCTATTGGACAAGAAACGCGATGGGCAGGGATTTCCACAGGCAATTGTCTCAGCTATGACCAGCGAGCGCGAGAACACCACGCAAGTCTATGGCATTGCCGAACTAGATGGTCACGCGAAGTTTTTCGCCGCGGTGGAAGATGCGGCACGCGCACAAAACGTCCCGACGTCCGTGGCCACCACGGAATTCGCGCCGGCGCAGTACGAAATTAACCTGCACCACACTGATTCACCGCTAGTCGCTGCCGACCACTGCGCGCTACTTCGTCACATCGTCAAGTCCGTCGCCACCCGCCATGGCCTGAACGCCACGTTTATGTCAAAGCCGTTTGCAGGCTTAAGCGGTAGTGGTATGCACGTGCATATCAGTTTGGTTGATAAGGACGGAAAGAATGTTTTCGACGATGGTAGTGCATCGGGTAGCGATGCCCTGCGACATGCCATCGGTGGGTTGACGACGACGATGGCAGATTCATTCGCGATATTCGCGCCCAACGTCAATGCCTATCGTCGCTTCGCACCACACCTCTATGTGCCGGTCACCAAGAGCTGGGGACTAAACAATCGCTCGGTGGCCTGTAGGATACCGAGTGGATCGGCTAATGCCCGACGGGTTGAACACCGGGTGGCAGGGGCCGATGCTAACCCCTACTTGGTGTTAGCGGTGCTGCTGGCCGGGATACACCATGGGTTGGTGGACAAGATCGATCCCGGACCGCCATCTGACGGCAATGCCTGTACTGTGGTGGATCCCGACCTGCCATTGGAACTAGACAAGGCGTTGGACAGACTCAAACAATCCAAGACCCTGGCTTCCTATATCGACCCGCACTATTTAGAGCTTTATTGCGAGACCAAGCGCGGTGAAATGGAAAAGTTCAGGCGCCATGTGTCGCCTTTGGAATACGACTGGTATCTGTGATCTCGCGCGCGCCTTCGCAACACATCGACTCCTATTACGCTGCTACCGTCATTGGTTTAAAGGACTACGCGCCGCTTGCGGGGGATGTCAGCTGCGACGTTTGTGTTATTGGCGGTGGTTTTACCGGTCTCTCTAGTGCGCTCCATCTCGCCGAGCGTGGCTACGACGTAAAATTAATCGAAGCCGAACGCATCAGTTGGGGCGCCTCTGGCCGCAACGGTGGTCAGCTTTCGACCGGACAGCGCAAAGACGTCATCCAACTTGAGAAGATCGTTGGTCGCGAGGATGCCAAGTTGTTGTGGGAGTTAGCGGAGGAGGCGAAGGCCACGGTCAGGGAACGAATTGCGCGCCATAAGATCGCTTGTGATCTAAAATCTGGACAACTCACGGTTGCCTATAAGCGTACGGAAAATGTGTGGTTCGAGCATTACGTGGAGGCCCTCCAAGAGCGCTACGACTACCCCCACGCGCGTATCGTATCAGGCGATGAAGTGGCGCAGATGCTTGGTACCGGCATCTATTATGGTGGGACACTAGATAACGGCGCCGGTCACTTACACCCGCTGAATTATGCGCTGGGATTGGCGCGGGTCGCGGATGCGGCGGGCGCCCAACTTTTCGAAAACTCACGTGCAAAACGTATCCAGAAAGTATCAAATGGCGCAGACATCTACCTTAAAAGTGGAAAGGTTCATGCGCGTTACGTCGTCGTTGCTTGCAACGGTTATCTTGGTCGGCTGGAACCTCGTATCAGCGGCAAGATCATGCCCATCAATAACTTCATACTGGCCACAGAACCATTGGGTGAAGACAAGGCGCGCAGCCTCATCCGTGACGACGTTGCAGTACAAGACACGAAGTTCGTCATTGATTACTATCGACTATCCGCCGATCATCGATTGCTTTTCGGTGGCGGCGAAAATTATACAAGCCGCTTCCCGTCAGACATTAAGCGATTCGTGCGCAACTACATGCTACGTGTGTATCCACAGCTTGTAGATACGCGTATCGATTACGCCTGGGGCGGTACGCTCGCGATTACCATGAATCGTTTGCCGACCTTTGGTCGACTCGAGGGTGATGTCTATTACGCGCAAGGCTATTCGGGCAGTGGAGTTGCGTTGACGTCGATGGGTGGTAAGCTCATCGCCGAGGCCGTCGCCGGTACTGCGGAACGATTCGATGTCTTTGCCCGCATCCCACAACGCAAATTCCCCGGCGGCACACTACTACGTTGGCCGGGGTTGGTTTTAGGCATGCTGTATTATGCGTTGAGGGATAAGTTGTAGTTATAAGCCGGGTCTCGTCCCGGCAGACGAGGAACTTTTGTTTCGCCAAAAGTTCCCAAACGCATCTTCGCCTGCGCCTTCACCGGCTAACACCAACCGGTTCCCTCGCTGCCTTCCATCGTCTCAGTGGGTCCGCGCAGGGGCCATCCCTGTCCCCGGCGCGGACGTCCGGGATCCTTCCCGGACCGCTTCGCGCCGCGCTTCGCCTCTGTCGGCGCTCGGCTCGGCGTAAGGCGCCAAACACCCTAAACCTAGGGGCAGCGCGATGTACAAGGCAAGGATTGTTCTGACGTGCAAGGATGCACTAATGCCGCGGGCGCAGGCGACCGACAGGGATGTCGGAAGGCAGAGTAATGCAGGGAGCAATTGCCGAGAAGCGCAGAAGCGGCCA